>CAZSEZ010000072.1:0-16918 GCA_964606015.1 uncultured bacterium
TTACATTATTTTTCACGCTTAAGTTTAAGGAGTTGAGTATATGCCAGCGCAACCTGCGGTTGGATCGATAGAAACAAAAGGCTTCCCAGGCATACTAGCAGCAGCAGATGCAATGGTAAAAGCGGGTAGAATCACTTTAGTTGGCTACATTAGAGTTGGGAGCGCACGTTTCAACATTAATATCCGGGGAGATGTATCTGAAGTTAAAACAGCTATGGATGCAGGGATTGAGGCTATCAAAAAAGCAGAGGGAGCTACCTTGGAGTCTTGGGTGATTATCCCTCGTCCTCACGATAATGTAGTTGCAGTACTGCCAATTGATTACACTGAGGAAGTACAACCTTATCGTGATCGCGTGGAAGGTAGAGTTCTTCCTTTATCCTCTGGCAGCTAGCTACTTTCTGGCTAGAGAGAGTTTTATTGATTGATAGCTATCTAAAAGCGAGTAAGTCGGGGTCGGCTTGTTCGCTTTCGTTTTAGGTTATCAATGCCTACAGGAACTCTTGAAATTGAGGATGTCGCTTTAAGTGTGTCCAAAGGGTATTAGTCTTCTTTTCAAGGCATTGAAATATAGCATGATCGGTAATTGGTAATACTCAACGATCAGCATTAGTAGGCAAAGCAAATGGGCGAAAAAGGTTAACCATACCCAAAATAAAGGTAGCCAAGATAGGGTACTACTTGGTAGAGGCGGAAATACATAAGTAGCGATCGCCACAATCATGGTTGGAATGCTTACAAATGCTAAACACAGAAGTAGATAAGTCCATTTCAGATCGTTTGCTTCTTTGCGGATTCCTTTCCAGTTTTTGCCATGCCACTGCCAAGATAGTGGCAGTTGACTGTCTGCCATTTTGATTTCTTGGCGTTCAAAGTCCGTAGTGAAGATATGCTGGCAAAAATTACAAGCAAAAGTTTCCATGAGAGTCATTCTGCTGATTGTGCCGTGTCGACAAACTGGACAAACATATTCTCCCTGTTCGTGGAAGCGATCGCTTAAGTTGATTAACTTAGTCATCTAAATATCCTTTAGATGTATCTTCAGATACACTATGCATCTTAACTATAGGTGTAGCTATTTAGCCATGACAGATTCTTATCGTGGAAGATATAAATGTTATTAACTAAGTAATTTTTGTTTGCATTCATTTACCTGATGGCTTGAGCTTTCTATATGGCTTGTGGCTTAGAAGAGGTATTATGTTTTTTCTCTTTGGTGTAGGACTGAGGAGCTCCAGAAATTCAAAAATCTTTTGAATTTACCTCTAGTGATCGCGATCAAAATATTCAAATAAGTAAGGGGATTTGTATATCGTTCCATTAATGATGTCAGATCACTGAATTGATGCTTAGGCAAAGACCATTGAGCCAGAATAGGGAGTTTTTCAGCTAAAAATTCTGTTTTGCAAGCTTGACGTCGTACCTTGCCACTTGAAGTTTTGGGTAAGCTGCCAGGTGAGAGCAAAATAACTTTGCCTACGTCGAGAAAATGTTGCTGAAAAATTGCCCAGCGAATTGCTTCAACCACGTCTTGTATGACAAAAGATTTACGCGCGGTTCTTTTAATCTCCTGAGCAATGATTAACTGAGATCTTCCATTGAGATTAATAGTAAAAGCCGCTCCTGCATTAGGTTGTAGGGCCGAATGTGCCTCGCACACTGTTTGTTCTATGTGCTGAGGGTAATAATTTAAGCCCCAAAGCACCAAAACATCATTCAGACGACCTGTAATGTAGAGTTCATTGCGATAAATAAAGCCTAAATCTCCTGTCCTTAGGTAGGATTTATTGGCTAGCTTGGCTTGGAAAGTTGCTTGGGTTTTGTCTGGTTGTTGCCAGTAACCATGACCAATACTAGATCCAGAAAACCAGATTTCTCCTATCTCATTTGTCGAACATTGCGTTGCAGTTTTTGGATTGACAATTGCTAATTCTCCATCTAACCAAGGGTGGCCTGCACTAAGAAAACTACTGGTGCTATTGCTTTTATTTCTGATTTGAACCTGGTTATTTTCTAGAGCAGACTTATCTAAGTGCAAAATCTGGGGCGCCTGTTGGTAGTCGCCTCCTGTGATCATCAAAGTGGCTTCTGCCATCCCATAACAAGGATAAAAAGCCGTTTCTTTAAAGTGACAATCCGCAAATTTTTCGATAAAACGCTTGATTGTAGCTTCCTGTATTGGTTCTGCCCCACAGAATGCAACTTGCCAACTACTGAGGTTCAACTGCTTGATTTGCTGTGGCTTAACGCGATCGCATAATAAATCGTAGGCAAAGTTGGGGGCTCCACTAGTAGTAGCCTGATATTTACTAATCGCTTCTAGCCAGCGTATCGGCTTTTGGATAAAGCTAATGGGAGACATCAGTACGCAGCAAATCCCTAAATACAATGGTTGCAGCACATTGCCAATTAAACCCATATCGTGGAACAACGGTAGCCAGCCAACTCCGATCGAATTTTCATTATGGCCAAAGGCCTGCTTGAGTATTTCCTGATTTTGCCTGAGGCAGCTATGGGTAATCATGACTCCCTTGGGTTCTCCTGTAGAGCCAGAGGTATACTGCAAGAAAGCTAAACTTTCTGGTTGTAGTTGTGGTAGTACATAGTTAATAGGATTGGCTGTAACTGACGTTGTATCGAGCCAGTGTAAATCAGATTGGGTTTTGAGTTTTTTTGGTAGTTGTTTTGATAAGGAGCGATCGCTCAAGACTATCGTGGCCTCAGCATCTAGCAGGCGAGTTTGGACTTCTGTTGTTGTGAGACGATTTGTTGGTGGATGACAGGGTACAGCTACAACACCTGCATAAAGACAAGCCACAAAAGCGGTAATAAATTCTAAGCCTTTGCTATAGGGATATACCAATAATGCTCTACATCCTGGCTTAACCAAGAATTGCAACTCAGCTGCGATCGCTTTGGCTTTAGAATCTAATTCACCATAGGTGAGCTTGATTTCCCGTTGCTCACCATCTGCCAACCAAATATAAGCTAGTTTTTCAGGATGAGCGATCGCTTTTGCTTGAACTAATTCAACTAACATCAAATCTACAAAATAAGCGCAAATCTAAAAATCCTATGGCAAGTGATCGACTAGATTATATGATGCTACTCTAGTAATATTTGGCTTTGACTGCTAAGACAGAGTGGATGAGACCGATACAAGGAAGTTGACTAGGACTTGAAATCAACCAAAAAATCTAAACCTAAATATATACCACAAAGCTTTGATGCCATCGCGCCAACTAATCTTTTTTCCTTGATCATAAGTTCGTCCGTAGTAAGCGATTCCCGTTTCATATATCCGCCAACGATGTAAAGATTGGGTAACCTTGACCGTAAACTCTACTTCAAAACCAAAATCGTGACAACTTAAACGCAAATCTTCCAAGACTTCTCGGCGAAACATCTTGTAGCAAACTTCAATATCGCTCAGGGTAGTATTACATAGCAAATTAATGAGGTTCGAAATTACCTTGTTCCCCAATAGGTGGTGAAAATAGAGCACTCGGTGGGGGTCGCCATAAAAACGAGAGCCGTAGACAATATCACCATGGCCTTCGGCGATAATACGCCACATTTTATCCCAGTCTTGGGGGTCATACTCTAAATCTGCATCTTGAATTACCAAAACGTCCCCTGTCGCTATCTCAAACCCACTTTGTAAAGCTGCACCCTTTCCTAAATTGCGCTCGTGATAGATCACTTTGTAAGAAACTGAAGGAGCTTGTGTAAGCACAACATTAGAGTTAGTCGGATCGGTTGTCCAGGAGTCTGAGTTATCGCAACTACTTTGTGTTGTTTCAGTTTTATTTTCAACTTTTGAGTTGAGCCTAGGTAGTAGATTTTGCTTTTTAGCCAGCTTTTCCCGTAACCATTCCCTCGTTCCATCTGTTGAAAAGTCATCTACCAGGATAATTTCTTTGACTATTTGGGGTAGAGCTTTAACTACCTTTCCTAAGATGGTATCCAGAGTGTGAATCTCGTTGTATATAGGAATGATTACGGAAAGTTTCATTAGCTGATAACCGCTAAAATCATTTGATAGTTTTAACCTGTTGCATCAAGTTTGCCATTTCTAAAGCATCTAGAGCATAGTTCCAACCCAGGTTACTCTTAATGCCTGCTCTTTCTAAAGCTTGTTGCATTGTGTCTGTGGTTAGTACTCCAAAGATTACAGGGACTCCTGTTTGAAAGCTAGCTGCGGCAACTCCCTTAGCTGCTTCTGAAGATACGTAGTCAAAGTGAGGAGTTTGTCCGCGAATTACGGCTCCCAGACAGATAATGGCATCGTAACAATCTTTACTAGCTAGTTGGCGTGCCATCATTGGGACTTCGAAGCTACCAGGAACCCAGACATAATCTACTTGAGCCCCCTGAGGGTCCACGTCGATTCCGTGGCGTTTGAGACAGTCTTGACATCCAGACAACAGTTTTCCTGTAACTAAATCGTTAAAACGACCAATAACGATCGCAAACTTAAACCCAGAAGGGTCGCCAGTAAAGTTTCCTTCAAATGTAGCCATATAAAAAAATACTCAGAATACTCTGTTAAAAATATACGATATAGATTCGCATAACAAATAGCGATCGCCTAAGATGAAGACAATCGCTACTGGAACAATAACATTGCTGAAGTTTTACCTAGATCACAAAAGTATTGAGTACTCCCACCAAAATAACCAAGGCTGCCCAAATTCCAGAACCAACATATAGAAGAGTTTTGGACTGCTGCCAGTTTTGAGGGGATGCGTAAGCTACGGGGACGCCAACTACCATGACGAACGAAAACACAACCAATGCAAATAGAGCAAACTGAAAAATAATGGTCACTTTGTTATATTCTCCTTAGAGCGCAGACTTAAAACTACCAGAAATCTAAATAAGACTTTTTATTTTATTTAGCTCAATTTTTCCTGCTTATTAAGCTACCAAATATTGACGACATCTGAGAAGTTATCTGGTGATTTTTCTTGGTTAAGAGCTAATTAGACTCTCATAATTAAATATTTCTTAATAATTGCTGCGTTGTTGATTGAGCTGTGGCGATCGCAATATGCAGGTCAAAATCACTAAATGATAGTACGGAAAACTTTAATCTTAAGGGAAGAAAGCTACACTACGGCTCTTGGATAGTCCGAGATAACATGTAGGAGTCTCTTAAAAGTAAAGAGTTAAATCTAAAAACGATGCAAGCAGATTCTTCCCATTCAGACAAACGTAAGTTGCTCTCTGCCTTAGCTCATGGTTCTGTCTTTATTAGTGCTTTAGTTGCACCGATTGCTGTACCGATCGCAATCTTCTTTATCTCTGATGATCAAGTGACTCAAGAGAATGCAAAAGAAGCAATTAATTTTTACCTTAATGTCTGGCTAATCGGAGCGATTATCGCAACCTTATCTTTTCTAACTTTTGGCTTGCTTGGCTTTATCTTGGCGCCAATCTGGTTTATCTATCACTGGGGATTGTCAGGGTGGGCAGTATTTCATTGTCTACAGCAGCCAGATAATGAGTTTCGCTATCCCTTCATCTTTCGCGTGATGTAACTTGACTATTGCTTTAAGCTTTTTTTCAATATGTCACAGAAATTACATAAGGTTGTCACAGGAAAGCCATAAGCCTCATCTATCTTATTAATTGTCACCTCTAGAACGTGCTTCACTCAAAGCTCCTTCAGACTTTAAATTCTTCTCTAGAGGGACTTTTCTCTTTTCACAATTTGAATATCGGTTAGAGTTACAGGAAAAATAATTTGACCCTGATGAACAAGAAATTTGATTCTGAATCTTCGGCAACTTCCAAAGCTTCGCTATGGAAAAATGCTACTGCCTCCTTATCCTTGATGGTGTTGGGAGGGGGAATTGCCCTTGGTGGAAATTATTTGTTGAATACGCCTCAGTCTTTGTTTGCGAGTACTCCCAGTAGAAAGCTAGTGGCTCAAGTGGAAACCCCCGCCAAAGCTAGTGAAGTCGCAATCGTTCCACAGAATTTTGTGACGGATGTTGTTAATAATGTCGGTTCTGCGGTTGTCAGAATCAATGCTTCTCGGACAGTAGAGGCTCAATTGCCTGAAGCATTTAACGATCCATTTTTCCGTCGTTTTTTTGGTTCGCAAATTCCCAATGTTCCTGATCGCCAAGTGCAAAGGGGTACAGGGTCTGGTTTTATTGTTAGTTCTGATGGTTTGATCCTGACTAATGCTCACGTGGTAGATGGCGCGGATCGAGTAACAGTCACCCTTAAAGATGGGCGTACCATTGAAGGGAGAGTCATGGGTAAGGATAATCTGACTGACATGGCTGTGGTCAAAATTGAAGAAGAAAATTTGCCTACTATTAGTTTTGGTGATTCCGACCAATTACAAATTGGCGAATACGCGATCGCGATTGGTAACCCTCTAGGCCTAGATAATACTGTAACCACTGGTATTATTAGTGCTACTGGACGTAACAGTGCGCAAATTGGGGTTGGTGACAAAAGGATCGACTTTATCCAAACTGACGCAGCTATTAACCCTGGGAATTCTGGTGGACCTCTTCTGAATGCTAAAGGGGAAGTTATCGGGATCAATACTGCTATTCTTCGTAATGCTCAAGGTTTGGGCTTTGCTATACCGATCAACACCGCTCGTGATATAGCCGAACAGCTCATTGCCAATGGAAAAGTGGAACATCCTTTCCTTGGTATCAGCATGACTCCTATTACAGCAGAAGTAGCAGCCCAACTTAAAAGTCGCTTTAACTTAGAAGCAACTCAAGACGATGGCATTTTAATTGTTGGTGTTATGCCAAATTCTCCCGCAGCTAGGGCTGGTCTACAACAGGGTGATATCGTACGTGCGATCTCCCAAAAAGATGTTAGTACTCCTGTAGATGTGCAAAAGATTGTTGAAAAAACTCAAGTAGGTGAGATTCTCGCGCTCCAAGTACTACGCCAGAATAGTAACCTCGATCTCAGCATAGAAGTAGGAATTCTTCCTGATAATTAGTTTTAGAAAGTTCACGACTGTTGAGAAATTGAGATATCTGAAGACAGGGCCATAACTGAGCGGTAGGTCGTCACTGGCTCTTCTCTTCACAACAGGAATATCTCGGTGGCTAATTATCTGAAATTAGTTAAGCCTTAAATCCAGTCTTCATCTGATTCAGAAAATTCATCTAAGTTAGCGGAACCCCGAAAATCTTCAGTTGGTGTTTGGGGTTCTTTTTCTGTCTGATTACCATTGGCAAAATCGTCATCAGTAATATTAGATTTTTGCTCAGGTTTCTTCTCTCTTGCATCTCCTCGATAACTATAGCTAGAAGGCGGTGATTGAGGCTGATAACTTGGTTCGGGTAAGATCTTGGCGGGTTCAACACCATCTATTTCAACAACAAATAAATTGTCGAGATTGGCTAGAAAGAGATTGCCCTTAGCGTCGCATACTGTGACGATGCAGGGAAGTTCGGCCTTTTCTGAAGTGAAAAGCTCGTTTAAAAAACGCGAAGGGTTGACGCTACTTCCTGTTCCATTGATATTGAGGAGTATATAGCGATCGCCTGTGCGACGGTGTTGGACGATAGTTGTCATAACAGTTTAATTGGTTATTCTTCTAACTCTACTTGATAAGTTTGTCTGTCAATAGTCACCTGATCACCAGTTCGTAGTTTTTTGCCTCGACGGGTTTCAACCTCTTCATTTACTATTACCTCTCCTTCCTGGATTCTAATTTTGGCTTCCCCTCCTGTTTGGACAATCCCCTCTCGTTTGAGAAATTGATCTAGCTTGATGTAATCTTTCATTTGTCTAGTGTTGAGTTAGTTAATTAGTAAGTAAGTTGCTTTCTGGACACTGAATCACTTTATGTCGTATGAGATTGTCGCTTAATAGTTGCTTATTCCTGACTTTTTATTTTGGGCCGCGTTCTCTTATGCTGAAGAAAGGCACAGGATCGCACCATTTGTCTTGGTTTTCTGACTTAAGTTGAAAAAAAAAACCATGTTTGTACTAAAATTTACGGATAAAATTTATGTGTTTTATCATAAATAGAGAAACAGATAAACAATAGTAATCTTTACTGTGGTAATTCTCGAATATGCGTATAGAGCAGCTACAAGCCTTTCTTGCAGTTATGGAGACAGGAAATTTTGGGCAAGCAGCAAAAAAATGCGGAGTTACTCAGTCTACCATTAGCCGACAGATTCAGTCCCTAGAACAAGAACTGGGGCTTTCTCTCTTTCACCGTACTTCTCAGGCAAAATTAACTGTAGGTGGAGAAAAGCTTTATCCTCGTGCCCAGAAAATTTGCCAAGAATGGCAAAGAGCAATTGTGGATTGCAAAGACCTCTTGGCTGGTAAACAGCCAGAACTTTGTGTTGCAGCAATTCACTCTGTTTGTGCTTATTATTTGCCTCCAGTACTACAACAATTTTGCTATGACTATCCTCAAACTCAGTTGCGAGTTACCGCTCTAGGTAGCGATCGCGCCCTTAAGGTACTTCGAGATGGACTAGTAGATGTTGCTATTGTGATGCATAATCGTTTTCTGACCAATTCCCCAGAAATGGAGATAGTTCCACTGTATCGCGAGGATATTGCCGTTTTGATGGCTGCAAATCATCCTTTGACTGATTATGCTAAAGTGCCTTTGCTTGAGATTGCTAATTATCCTCAAGTAGTCTTTAAAGATGGGTATGGCATGCAAAGATTGGTACAAGATTGGTTTAATAAACAAAATCTAGAGCTAAAGACAATTATGGAGCTTAATACCTTGGATGCCTTTCGTGGAGTAGTACGTCAAGGTGATAGTGTAGCTCTTTTGCCACAAGGAGCTCTAATCGGTGCAACTCAAGATAGTTCTTTAGCAACTCGTCCTGTAGTGATTCCTCTAGATTTGGACCGTACTTTGATAGGTGAGATGCCCTCTGCTAGCCTTGATCGCCAAGTCGTCATGGCAACGACTAGAGATCGTTTGACTATTCCTCCCATAGCTCATTTTTACCAGCTTGTAAAACAGCATTTAGCTCAAAAACAAGTTGCTATCAGATAATGAGGTTGCCATGAGTGATGAATTTCGAGAATTATTAAAGAAAATTGCTAGCGGTACTCATACCAGTAAACATCTAGCCAGGGCTGAGGCAGCTAAAGCAACAACTATGATGCTAAATCAAACTGCCACTCCTGCTCAAATAGGCGCTTTTATGATTTCTCATCGGATCAAGCGTCCTACTCCAGAAGAGCTAGCGGGTATGCTAGATGCCTACAATAGTCTGGGCCAAAAACTCAGTACTGAAAACCTGGCCTTTGCCCACACTCCTATGGTTTTTGGGATACCTTACGATGGGAGATCGCGTACTGTCCCCGTTAATCCTATTACTACTCTAGTTTTAGCAGCAGCAGGTGCTCCTATAATTCTTCATGGTGGGGACTGTATGCCTACTAAATATGGATTGCCTTTGGTGACTCTCTGGCAAGAGCTAGGGGTAGATTTTAGTCGATTTTCTTTGAACCAAGCTCAACAATTTTTAGAAAAGACGGGAGTGGGTTTTGTTTATCAAAAGCGACATTTTTCCGAAGCATATGAGCTGGTCCCCTATAGACAACAAATCGGGAAAAGACCGACTTTTTCAACTTTAGAGCTTATTTGGTCCCCTGTTGTGGGAGATGCCAATTTAGTTGCTGGCTTTGTTCATCCTCCTACCGAAGAGCGTTTTTTTAAGACTTTCAAGCTAGTAGGAATTGATAACTTTGCTACAGTCAAGGGTCTGGAGGGAAGTTGCGATCTTTCTTGTAATCGTACTGCGATCGCTGGAAGTGTTAAATCAGGGAAGATTTTTGAACGTATCTTAGTTCATCCTGAAGACTATCAGCTCAACGGTAGTGATTTGACCTTAGAATCGACTTCCTCCGCAATTGAGGTGATCAAGAATGTTATAAAAGGGAAGAATAATGCATTAACCTCGGCAGCTATTCTCAACGGTGGCTTTTATCTATGGCTTAACCAGATTTGTCCTACCATAGAAGTAGGTTTAGATATGGCAAGAGAAATGCTAACCAAAGGAGCAATCCGTGATAAGCTGAATCAGCTCAAGAAAACTGCTAGTGATTTGTACTTATAGCGTTTTTTCAATGATAATCAGATGTTCCTAGCAAAGATTTTGCTGAATGTCTCGAAATTAGCTCAAGAATTGCAACAATCTTAATATTTTGTTACAAAGTAAGTGGACTATAGCCTAGTAAATAGCCTTATGTTTGGTGGCTTTGTTGGTTTCAAAAATAATCAAGGTGGTGATTGGGGAGAGAAGCTTCTCAACAAAGTAGCGACTAATACCATCCGCCATCTTTTTACTCGCAGCGATTTGGTAGAGGTTGCCGTAAGTTGTAATCCTTCTAGCAAGCTACTACAAGGTACTATTGATAGTTTCAAGATGAATGGTCGTGGCTTGGTAATTCGCCAGGACTTTCGGACTGAGGAAATGTCTTTTGAGACTGATGCTGTATCTCTTGACTTTAGCTCAGTGATGCAGGGAAAAATTTCTCTGAAACAGCCAACTCAAGCAATAGCTCAGGTAAAGCTCACTGAAGCTGATCTTAACGATGCTTTTCAAGCTGAGTTAGTCCGTAAGCGATTAGAAAATCTTTCCGAACCAACTCTAACGGAGATTTCTGGTGGAGAAGCAGTTTCCTTCACCGATGTTGAGCTTAAATTGCTGTCAGGTAATAACATTAAATTACTTGCAAAAGCTAATTGGAGCGATCGCTCTGTACCTATCAGCCTTTCTTGTCTCTTGGACGTTGCTAAGAGAAGAAAAGTGAAATTTAAAAATATTCAGTTTGAACCTCAAGATATTCCTGAAGATGTTCGAGATCTATCCTTGCAATTAACGGAAACCTTGGGTCAGATTCTTAATGAAATGGTTGATTTGGATCGCTTTAATTTAGACGGGGTCAAAATTCGCTTGAATCGTTTAGAAACTCAAGGAAAAATGCTTTTGTTTAGCGGTTACGCTCAGATAGAAAGAGTTCCTACAAAATAGCTCCAGATCCTGAATTGTTGACGAGTATTTTTACTCATTAGAGAGCTGCTGACATCAAGAAAAGTTAAGTAATGATAAACAATGTCTCTTTTATTAGGGACTTTTAGTTTCTTTTGCCTATAATTCTGGCATTAGGCAGGTCAAAGTAAATCATATTTATAGTGTTTTTTCTATCTTTTAGATGATCCCCTGGTCTTTATTGTCAAAAGGAACTGTTTTTAACACTGCCGCCTATGGAGAATTGTCTTTTTATCGAGGTATAAAAAAATGAGAAATACTTCTACTAATAATTTAGGTCAGTCGGTTGCTTTAGCTGTTGTTTTAGCTCTCAGCAGTGTTATAGTGATTCTCTTAATGACTATGGCATCAGCAAATTTTTAGTAACTCTTGGGTTATTTCAGAACATATTCAAAACGCTCTAAGATATCAAGAATTGAACTTAGAATGGCCTAGTTGTTAAATGCTAAAGGTTATTGTTGATGCGACTCCGATAACAACTAAACCGACTGGGGTTGGTTTTCATCTTACCAACCTCATTAATTGTTTAGCGAAAGAGCAAGAAAGAATTGGATTTAAACTAAGTATTTTTTATCAGCCTACTCTTAAAAAATGGCTGAATCGGGATTTTTCTCTTCCCCGTTTCATCAATACCGAGAGACTTGAAGAAAAGATCATCTTTCCCTATCCGGTAAGGCTTAGCAACTGGTTTTTGGGTAATGTGCCGCAGATATTTCCTTGGTTGTTAGACAACAAGCTTCAGTCTTACGATATATTCCATGGAACTAACTTTTGTGTTTATCCAAATAGCCAGACTGCTAGAGTCATGAATCTTTATGACCTGGCTTTTTTGTGCTATCCCCAGTTTGTTGATAGCGTTGCTGGTCAATACCAGCAGAGGGTCGAGCAATGTTTACCTTGGACTGATTTAATCATAGTCAGCTCCAAAAGTACTAAACAGGATCTTATTAAGTATTTAAGACTCTCACCAGAAAAGGTTTGGGTTACTCCTTTAGCAAGTCGTTATAACCAGGAATATCTACAAGGCATCAACTTGACTCAAGTTAAACAGAGCCTAAATTATGATTTTAGTCAGCCTTATTTACTTTTTGTTAGTACTATTGAGCCTAGAAAAAATATTCTGACTCTAATTAAAGCTTTTAATTATCTCAAGCAAAAATACAATATCGAGCAGAATTTAATTTTAGTTGGGCGCAAAGGTTGGCAGTACAGACCGGTTTTTGAAGCTATTGAGCAATCTCCATATAGTAAGCATATCTATCATTTAGATTATTTGTGCGATCGCTCAGTTGCAACGTTCTATAAATGTGCCACGGCTTTTATTTATCCTTCCTATTATGAAGGTTTTGGCTTGCCTGTTTTAGAAGCGATGACTCTGGGAACACCCGTAGTTTGCGCGAACACTTCTTCTTTACCTGAAGTTGCAGGAGATGCTGCTCTCTTGATTGAACCTGAGAAGCCTGGAGAGTTAGCAGAAGCCATTTACAAAATTATTGATAGTTCTATTCTCCGTGAACTCCTAATCGAAAGAGGCTATAAACAAGCAGCAAAATTTTCTTGGGCTGCAACGGCTCAGAAAACAATAGAAGCCTACTCCGCTATTAATAGAACATAAATAGTCATAACTGCTCACTATTAACCAATAACCCTATAATTCTAGAAGCACAAATAGTAATTGTAGAATGAAGGATTATTGGGACTCGGTACTTAAATTTTGCCACCAAACTACTCAGAAGATAGGTGAGCGCCTGCTAGAAGATTTCGGCAATATTCAGGCAATTAACAAAGAGGATGGTAGCCTAGTCACCAAAGCAGACCAATGGGCCGATAGCGCAATTAGAGATGCGATCGCTAACTCCTTTCCTGATCATGGCGTATTGACAGAAGAAACCACTCATATTTTTCCTACTACTGACTGGTGTTGGATTGTCGATCCGATTGATGGGACAACAAACTTTACTCGTGGTGTTGCAATATGGGGAATTTCTTTGGGTTTACTTTATAAAGGAACTCCTGTGTTCGGTTTTGTTTACATTCCCTGTTTGCAACAGTCTTTTTATGGTTATTTAGCAGGTACTTCAGGTTTAGAAATGCCTACGGGTGCCTATCTAAATGGTGATTTGATTCGTACTACTAGCGATAGTCCTAGCAAGAGTCATCTTTTCAATTTTTGTGCTCGTTCCTTGGCCATTCTTCAAAAGCCTTTTCCCTGCAAAGTAAGAATGATTGGTGTAGCTAGTTATAATCTTCTCTTAGTAGCTGTTGGTGCCGTAATTGGCGGTGTGGAAGCGACTCCAAAAATTTGGGATATTGCCGCAGTTTGGGTAATTGTCCAAGCAGCAGGAGGAGCTTTTAGTCATTTAGACGATCAAGATCCTTTTCCTCTCACTGTAGGAAAAGATTATGGTCAGACTCCCTTTCCCACTCTGGCCCTTGCTAGGAGAGAACTAATTGGAACTTTTAAACCTCTAGCTTCAGTGATTCTTGATTCCAACACAAAGTAAGAATCTCTATGAGAAGTCAAAAAAAAGTAGATAAGAAAAACTCCTATCTTTGATTCATAAAAAACCCTCTTCTAAGCAGAAAAGGGAAATCAATACGAACAGCTATTCAATTATTGATGGGAAAGCTGATTAACTTTCCATCGTTACAAATGCGTTCGTCTCGGCTAAATATTTCCAAGCAACACCTTCTGGATCTTTGCTTTGGCTCCAAATCGCGAAATCTGATTCTGGTTTACTCTTGTTTCTACCAACGGTACTAGAGTTAACATCCAAGCGTTTAGCTAACTCTGCTTGATTGAGCGCATTAACGCCACTTGCTGATTCTGTCGTTGTAGAAGAAGCTTGAGAATCGATTTTTGCTTCTTGTTTTGCCAGTTGCGTAAGTTCTTTGAAGGATACTGGATTGGCTTCTTTAGCAGTAGTTGAGGTGCTAGAAGCAACTTGAGAAGTTGCAGTATCGACTTTATCTTGAATAGGCTCATCACTAAAAGGATCGCTATCGTCAAAGATACGACCTAGTGCGCTAGCCGTAGGGAAATAGAAAACTAGACCCTTGTCTTTTACTTGTTTGGGAGATGTTCCGTATTCAGCGGATTTTCGTTCTAAAAATGCCTTTGCTGCTTTTGCGGTTAGATTAGCATTTACAGATAGATCTATTGGAGTAAGATAGCCTCTGTTATCAGCTATCAAATTGTTAAAATAAGGCTCTACCTGTTCACTCCATTTGCGCCACTGATACTCTTGCCATGCTCTCCAGCTAATGATTAAGGTTGTTAATCCGAGAAGCAATGGCCATAGCTTGCAAATTAGGATGATAGCAAAAGCAGCTGGAATAATTAAAACAAGAATTCCGTTAGAATTGCGGTCTAACACTTGTCCAGTCATAATTTTGGCTGCAATAGCTTAGTTTATTTCTACTTGCAATATTAATTGCAATTAATTGCATATCTTAAGTCAATTTGCGATGCAATGCACATTGGCAAGTCAAACTTTTACAAGTATTTGTTACTTTGTTGCAATTTTGTTAACTAAATCAAGGCGTTGCAACATTGCGTTGCGTCCTGCAATTGCTAAAGAATCATCCAGCTTACTGAGTGCGATTTTTTTTTGGTATTTATTCTCTAGGGCTTTAATAATTAGCCAATCACTGATGAAAGGATTTTTGGCTAATAAAGGGCCATGAGAATAAGTCGCGATCGCATTATGATAAAAAGCTCCTTCCATACCATCTTCGCCATTATTGCCATATCCGGTGATTACCTGGCCTAATGGTTGTACTGTATTGAGATAAGTACGGCCACCATGATTTTCAAACCCGATAACGATTGGTTTATCTGGCCAAAGTTCTCTAAGCTCGCTTGCTAAGGGAGTAGCGGTAACCTCGAAAATTACATTGCCGATACAGCGATTGGCATCTACTCCTGGGTGCTTGCTAACCATGTCCAGTAAACCCAAACCTTCAATTCTAGTTCCTACAGCTGGCTCGTAGTATTTCCCTAGAAGCTGGGGAGAGCCACAAGTAAACACTCCAGGTACATCATTTTCAAGAGCTTGTTTTAGGGCTTCTGCTTTAGCACCTTGTAAATCACGCATGACTATTTCTTGTTGTCTATCCTGCGCTCCACCCCCAACAATTACATCTACCTGTTCAAAGGTTTTGGCGTCCGTGTCTCGATCTAAAGCTACGATCTTTACTTCAATATCGCGCCACTGACAACGACGTTGGAGACAGATAACATTTCCACGATCTCCATAAGTGCTCATGAGATTTGGGTAAAGCCAGCCGATTGATATTTCCATGTTTGTTGGTCGTAAGTTACTGGAGCAGAGTTTTTGAAGAAAATCTTAAATCTGGTTAAACTATGAAAGAACTAGATAGAGATCAAGTGTTAAATACGCCTGTTCCCGAGGTCAAGGAGTCATGAACGCAAGCCCGTCTGTAACCAAAGAAAGAGCTACCAGCAAAGTTCACAAGCCTTATCCCAACTTTAAAGTAATTGTTCTCGACGATGACTTTAATACTTTTCAACATGTAGAACAGTGTCTTGTCAGTTACATTCCAGGAATGACAACCGAACAGGCTAAGACTCATTCTCATGAAATTCACTATGAAGGACAAGCGATTGTTTGGATTGGGCCTCAAGAACAAGCAGAATTGTATCACCTTCAACTGAAAAGAGCAGGTCTGACAATGGCTCCGTTGGAAGCAGCCTAAACTGTACCTCAAATTACTCAATTTATCTGTCGACTATACATTGTTAATTTGGTTAGATATTCATCAATCTGAGGGAATGCCATCTGAGAAATTAGCTTTAGGCAATATCTGGTGGGGTGCTTGCTAGTCTTACAAGCTGTTTTTGGATACGACTTTGTAAGTGTTGAAGATTTACCTCGAATGATGGAGGGTTAGCTTGTTGATTCTCAATGAATACTAAGCTATCGATCTGCTTTAAAGAAAAGAATTGCCAAAGAAGTTCTATTACTGGCAAATTTACTGTGATCATTTCAGGTTTTTCGTGAGTAGCCGCTTTTAGCGAAGAAAAAGCGAAAATAACTTTTTTTTCAATTTGTGGTGAATTACTTGAACTCATTACCGAAATTACCCAATCTTTTTGCGGACTTTGCAGGAGATAGTAATGGTCGTGATTGAGCTGCTTGGCGATAGCTAGTAGCTCTGGTGCGATCGCTTTTTCGATAACATGTGGCGCAACTCCATGCTCAGGTGCATTTTTGATCAAAATCTGTAGTTGTTGTTCTAGGTTTTTTGTCATTCACTTAACTAAAAAAAATACCGCTTGTCTAATAATTTTAGATGAAATTACTGAAGATTTGAGTTGTCTAGATGGGATTTTTCTTGTGCCATTACTTACATTTACTTAGATAGGTTTATCTGATGATAAGAATCGAATAAGAATCCCCTGAATAGATAATAAAGCTGATAGCAAGATGTTATAAATGGAGAGATAGAGCTATCACTTGAATTTAAGAAAGTATTTAAACACATCAAATTACACTAATTAACTAAGTAATATTTATGGCCACTTCTACCTCGTTAACTATTGAACAGCTTAAACCAGCAGGAAGAGCAGATGTAGTTATATACATGCCTTATTATGCGAAGAATAAACATAATTGGCTTCCTTATGCAATTTCACTTTATCGCCAAGGATCTCTTGAAGGCAGTCGTAAGATTCAAGGAGGAGAGCCAATTCCTTTTGTCGCTAGTTGGTATGTTTCCAAACTTCCCTCAGAATTGACTCGTTGTCGGATGCAGTTTGATGGGCAGGCGGATTTGAGCTATGAGACCACTCTTTCCAACTCAGAGTTTATTGATTACTTAATCGATGTCATTGTAGACTTTAAAAGTTCTCACTTGACAGATTT
>CAZSEZ010000073.1:0-16784 GCA_964606015.1 uncultured bacterium
TGTTTTAGAGGCAGTTATACAATATACAGTATTGTTTATTTCTATACAATTAACCCTTGGGAGGGCAATACTTAATAGTTATTGTTTTTCTGTAACAAGTCACCTGAAAAGGATAATTAGTTTTTTTAGAGTGATGATAAGCTGCTTCTTTCTCTCTAGATAAGAGATTAGTTATGACTAAATTGTGATTGTGCAATTCAAGCCATTATTCATCTACCTTTTTTTTTATGTCTTTCAGTAATTCAAAGTGGATATCACGATCGCTACTAGAAACACTAAGAGTGAAAACAGCTTTGTATCACCAACATAAGATACCGAAAGATATCCCAATTATAGTTATTAGTAACCATCGAAGTTTTTTAGATGCACCGTTACTGATAGAAGCAATTCCAACAAGACTAAGAATTGCTTGCCACCATTACATGGGTAAAACTCCTGGCTTAAAAGAAATCATCAAACTCTTAGATTGCTTTCCTTTAGCTACTTCCAAACAAAAACAACAACACTTTTTTGATATTGCGGAAAAACTCCTCGATTCTCAACAATGGGTAGGTCTATTTCCTGAGGGAGCACAACCAATGGTTGAACCTACTATGCCAGGAGAAATTGGTAAATTCCAACGTGGATTTGCTCATTTAGCTTACCGTTTACCTGTAGATAATTTAGCTGTTTTACCAGTTGCGATCGCTTCTATCAAAGAGACCATTTATCCTACCTTTCCCATTCGCTGGTTAAGTATGTTAGATGGTTCCGAGCCTTTTTTTCAACAGGATGGTTTGCATCCCTTGGTGATATATCATTCGGTTAAAGTTTTGTTTGGCGATCCCTATTTGATCACAGCTGAGGATAAAGCACACTATTCAGGGAAGTCAGGAATCAAACTCGCAAATGATCTGGTGGAGAATTGCGAAACCCAAATTCGGGATCTATTACAGGCAGGATGTTATGGACAGTAGTTAGTTACTGATTAGCTACTCAGTTATGTAATGGGCTACTAGCATGTTTCCTATGAAAATCGGATCTTGATTTGGACTAAACAGACAGAACAATCCCTGTAATTTCCCCGTCGCTTGTTATATCAAAGTTCGAGTAGTGATTAAATGTTTAAAAATTCTTGTCTCAAAATGTTAGCCATGAAGGGTTATTTCCGTTTGCCTAAAAAGATTAGTATTGCGATCGCTTTTACTCTAGTAAGCTGCGGTAGTAATAGTCTCAACACTGGCAACCTTTCAGCAGACTACATTACCAATGCAGGAGAATTAACCATTACGGCAGAGCGAGATAGCGCGATCGCTGCGTCACAACCCCCCAAAATAACAAGTAATATTCCTGTTGGCGATAATGTAACTGCAACATGCACTACTGAAGGTTGGGGAGAATCTGAAGTTCGCCAGCTAACTGATACTTTAGGACTCGATCTAAGTGGCAGTAACTTGTATCCAGGAGCTTTGTTGCAAGGCAAAGCATTTGAATTAGGGAATTTTGTGCCAATTACGATTCCTCGGGCTCCAGGCACAATCTACATGACAGGATTGGTTTTAGAGAATGACGCCAATTACTTTATTAGAGATGTTGACATGTCAGCTTCGGGAGTAAATCAAGCAATTTCCCAGTTAATTACCGATAACAAAATTCAAGGCACTACTGCAAAAATTGGTTATGCCCAATCCCAAGCTCACAGTTACGAGAACATGTTGTTTGAATTAGGGATTGATGGCCGTTATGCCTCCAATACGATGGCTAGCGATTTAAAAATTGATAGTAAGAGTGCGAGAAATTATTCCTTTGTGAAATTTACGCAGACCTACTACGACATGATTTTCGACGATTCTACCTTGGCTGTTGCCACTGATGTATTTCGCGATGGAGAAAAATTCGCCGATCCTGAAGGTCAGATTGCCCCTGGAAATCCGCCACTTTATGTATCGAAAGTTAGTTACGGTCGCATGGTATTTTTTGTCGCCGAATCCACCCATGATGCTCTGGAAGTAGAAGTTGCTTTAAGGGCCGCTGTACAAGGGGGTGCTGGGGATTTAAAAGTAGATTCGGGGTTAACTTATCAACAAGTTTTAGAGCGTTCTAAAATTTATTATTACGTAATTGGTGGCTCGGCAGAGCTGGCATTGAAACCAATTGAGGAAACAAGCCAAGAAGGGATGTTTAATGCCGTTAAGGGTTTTATTGCAGATCGCAATGCTGCTAACTTCTCTGCTGCTAGTCCTGGTGAGCCGATCGCCTATACTCTCAAATATTTAAAAAATCGTACCCCGGCTGCGATGAGCTATTCGGTCAATTACGATAAGAAAAACTGTGAATTTGCACGAAAGAAACCGCCAGCTCCCAAAAAGCCAAGGTATTATCTCGAAGTAGAAAATTTAGACTCTGGAGAAGTAACAGTTCTCATTAATGGGGATAGATGCGGGCAGAAAACTAAAAAATCCCGACAATACGATATCTATAGATGCCTCAAAAAAAATCAATCTAACGATCTCAAGGTAAAATTCAATACTAGCTTGGGTTGTAATAAGACCAGTATCGTATGGTACATTCATGCCAACCGTAACTATACTCCCATCTGGCCAACCAAGTCTAATGGCGACCTTGTCTCCTCAGCACAGATTAAAAACAAGGTGAAATGCGACGATTTTTATTGGACCACCACAATAAATACCGCTACCAGTAGTTTTAGTAACTACGATTTTATTGATTAATTCGTTTTTTGCTCGGTACTGCTCAATCGTCTAGTTGCTTGCTCTAGTACTAGATAGTTGCGTTGCGCCTTAAAATCATCTTGAAATCTAGTGTCTTCCCAAAATCGAACAATACCCAGATAATTAGTAATCAAGTTCTTAAAATGTTTTGCTAGGGAGTACAGGGAATTGCAGTTAGGGGAAAAAACAGATCGAGCTAATTCAAGGGATTTTTCTTGGTCTTATTGGCCTTTGGTGCCCATATATCCTTACAACCAACGCAGAACCATTAGAAGGGAAATTATTCCAGAGCAGGTTTGGACATTCGAGCAAGTCCAGGGGATTTTCTATGTAGTCGTACCAATTCGGATGAGCGTGGTTCGGCTTCAAGAAGGGGGACTCCTGGTATATGCTCCTGTCGCGCCGACAGGAGAATGTTTACAACTATTAGCAGAGTTGGTAGCCAAATATGGTGATGTTAAGTACATCATTTTGCCAACAATTTCTGGTTTAGAACATAAAGTCTTTGTCCCTGCCTTCGCCCGCTGTTTTCCCTCCGCTCAGATTTATGTTGCTCCAGATCAGTGGAGTTTTCCTGTTAGTCTCCCTTTAAGCTGGTTGGGTTTTCCTCGCAAGCGGACTTTTATTTTGCCTCAAGATAGTAGTAAAACTCCTTTTGCTCAGCAATTTGACTATCAGATTTTGCCTACTGTCAATCTGCGTTCTGGCTACTTTGCGGAAGTTGCTTTTTTTGATAGACAAACCCAGAGTTTATTAGTCACCGACTCGATTGTCTCAATTCCCAGCGAACCACCAGAAATTTTTGCAATCGACCCTTACCCTCTACTATTTCATGCCAAAGAAGATGGTTTAGATGAAATTGTTGACACAATTCCCAATCGAATTAAAGGCTGGCAAAGGATTGCTTTATTTGCCATGTATTTTCAGCCTACAGTATTGTCGATTCCTCAGTGGGGAAAGGTTTTTCGCGATGCTTTTAAAGCACCCGATCGCACTAGCAAAAACTATTTTGGTCTATATCCTTTCTTGTGGCGCGAAGATTGGCAACAATGTTTTAACTCCCTTAGCGGTAATGGCAGAATGTTTGTAGCGCCAATTTTACAAGCTTTGATTCTCAACCGTGCACCTCAATCAGTTTTAGCCTGGGCAGATACGATCGCAGAATGGGATTTTAAACGAATTCTGCCCTGTCACTTTAGCGCCCCCATTACAGCAGGAGCTAAAGAGTTTCGTCAGGCTTTTTCTTTCCTCGAAAACTCTCCCTACATTAGTCAAACTCATCCTCTACCAGCAGTAGAATTTAAGGTATTACGAGGTATTGACAACATACTCTGTCAGACCAGATTAGTCCCTCCACCGGTAACCAAGAACGAGAAACGGTGACAACCTGCTAATTTTGCATTTCCGAGTAAAAGCTCAGCGATAGAATTAAGGAAAAGGGAACTACTACCCAGACTTTCATTCATCTCTATTCAGAGCTAACCACTGTCAATGTCCATTGAAATTCTGCCATCTGAAGTAATCGATCTGATCGCTGCGGGAGAGGTGATCGATTCTCTGTTAGCAGTAGTCAGGGAATTGGTAGAAAATGCTCTAGATGCAGGAGCAACGAGAGTTAGCATTTCCATTTGTCCTGAGTTATGGCAAATTCAAGTAGCTGATAATGGACTGGGAATGACCCTAGAAGATCTAAGAGTTTGCGCTAAACCCCACAGCACTAGCAAAATTCATTCCAGTCAAGACCTCTGGCACATCACCTCCTTGGGCTTTCGTGGAGAAGCTTTACATAGCATTTCTCAGGTGGCAGACCTGACCGTTTGTAGTAGATTGGCAGGACGATTGGAGGCCGTAGGCTGGCGAGTTCACTATCAGTTGGGAGAACCCATTAGTGAGGAAGCAATTGCGATCGCGCCAGGAACAGTAGTCACAGCGAGTAATATTTTCGGGCAGATGCCAGTGCGTCGTCGGGCGTTACCCAAAGCAACAACTCAACTCAAAGCAATTCAAAAACTAGTTCAACATTTAGCTCTATGTCATCCAGAAATTACTTGGCAAGTCAAGCATGACCAGAAACTTTGGCTACATTTTAGTAGTGGCAATAGTGCCCAACAAGTCTTACCCCAGTTTTTGCGCAATGTTAGCTCTAGCGATCTCCACTACCTAAAATCTTTTGTCGAACAACCAGCAGAAATTACTGATTCTGCCACGATTGAGCTGGTTTTGGGGTTGCCAGATCGCTTGCATCGTCACCGAGCAGATTGGATCAAAGTGGCAGTTAATGGCAGGGTAGTCCGCTGCCCCGAACTCGAACAAACTATTATCTCAGGTATGGCCAGAACCTTACCTCGCGATCGCTTCCCTGTAGCCTTTTTACATCTCCATCTCGATCCTGCACAAATCGATTGGAACCGTCATCCAGCCAAAATAGAAATATACCTGCGAGACTTGGAATACTGGCAAGAGCAAGTAAACCAAGCTATTGAATCTGCCCTCAAGCTAAATAATGAAAGCGTCCCCCAAACAATAGGAGATCGCCGTATCAAGCAAGTACTCAAAGCAGCAGAAGCCACAGGAGAATACAATCCTGAAATTAGCGAAACAGCCCCCAAAGCAAAATCAGAACTGGGTTCTCTTGAGTTAAAAGCAGTAGCCCAGGTCAATAAAACCTATATAGTTGCTGAACATGACTATGGGATCTGGCTCATTGAACAACATATTGCTCACGAAAGAATCCTTTATGAACAAATTCAAGAACAGTGGCGACTAGTTCCTCTAGAACAACCCATAACATTGAGCAATCTCAAACCATCTCAAGTTAGTCAGCTAGAAAATATCGGGATTGAGATCGAATCCTTTGGTGAAAACCTCTGGAAAATTAGAAATGCCCCTAGTGCGATCGCATCTAGAGATGACTGTCAGGATGCACTACTCGAATTTAGCTGGGGAGGAGACTTGCAAACAGTCCAAGTAGCAACAGCCTGTCGGACTGCGATTAAGAATGGCACAGAGCTAGACCTGCCAACCATGCAAGATATTCTTGATCGCTGGCAAGTCACCCGTAACCCTCGCACTTGTCCCCACGGCAGACCGATCTACCTTTCTTTAGAAGAAACTACTCTGGCTCGTTTCTTTCGTCGTCACTGGGTAATTGGCAAGAGTCATGGAGTTTAAGTCAAAGGCTCACTGCCTATTTTTTTGAGATTTTGATAAATAGCTTTATCACGTTGCTTTTCAGCTTTAAGCTGGAGCTTGAGTCTTTCTACTTGAAGTAGCCGAGGATTTTGAGCAGAGTAAGTTTTTAACGAGCTGATGGAAATAGACAAAGCTCGGCTCTGAGTCAGATAGGACATAGTTACCTCCTTCTATTGAACATAAATTGGGTAAATACTTATCTTTTCTTTTAAAAATTAGATTTGTTGGCGAAATAGGCATAGGTTCCTATGGTAGAAGCCAATAGCCATCCTAGAACTAGCGCACTAATTGGAAAGATAATCATGGTGTTTTCTCCTCAGTAAATAAAATGACTGATTTGATTGACAAACATACGCTAGCAACTTTGTCTAGTAATTTTAGTGATTTTTCATGTAATGCCTAAATTGTGATGTTTGGTAATAAGATTCTCAGAATTAAACAGCAAACAAGAAATCCTGAAATGCCATAGCAAATCTCAATCACGAGTAATAGTCAGAAAAAAAACGTAACCTAAGTTACGCTAAAAAATGAGAATAAATCGGGTTTTGGCTACCTTTATGAGTATAAATTGCCTGAGTATTTATACGTAACCCAACTTGCGGTTAACTTATCTGGTCATATTCCAAATTCTTGGAGCTGAGAACTGAGAATGTCTTCTAGCTCTAGTCTTTCTTCGACCATCTTGCGATCGCCCAAAAGATCGATTGCTTTTTTATTAATTTCCACGACTTCTGAAGCACCAGAATCAACATCTTCATTGATTTTTGCCTTTTCTAGCCACACACTAAAAAAAAGCTTGTGTTCAACCAAGATTGCTTCTAAGTGATCCGCTGCATAATCTTCAACTACCTTGATTGCATCTTTCTTATGCCTTTTGGAGACCACCATCTTTTTAGTAAAAGTAACCCCGTCCAACAAAAACTCGGAACTTCTTTTGAGACTAATATGCTGCTTCTCTAGGGTATCAGCGCTAATACTTATCATAATTATTGCGAGTAATTTATATATTAATTAATGATTCAATACTAAATTACAAACATATTTCAAAAAGTAGCTTTTTTTACCTTTCAAAAAAGATCGGTAAATGCACGGAGAAAAGATAGAACTAGCCAAATTTATGACATCCCAAGCTACCTTGAATTCAAAGAATCAAACTAAAGTGATGAGCCTTAATTTCTAGATATTGGCTTAAGTAAAATCGATGGGCAGCAAATCTTTGCACGCCAGAATCTAAATGAAGTTGCTGACAGCCATTCTGCCTACTGTAATTAATCACCCACTGAAGTAGATATTCACCATAACCTTGGGATCGATAGGCACTATCAACTACCAAATCGTGAACATACACGTATTTTTGCCAAGATAAAGAATTCAAGATTCTGAATCCAGCAACCGCTATCACGCTGGATTTTACTTCGCAGAATACTAGCTGATAGCCTTCTTTTTTGAGGAGTGAGACTTGCTGAACAAAATCGGCTGCTTCGATGAAAGTTCTCAACTGAGACATCACATGATGACAGCGCTGAATCTCTAGATCTGAATTTGCTAACCTAACTTCCATCAGCTATCGCAGTCAACTTTGAAAAAACTTAACTAACTCCTGTAACTTATCCCAGGCAGCACCAGAGGCGATGATGTCCCGCGCTTGCGTAACTCCTGCTGCGGTATCACCAAAAGTAATCACGTCGCCCACTTGCAAAGCCAGACTCGCATTTAAAGCTACGGCATCAGCTTGAGCAGGGGTACCTTTACCCTGAAGTACACTGGTTAAAATTTCCGCATTCTCTGCTAATTCTCCTCCTTTAAGGGCAGCTAAAGGAGCCTTAGTTAAACCGAAGTCTTGAGGATTGAGACTGGTAGTTATTACTTGGCCTTCTGAAAGCATTGCCACGTCTGTGGCATCTCCCAAGCCCGCTTCATCAAGTTTTTCTCTACCATGCAACACCATTGCCTTAGGCAGTCCCAACTTATTTAGAGCTTCAGCCATACGATTAATAAAACTACTGTCGTAAACCCCGATTACCTGTCCGGTAGGACATAGAGGGTTAACTAATGGTCCTAACAGATTAAATACAGTTCTTACTTTGAGAGTTTTACGAATGGGAACAACACTTTTCATCGCAGGATGCCAACCAGGAGCAAACAAAAAAGTAACTCCCACTTCATCTAAAGCAGCCTTAGCTTGTTCAATTGGAGCATTAAGCTTGATGCCTAACCCTTCTAGAACATCTGCAGAACCAACTTTACTCGATGCAGAACGATTACCATGTTTAGCCACTTTAACCCCAGCCGCAGCAGCCACAAAAGCTACGCAAGTAGAAATATTAAAAGTAGAAGAACCATCGCCACCCGTACCACAGGTATCAATCACAGGAATATCATGAGTAATAATCTCTTGTTGCAAAGACTGACTTTTTAAAACCTCTGCCATTCCCGCCAACTCATCGGCAGAGACTCCTTTGGACTGAATTGCAGCTAGGATTGCCCCCGACATTACAGGGTCAATAGCTTCCTCTAACCAACCTGTCATTAATTCACTTGCTTGGGCTTGAGAGAGAGATTGTTTATCGATAAGTTGCTGCAATAATTCAGTGGTGTTGAGAGTCATGGCGGAAATGTTTGCTTCTTTTTCAGTCTGAAAAATACTTTAACTCGCCTTGGGTACAGCAGAACATTTACAATTTATATTGGTATGCATTTTTTTAGTTTTAGGCTGTAATTATCTATGAAATATCTTGTTCGCTTAAGCGCAATCTTATTTTTAGCTTTAGCCTGCTTTCTCCCCAATCCAGTACTCGCTGCTAGCTCCACAGCAGTCACCCCTTCTGCCTTTAGCGAATTTAGTCCTGAAGAACTCAGAAACAAAGACTTTGCTGGTAAAACTTTGCAGAATGTGGATTTCGCTAAGGTCGATCTAGAGGAAGCTGACTTTAGTAGTGCGGATATTAGAGGAGCTGTTTTCAATGCTTCTAATCTAGCCAATGCTAATTTACGTGGTGCAGATTTTAGCTATGGTTTTGCTTATCTCACTAACTTTGATGGTGCAGATTTAAGTGATTCTATTTTCCAGGAAACTATCCTGTCTTTTTCAACTTTCAAAGATGCCAAAATTGACGGCTCTGATTTTAGCTTGGCTGTTCTCGAAAAATGGCAGGTCAAACAACTTTGTGCCAATGCCACAGGTGTAAATCCTAAAACAGGAGTAGATACTCGCGATTCTTTAGGTTGTCCTCAGTAGTTAGAGAGTTCTAGCAATCATTCATCATAAAATTCAACTTCATTTAGCGGGGCAAGCCCGCTTTTTTTATTGCGATCTAAATTTATTCCTAGAAAGGAAAACCCAGTAGCATCCTAATGAGAGATCGCACTATACCCAAATCACTACTATCACCAAGGCTAGCGTATTGCTCTGGTTCTCGGCTGGCTAAGATTTCTACCCCTTTTATTCCTCGTTCTGTGGATTCGTCTGTAGGTTCAAAACGCACCATAAAAATACAGAAGCCAGTCCAACTGCGATGGATATAGAGCCAAGGTTGTTCATAGTAAACAAACCATTTTTCTTCCATATCTTCAGGGATTGAGCCTTGCGAAATCCTGGCAAACTCTTCAAGAGAAAAAACATGTCCCCATTCAATCCTGGTATGTTTTTCAGGCAGCGGCTTATTTGGCCAATCATCTTTGGTCGCTAGTCTTTTTTCCATAGATACAACTTAACTTTGGCAACAACTAAATAGAGTTAAATCAATAGTTTAATTGAAGGCTTAATTATAGCCAGGAGGGTAATTTTGCGATCGCCAATCCCTCAAATAAACATTTGTAACAAAAGTTGTTAAGCAACATTGCAAAATCTCCGTAAGAGGGAGAAATCCCTATCTTGAGGACAAACCACCATGGTAGGATTCCTCTTAGCTTGAGAAAAGAAATTAGGAGAAAAATTTTGGTACTTAGGGTAGCAGTAGTAGGCGGTGGGCCTGCTGGGTCTTGCGCAGCCGAAACTTTAGTCAAAGCTGGTATTGAAACTTATTTATTTGAGCGCAAACTAGATAACGCTAAACCTTGCGGTGGTGCAATTCCTCTCTGCATGGTTGATGAGTTTGATATTCCTCTTGAGATTATTGATCGTCAAGTTAGAAAGATGAAAATGATTTCTCCTTCTAACATCGAGGTAAATATCGGTCAAACCCTCAAAGATGGTGAATACATCGGAATGTGTCGCCGCGAAGTATTCGATGGCTTCTTGCGTGATCGCGCTGCGAAACTTGGTGCTAACCTAATCAACGGTACAGTACACAAGCTAGACATTCCTAACAGCGACAACCAACCCTACACCCTACACTACGCCGATCATTCCAAAGGCGAAGTCAAAGGGGAAATGAAAACTCTTAAAGTTGATTTGGTGATTGGTGCAGACGGTGCCAACTCCAGAATAGCTAAGGCTATCGACGCTGGAGACTACAACTATGCGATCGCTTTCCAAGAAAGAATCCGTCTTCCTCAAGACAAAATGGCTTATTACGAAGAGCTAGCAGAGATGTATGTTGGTGACGATGTCTCTCCTGACTTCTACGCTTGGGTCTTCCCTAAATACGACCACGTGGCAGTTGGTACTGGCACAATGAAAGTCAACCAAGCAAAAATCAAGCACTTACAAGCTGGAATCCGCCAACGTGCAGCTAAAAGACTTGAAGGTGGCGAAATCATCAAAGTAGAAGCTCACCCAATTCCCGAACATCCCAGACCTCGCCCCATTAAAGGGAGAGTCGTTCTTGTCGGTGATGCTTTGGGTACTGTTACCATATCTTCTGGGGAAGGTATTTACTTCGCAGCGAAATCTGGCAGAATGTGTGCTGAAACTATTGTTGCAGCTTCTAACAACGGCCAGAAAGTTCCTACTGAAGCTGACCTCAAGCAGTTCCTCAAGAAATGGAACAAAACCTACGGTGCAACTTACCTCGTACTCGACATCTTACAAAGAGTCTTCTACCGCAGTGATGCTACTCGCGAAGCCTTTGTTGAAATGTGTGCTGACATCGACGTACAAGCATTGACTTTTGATAGCTATCTCTACAAAACTGTAGTTCCTGCAAATCCTTTGAAACAGTTAAAAATTACAGCAAAAACTATTGGTAGTTTGATTAGAGGTAACGCTTTAGCTCCCTAGTCTGCCAGGTAATTGATTGGTTTAGTCTGTTGAGGTTCAACCTCTTCTCGACCCCTCACTTTACAGGAGAGGGGTTTTTTATTTCTCACATCTCTAATCAATTCACATAAGCGATCGCAATAGTTCATCCCAATTGCTTCATGATCTCCAAATACCCCGAAGAAGAAATGGTGAAGACAGATCTCAAAAGCCAACATCTAGTATTTTGCTGTGCCAAGATAAACCAGTTAATCTGCAAAAATGTCTAGAGACTTGATGGATTCTACAAAACTAGAATTTAAGAATATTCGCAATGCTCTTATTAAAGGCTTACTATCTCTTTGTCTACCAACACTATTACTAGGTATTATCGGAGAAACTTTAGAACCAGCGGCAACATCCCCCTCTACACAAGCAGTTAGCTTACTATTTGGTCTTATTAGTTTTGTCGCAGTTTTTTATGGCTATTTTGCCTGTTGGGCTGCTTCTTGTAAGTATGCCAAATATAAAGGTTATCCCTGGTTATTAGGTTTCATTGCAGGATTCTTTAGTATTTTCGGCATTGCATTTCTCTTTCTTTTAGATAACAAAAGAGAGCCTGAGGTAGGTTCTCCAGATGATAATGACTTTAACAGCTTCAGCTTATGGTCAGTAATCATTGCTTTTAACGTAATGCCTTTAGTCGTTTATCCATTTGTTTGGTTAATCTTATTTAGAATCAGTAATCTAAGCCCCGCAGAAATATTCAATTTCGTTGAGAATGAAAGCATTTTCTATCCTGTGTTTACGGTTATAATTCTAATTTTCTGTTGGGTTACTTATAAAAGATTAAAAAGATCGAATATCAACTTAACTTGGATATTTGGTTGGAAAAAATCATTCATCTGGATCGAGCCTCTTATACTGGCAATAGCTAGCTATTTATTCGCCGTAGGCTTAAACAGTTTTACATTATATAGAATTTCTCTGATTTCTCCTGATTTATTTAAAACTTTTATTGGTAAGGGGTTACCTTCTAGTCCCCTAGGATTCATATTCTTTGCAATTATAGCGATTATTCTTGCTCCATTTTGGGAAGAACTTTTCTTTCGAGGTATTGTATTTCAGAAAATAGCTTCAGCGAAAGGAATAAAAGCCGGCATCATCATCTCTAGTTTATTATTTGCTATTTTTCATGTTCGTTATGACATTATTCCCTTATCAGTTCTAGGATTGGTTGCGGCAATTTTATATATAAAAACCAAGCAAATTATCACACCAATCCTATTACATTTCTTTTATAATCTGATTGTTACTGGTTATTCATTTTATTATTATTTTCTTCTGAAGAATGATACTCCCGAATTTATAACGGCATCGGGTTTTCAACAATCTTTTGAAAGCCAAACCAGTTTGTATATTATTTTTCTTGCTTTTTCAACACCATACCTAATTTATTTTATTTATAAAAACTTTCCTCGATATAACGACATTAGTAAATTACCTTACTATGTCAATAAAGCTCGTTTTGTTGAACAACAACCAGAGACATAGTAAGCTTAAAAACTTGCCAAGTAATTACCAATAAATCAGTAATCTACCAAAAGTCTTATACATGACAAAGCAAGATTATTTTAGCTGTATTTCTTGATTATCTGCGATCGCTAAAATCACATATAACTTACCCTGAAATAATCACTAACTATCTGACTGAATACTATTGGCAGTTTGACCAAAAAGGATACTTTTACTAGCTTCTGTAACTGTTGGTTGACTAGCAATAGCTTGACCTTTTTTATAAGCAATCATCACTGCTGGGCGAGACGAAATCGCTTTAAACCATCGTTGAAGATGGGGAAAATCGGCTAAATTTTGTTGCTGTCTCTCATGGGGAACAATCCAAGGGTAGCAAGCCATATCTGCAATCGAATATTCCCCCGCAATGAACTCTCGATCTTTTAGTTGTTTATCTAAAACCCCATAAAGCCGATTAGTTTCGTCAACATACCGTTTGATTGCATAGGGGATTTTTTCGGGAGCATATTGACCAAAATGATGATTTTGTCCTGCCATCGGCCCTAAACCGCCTACTTGCCAGAAAAGCCACTCGTTAACTGTTTTGCGATCGCGTAAATCTGACGGATAGTACTTACCTGTTTTGTCTGCAAGATATTGCAAAATTGCCCCAGACTCAAATACCGAAATTGGTTCACCACCATCACTAGGCTCAGTATCAATGATCGCTGGCATACGGTTGTTGGGAGAGATTTTTAGAAAATCTGGCTGAAACTGATCTCCTTTGCCAATATTTACAGGATGGATCTGATAATCCACTTGGGCTTCTTCGAGAAAAATCGTAATTTTGTGCCCGTTAGGAGTAGGCCAGTAATAGAGTTGGATCGTCATTTTTTACGTCGCGAGAACGAGTTAGCTACCTACTTTCCAGTCTATTGATTTTGTCAAAAATAAAAATTAGCTTTTTTAAAGTAATGCGATCGAGCATTAACGATTTGCAAGGAAGCTTGAGCAAAAACTTTTACCTATTACCTTTTCCTTCTAATCTAAAAACAGATCGATTGGATAATTTGCAAGCACGAGCGATTTAACTATGCAGGCACCTGGATTTTGGCTGACTTTTCTTTACTATTTCACCATTACGGATTTGGTAGTTCTCGCTTTTGCTTCACGCCATTTTGGAGTAGGCTTTTTCGACTACTCGATCTATCCCATCGGGATTTGTGCTGGTCTGATTGCGGGAATCTTGGGTAGCAGCCTCAACCGCAACGTTACAGTAACAACTAAGGTCAAACGCCGAGCTACTTGGCAAAAAGAATTTGATCGTATCCTCCAAGAAATGGGTTTTACCCCACAGCAAACAATCGAGGATTTTACGGTGTATCGTAAATCGGGTTGGGCTACTTTATTTTCGGGACGAGTTTTTCTCAAGTTTGAGGGGAAAACTGCAACGATAATTGCCCGTTCTATTCTGGTTAAAGAACTACGAGAAAGCGAGCTGAAACTCGATGAGAAGAGTTAGCCATAACCATAATGATTTGTGGATGGAGTTGTAAGTTTAGCTAAGAAAACAATTTGCATTTCTAAGGCTGAAGATACAAATGATCTTGTGATTGGTTTATTTACTCTTGATTTATTTACTAATGAATATTAAGTTTGCCCTAGATATTTGAGAAGTCTATCGATAACTTTAGAAAACTAACCTCATCAGTGGTAGGGGCAACGCACTATTCAATGACACTACATTAAAGTTTCATCTTCGTGTAAAACTACCGTTTTAATTGAAGGTAATTACCTTCAATTAAATCACTTTTTCTACTGATGCCTTGGGCCATAAATGACATAAATGTTCTAACTCTTTCAGTTGTACGAAGATCGTCCAAGGTCAAGATCCAGCCGGGATTTCCTTTAACTCTTTTATTTGGTTTAATACGCTGTAATCCTGGGAGACGATCACCAATAAAGCAGCGTAAACGTACCATGCCCAATTTTGCTTGAGCAGCATTGGGTAAAGACATTAAAGGCATAGTCCACCGAACAGGAATTTGAGGATAAGGACTATCTTTGAACCATTGAGTATTATGACTAATATCCTCTTTGATTCCAATCCAACTTGCTGTAGACGGAACGGCATCTAGATCATGTTCTTGCAAGTATTCAGGAGATGCATAAAAAGAAAAATTAAAATTAGGCAAGCGATGTCCTACTAGATATTCTGGAGGATTGGACATAATCCGAATCGACACATCTGCTTCTCTTCTAGCCAAATTTTTTACGTCATAAGAGCCGATAATTTCGAGATCAATGTCAGGATAAGCAATTTTAAATTGTTGTAGATCTTCCATCATTAATGGAATTAAAGGTTCAGCAACTGCGACGCTAATGTTACCGCTTAATTTAGCATCTCTACCGAAAATATTCAGTTCTATTCCGTGAATTTCGTTTTCTACTTGCTCTGCTTGTTTTAGCATTGCCTCTCCCGTCGAAGTCAGTATATAACCCGTCGACAATCTCTCAAATAAACGAACTTGCAATGATGTTTCTAATGCTTCTATACGACGAACCACGGTAGAGTGACTAATCGACAATCTAAGCGCTGCCGATCTTACTGATCCCGCTCTTGCCAATGCCAAGAATACTCGTAAATCATTCCAGTTCATAGCTGTAACATTTTTGCAAAAATTAAATGCAATTTTAGAGTTCCTAATTCAATAATATGCTAACTATACTGAGCTTATGAGTTAAATGATTTGACACAATCCCAAATAAAACTAGTGTTTTAGGCTCTAACTCTACCTTCTATAAATAAATTCAGGAGAAAAGGACAATGTCACTGACTTTGGCACAAGAAAGAGAAATGAAGCAGGATAGCAGCTTAGTTTTGGCAAGATCTCAAATTACAATCGATGCTTCTGTTGATAGAGTTTGGCAAGTTTTAGCAGAAGATTTTGCAGCAATAGGTAAGTGGTCTTCTGGGGTGGACTACTCGGAAGGTTCTGGCAAAGGAATCAATGGATCAAAACATACAGAAAGAGCCTGCAAAATTAGTGCGGTAGGGTTTAGCGACACAAAAGAAAGAATCTTGCAATACGATCACAATCGAACTTTAAGGTACAGTCTTTATCACGGTTTGCCAGGGTTTGTTACCAGTGCAGAAAACACCTGGACACTTGAAGAAATAAGCAGTAATACTACCCACATCGTGGGACAAACTGAAATGCACGTTAAAGGAATAATGGGCTTTCTATTTCGCGGATTGATGAGAAGCAATCTTGATCGAGTTTTGGCAGAAATGGCGGAGGAAGTGAAGTATTTCATCGAAAAAGGTAGACCTCATCCTAAAAAACTAAAGGCGATCTCCAAATACGAACAAAAGCTTACCAAATCCCAGTAGCAGAAAACCTTTATAAATGATGTAATCGCCTAGGGGTTTGACTATACACTATCTCTTCCAGAGCCTTTGAAATTATGAAACTTTTCACGCCAATATTCATTTTCTTGATGACGGTCATTTTGATAGTAATGCCAATTTCGCAAGCCAATAGCGATTTTTCTCCTGAATTTATTAGAACAGAAATGCAGCGAGTTAAAGCCAACCCAGACTACAAAGTGAGCATTGCAATTGATGCCCCCATCCAAGAAGTGTTCGACTTTTTACTAACTCGTGTTGATGCTTATTCACCAGACGCTCACAGTGTTTTATTTGATCATTCTAACTCCAAAAAAATTGAAAATTTGGCGGAAGGTTCTGAACGAATCACGATAATGAAAGGGAATAAATCCCTAGTACAAAGACTAGTCAAAATCGACGAGCCAACATCCTTCGTCTATTTTACTGATATGCAAAAAACACAACTTAAAGTACCAATAACTTATTCCATTGCCGACTATGAATTTATACAGCAGAAAAATGGCAAGGTTATAGCTAATATTTCAGTAGTTTATCAACCTAAATCCAGAACAGTTGCGCCTTTAGTTAGAAGAAGCTTTAACAAAGCAATGAACAGAGACTTCAATAATGCCAAGCGCATTTTAGAAATGGAATAGAAAATCTCTAGTATTTCTTAAGCTCTATCAAAAGAGGAAATATCTTTTATGAATCAATCTCTCAAACCAAGAAAACGACCATAAAAAGCATTTTTTCAGATTACCAAGATTATTTTTAGGACATAAAAACACTTTCTGATTCTCAATAGCTCGAAATCATTCTTCAATACCAAATAATTGATTAAGTCGAATTATTTGGC
>CAZSEZ010000074.1:0-16505 GCA_964606015.1 uncultured bacterium
TAGGACTACAGAATGACGTATCAGCTCAGAATGCGGATCTTCACAATTTAGAAGCAGAATTAAATCAGGTAACCAACGTAAATCAATTGAGGGATGTTTCGCCTGGAGATTGGGCCTACGAAGCATTACGTTCTTTGGTAGACCGCTATGGCTGTATTGCAGGTTATCCCAATCAAACCTATCGAGGTAACCAATCACTCTCCCGTTATGAATTTGCTGCGGGCTTAAACTCTTGTCTCAATCAAGTTGAAAGGTTGATCGCTTCTTCTGAGGCAATAGTTAGAGAAGATTTAGATACCATCAACCGACTTACTCAAGAGTTTGAAGCAGAACTAGCAGCTCTCGGGGCAAGAGTTGACGATTTAGAAGCTCGTACAGCCTTTTTGGAAGATAATCAGTTTTCTACCACTAGTAAGCTTAGAGGAGAAGTTAGTTTTGCTCTGGAGCAAGTTTTTGGTGATGAACTTGCTGATGGCAGTGGTGAAGATCTCGATAGCGTCACAGTATTTAATTTTCGCTCTCGCTTGAGTTTTGATTCCAGCTTTACAGGTAAAGACCTTCTCAAAGTTCGTCTGGATGCACTTAACACTGTTCCTTTAGGTCCAGGAGAGGGAGGCGACCCCAATATTACAGGAACACCGGCAACTCGTACTGCTTTTGATGAAGGTTCTGATGGTTCAGTCAGAATTGGCAAACTTTACTATACTTTTGCGATCGGAGAATCAGACAAATCTAAGAAGTCAGACCACTCTGGACATGATCACGATTCCCATGGACATGATGATCATGGGCACGACTCTCACGGTCATGATGATCACGGGCATTCTGGGCATGCTCACGGGGCAGCAGATGGGAAGATTTCTTTTGTCATTGATGCTGTAGGTGGGGAATTTAACGAAAACTTTGCTAACTATAATGAGTTTTTCTCAGAAGAGTTGACAGGAGCAGTCTCCCGTTTCGGTCGTTTTAATCCTATTTACTATCAAGGATTAGAAGGTACTGGTGCAACTATCAATTACAACTTTAGCGAAGCGGCTGCTTTTTCTGTAGGTTATTTAGCACCTCGTGCTAAATAACCTCTAGATGGTGCGGGTTTATTTAACGGTAGCTTTGCAGCGATCGCTCAACTAAGTTTGCAACCTACTGATGATTTAGGCTTTGGCTTGACCTATTCAAGAGGTTTTTACGCACCAGATGAGTTGGTAGTTTCTGGAGAAACAGGAAGTGAAGCGGCAAACGCTCCCTTCGGAGAAGACACCGCTACTTCAGCGGATCATTTTGGTTTACAAGGAAAGTATCAAGTTGGCGATCGCCTTAGTATTTCTGCTTGGGGTGGTTTGACACTAGCGAATGCTCAAGGAAATGGCGACAACGATGGAATTGTTGTCAATGATGGTGATGATGCCACAATCTTTAACTGGGCAGTCACTCTTGCCTTTCCCGATCTATTTTCAGAAGGCAGTTTAGGCGGTATTATTTTTGGCCAACCACCTAGAGTTAGTAGCAATGATGCTGGAGAAGAAGAAGATGGTGCTTGGCACATAGAAGCTCAGTACCGCTACAAAATCAACGATAATGTAGCAATTAATCCTGGATTTTTTGTAGTACTAAACCCCGAAAATGACGATGACAATGATCCTATTTACGTAGGCACTATTCGTACTATTTTTGAGTTTTAGGTTCTTCCTACTCGCTTAACTTAGTCCCTGCCCACATTTTTGGTTGGCAGGGACAGCTTCCATCATTTTTTTAGGGTGGGGTAAATCTAAGTTGTTCATTAAGTGGATAAAGCTGGTACGGTCTTTCCCTTGGAACCGTGGATTATACTGCTTTTCCTCACCAATGGTGGATACAGTACGTCCTCGATAATCATGACCAGGATAGACTAACGTATCTGTAGCTAGGGTAAAAAGCTTACTCTTTACAGAATCATAAAGTACCCCTGGATTGCCCCCCTGAAAATCTGTTCTGCCACAACCCCGAATAAAGAGTGCATCTCCCGTAAGTAAGTGAGTTTTATTCACCAGATACGCCAAATGGCTATCTGTATGACCAGGAGTAGCGATCGCTTCTAGCTCTACTTCACCTAAAGTTATAATCTCCCCATCATCTAAATAGCGGTCTGCACAATTAGCTTGCGCTTTTTTGGGCACAACTCCCCAACACCCAGTTAATTCTCTAAGTCTCCCCGTGGCCGTAACGTGATCGGCATGAATATGCGTTTCCAGACAGTATTGTAAATTTAATCCCAATTCTTGCAGTAGCCGCAAATCACGTTCTAACTGATCTATAACTGGATCTACCAAAACAGCTTGCTTAGTAAAGTAGTCGGCAATGAGATACGTATAAGTACAAGATTCGCGATCAAATAATTGACGAAATAGCATCCTATAACCATTTTTTTATTAATTAAGCCCCAAATTAGCAAAATCAAATCAAGACTGAAGTTCGCCAAAAACTAAGACGACATAATTAGTTATTTTTGTAGTGTATGCTAAACTACTTTTTCGCTACCATAAAAGGAAACAGTAAGAGCTAAAGTCAAGACTATGAGTGAATCTCTAGACAAAGCCACTAAACCTGCAAAGAAAGAGGTAACCCCTCTGAGCTGTTTTTTTGCTTCTCTTGTTTCAGGAGGGATTGCTGCCTTAGTCTATATGCTAATGAGTGCAATCGTTAGCACTTATGCCAATAAGCCAGTGATATCGGAAAGTGTGATCGTGATCAAAATCACCACAGCAGTCAGAACTCTGGTTATCGGAGTCGCTGCACTAGGAACTGGAGTGTTTGGCATTGTCGCAGTAGGCCTATTTCTATTAGGTATTCAAGTCACCATCAAAAGCCTTGCAAAACCGACTGGTAATAGCGAGCAATAATTTAGGCTTGCAGTAAGCAGCTCACTAATACTGTTAATTACCCACGTCGCTTAAAATCTTCTAAATTCCTAAAATTCAACCTGCGCCAAACGATATTGCAGCATTTTAGGAAAAGCAGCATAATACTTTTTGTTGAGAGGAGAAGGATGAGGCAGAGGGAGCAAAGCTACAGGTTTTTCTTTGGTATTGCCTGCATCATCAGTAGCAGTAAGCTTGACAACTAAAATATCTTCATAGCGATCGCTTTGACGGAAAAAAGTATCTACTTCATTCCCCTGACCATAAGGCGTGTACCATTTAAAAGCTTCTGTCCCTAAAGTGATAATTTGGTTACCCTGCCAGTGAAATACCAGTAAACGCTCGATAAAAGGACGGAAGCGGTTTTTCACCTTAACGGAATAGGCTTTGTTACCTGGTGGCTTATAAGGAACAGTATTAGTTAACAATACGCGATCGCAAACTGACTGCAACTCTTCGACTGAATTGGTACTTCTGCCGTGAATTATTTCATAAAAACCTTGTCTTACTTTAGTACCAGCAGCACCAATTAGCGGTTGTCTGGCCTTAACCTCATCTCTACCCAGATCACGGCCAAAAAAACATAGAGGACTCTGGAGGTTCCCAGCATAGAGTACAGGTTGTGTAGGGTTGAGATTTACTGACTCATATACAGGGATATCGATTGGAAATTCCGTTGTTTCAGCTTCTTGCTGAATACTATCTATAAGGGCTTGAATATCGAGCATTAGGGATTGATTATCAACTTTAACTTTTGAGATTACCGAGTTTAGTGAACCTTGATTGCATTTCTAGTCAGATATTTATTTTTATTTATTTTCCGTCCTCGATCGTTCCTATCGCATAGCTTCTTAATCACCAATTAATATTCATCGATTTTGAGATCTCCTGCCTACTCAACTTTTTTTACCAAGTCTGTTCCTTGGACTTGTAATTTGCCAGGTAAGGAAAATTACAGGGACAATGCCCACCACTACAATTGCTAAAGCAGGGGCAGCAGCTTCTATGAGGCGTTCGTCAGAAGCATACTGATAAACTCGAATTGCTAGAGTATCAAAATTAAAAGGACGGATTACTAACGTTGCTGGTAGCTCCTTCATCACATCGACGAAGACCAGCATAGTTGCCGTCAATAAACCTCCTGACATCAAAGGAGCATGTACTTTAACTAGAGTTTTAGTTGCCCCAGATCCCAAAGAACGAGCAGCATCATCGAGATTGGGGGGAATTTTGTTTAAGCTAGATTCTACAGAACTAAAAGCCACAGCTAGAAAACGCACCAGATAGGCAAATATCAAGCTAACTACTGTCCCAGAAAACAACAAACCAGTTGAAATGCCAAAATTTGCTTGCATAAAACGATCTAAGCTATTGTCGAAACTTCCCAGAGGAATTAGTACGCCGACGGCAATTACCGAACCAGGAATGGCATAGCCCATAGCCGCAACTCTAACAGCACCACGCATCGTCCAATTTGGTTGGAGGCGTTGTCCATATGCCATGAATAAGGAAACCAGTACAGCTATTAACGCTGTTGCGATCGCGACAATAAAACTATTGCGGACTAACATCCCAAAATCACGATCTACAGTTTCACCCCAGTTCTCAATTGTCAGATTAAGCAAATACCAAGCAGGCAGAAAAAATCCAAAAGCAACAGGTAGAATACAAGCAATTCCCGCACCCAAGCCCCGAAACCAGCCTAATTTATACTTTGGCACCCGATTATTGGAATTTCCTAGTTGATAGTATTTAGCTTGCTGGCGTGACAAACGCTCGACGACTATCAAGATCAAAATAAATAACATCAATAGAGCAGCTAGCTGAGCAGCAGCAGCCCTTTCTCCCATACCGAGCCAAGTGCGATAAATGCCCGTGGTGAAAGTGGATACGCCAAAATACTGCACCGTTCCAAAGTCATTAAGAGTCTCCATCAGAGCCAAAGCCAAACCAGCGGCTATCGAAGGTCTTGCCAGTGGTAAGGCAATAGTAAAAAAACTATGCCAAGGATTACTCCCGAGAGAACGACTAGCCTCTATAGTACAAACTGATTGTTCGAGAAAGGCAACCCTTGCCAGCAGGTAGACATAAGGATAGAGCACTAAAACAAGCATCAAGATTGCTCCTGGCAAAGAGCGAATATCTGGAAACCAGTAATCACGAATTGTTTGCCAACCAAATAGATCCCTGAGAAATGTTTGTATAGGACCAAAGTAATCAAGCAGATCGGTATAGGCATATGCCAGTAAATAAGCGGGCGCAGCTAGAGGTAACAACAGCAACCACTCCAACCAGCGACTACCCCGAAAAGAACACATAGTTACCAGCCAAGCAGTACCCACACCAATGATAACGACACCAAAACCAACCCCTAAAATTAACCATAGAGAATGAAAAATATAGTCTTTAAGGACGGTTTCAACTAAATGTTGCCAGATATCTCCCGCCCCATTAAAGGTACTACTGAGAATAAAAATTATTGGTGTTGCAATGACAAGGGCGATCGCGATAACAAAAGCCGTCCAGAGACTAAAACCAAAATTTGATAGAGGGCGTCTGATTAGGTTTTTCCCCATAAACATTGAGAGATCGCTAATAACTAATGATAAAGATTCTGAATTACTACTTTATCTAGCTTAGAGGATTTTGCCTTAGTTCTCGACCCGGAATAAATTTTCTATGCTTAATTCCGCTTCACTAGGATTTATCTCTTCCACTCGAATAACTTCTACTCCCGAGATATCAACTTCTTTGACGCCTTTGACCTTACCAACGAGAAATTCCATTCTTTCCAAAATCAGGGGATCGGGAACTGTCCCAGAGAGAATTATCGTGTGGTCTTGCTGAGCAATATTGATCGTATCAATTCCTGCAACAATGCGATCTTGTTGAAAGGTTTTGGCTACTCGCTGTGCTAGACCGCTAAGGTCATACTCTTGATAAATACCAACTCTTTCAATTGGAAAAGAATTTTCTTCTAATTCATCGGTTCTCAGAACTAAATTTTTCAGTCTAGTATTGAAGTTAAGCAACAACCATAGTAATACAGGCAGTGAAAGCAACAATAGTAGAAGATTGAGCCAGCTAAATATAGAGTAGCGAGCAACCTTATTCTTGGTTCGCACGCAATCTTGCTTGAGCTGTCTAAGAGCCTGCTTCAACTGACTCAATTCAATCCCTTGCTGTTTGACAGTAGAGTGTAAGTTAAAGATGGTTCGGCGATTAGTGTTAATCAACTGACGATCCTGATTGTTACTTGATGGGCGTTGTAGCGGGGAAATAATCGCACCTGAATCAGTTTGAATCAGAAGCTTATCTAGCAAGCCAGGAGAGATTTGAGTATATCCTTTATTTACTGAACGAATTGCCGTGACAATATCGCTAGAGCTAGTATTTTTGAGTAAATAACCTTTTGCTCCTACAGACAAAGATTTAGCAATATAGTCATAAGTGTCAAAAGAACTCAAAATTAAGACTTTAGTATTGGTAAATCTGGAAGTAATGTACCTCGTCGCATCTATTCCATCAAGACCAGGCATCTCCATATTCATGACGACAACATCAGGCTTTAGCTGTTCCACCTGTTCAATCGCTTTTAAGCCGTTATCCGCAGTGCCGATGATCTCAAAATCAGCTTCAGGTTCAAGCCATCTTTTAACAGCTTCACGAATAACTTTTTGATCGTCTACTAATAGAATACGAATCATAATAAATTGGCTTAGTATAAGGTTCTTCCTACAATTTCTGTAGAAATAAAATTAGGTAATAATAGCGTTAACTTAATAAATACATAATGGATCGCTAAGTATTTTCCTGTAAATGCTTTTACTAAATCTTTATCGTAGTATCTATACTAGCTTTATAGCTCTTGCTCTAATTTGTAAAGCAGCAGTAACCAATAATTATTTTTTAAGCTTTGAGTATTCTCAAAACAGACCAGATTATCAATTGGAACTCTAGTGAAACTGGGACAGAATGTCAGTGTCGTTTACGTATTTTCCAACTTTCTCTAGATAGAGCAATCGTGATTGTCTCACAAATTCCTGACTTTCCTGGTCGCTCTATTACTGATGAGGTCAAAACTCTGATAGCCATCGTATGCGATCGCTTTGGGCTGACTTTAAATCAAACTATGTGGATCGAGCATTATCCAGTAGGTTATCTCAAAGATGATGATGTTTACGAACACATCTCTGCTTGCACGACTTCAGTAACATCCCAAAGAATTAAAAAATCTCATCTAGAACTTATTGTGCAGCATGAAATCTAGCGAATACGAGAGATAGCATCAAACTAGCTGACTACTTTTCCTTTGAACACAACGTATTGATAAATATTGTAGGCCAGCATAATCGGGATCAAAAATCCGATAAAGATAATCATAAATACCAGCGAGCTGGGGGCAGCAGCAGCTTGATAAATTGTGATCTGAGTAGGGATTATATAGGGGAACACAACTAAACCAAGTCCTAAAAAAGACAGCAAAAATAACAGTAAAGTCCAGACAAAAGGTTGTCTTTCTCGTTTTTGACTCAAACTACGCCAGAGTAAAAATACAATGAGAGTGCCCAAAAGAGGGATTAAGGCAAAAATATAGACTAAAGGTTGGCTAAACAGACGATCGCGAGTATTTTCATAAAAAATCGGTGTAGTAACCGTCAAATACACAGCACCAATAAAAGTAGTGACTGCTGAAATTTTAGCGGTTAGGTAATGAGTCTCTTGCAACTCATTTTCCGTTTTCATAATTAGATAAGTCGAGCCAATCAAGACATAACCTTGAATTAAGGTTAGAGCCGTTAACAGCGATCGCAGAGTGAGCCAATCCCAAGTTCCACCGATAAAGTGTCCTGCGCTATCTACAGTTATCCCTTGCAAAATAGCACCTAAAGCAAAACCCTGCCCCAAAGCCGCCGCAAAGCTACCTCCACCAAAAGCCAAATTCCAAAACAATTTACGGTTTGCATGCTCACGGAATTCAAAGGCGACTGCTCGAAATATCAGCCCAAAAATCATCAGCATCACAGGGAAATATAAAGCCTGCAAAATTGTGCCATATGCTAAAGGAAAAGCTCCGAATAAGGCACCTCCCATTAAAACCAACCAAGTTTCATTAGCATCCCAGACATTATTAAGGCTGGTCATCAGCATACCTCTTCTCTCTTCAGTTGAAGAAGTCAAGGACAAAATGCCTACTCCCAAATCAAAGCCATCTAGCATCACATAAAGGAACAAGAATAATGCCAGAATGGCAAACCATACTTGAGGTAAAAAGTATTGAAGTGATTCCATTTTTTTGCTGAGCAGTTCAGTTTGACGTTGTTAGCTTTTAGTCTGAAGCTTTGGCAATTGAAGTTTGATCATTTTGTCTGGGGTTACTAGCTGCTAAAGTTCCAGTATCTTCTCCAGGAATTACTAGGGTTAGATCTGGCCCATGCTGGATAATACGCCTACCAAAGTAGAGAGCCGAGATAAAAAGCACACTGTAAACGACAATAAACATAGTTAGAGAAGTCAAAACATCGCTAGAGGGTAGCTGAGATACGGCATCTACAGTACGAATTTCTCCATACACAGTCCAAGGTTGTCTACCCACGCACCGGACAATCCAACCTGATTCGACAGCCAAGTAACCCAGAGGAGCGGCAAACAGCCAAGCTCGCAGAAGCCATTTTTGTTGGGCAATGTTGGCTAAGTCTAGCTTTCCTCTAAGCCACTGCACGATGGAAATTGCCATTAACCCAGCCAATAAAAAACCAATTGCGATCATGATCCGAAAAGCATAGTAAACCAAGCCAATTTGATGGGGACGATCCTCTGGAGCAAAGTCTTTTAGGCCCAGCACTGGTTCAGATAACTGGGGTTTCACCTCAAGAATGTAACTCAGCAAGCCAGGAATTGAGATTTCCCAGTCATTTTTTTCTGCTTGATCATTAGGAAGTGCGATCGCGCTCCAAGCAGGGGATTCACCTGCGGGAATAGTTTCCCATTGCGCTTCCATTGCGGCTAACTTTGTAGGTTGATAGTGATATACCTGCTCTCCACTGAGATGGCCGATATAAAGCTGCAAAGGAGTAACCACAATTGCTATGGCCATAACCAGTTTCAGAGAAATCAAAAAAAATTCTGACTGACGTTTTTGCAAAATATACCAAGCACTGATGCCCCCAATCACAAATAGAGAGGTCTCTAAAGTAGCGAAAAACATGTGTAAGACGCTATTGAGCATAAATGGGTTAAAAATCGCCTCAAAGTAATCGCTAACGACAAAGTTTCCCTGGATAAACTCTCCTCCTGCGGGGGTCTGCAACCATGAGTTAGCACTCAAGATCCAAAAAATCGATAAGTTTGCACCTAAAGCAACCATGATAGTTGCCAAATAGTGCATCAAAGGTGGGACTCTCTCCCAACCAAACAACATGATGCCCAAGAATCCAGCCTCTAACATAAAGGCCATTGAGGCTTCAAAGCCCAAAATACTACCAAAAAAGTCCCCTACCGACTCGGAAAAAGGTGCCCAGTTAGTTCCAAACTGAAATTCCATCGGAATCCCTGAAGCGACACCAATGCCAAAATTCAATACGTATAGTTTTGCCCAAAAACGAGCATGATAATAGTAGTTAGGATTGCGAGTTTTGATCCATAAACCCTCTACCACAATTAAGTAAATCGCCATACCGGTAGTCAGTACAGGCCACAGCATGTGAAATATTGCTGTCAGCGCAAATTGGAGTCGTGATAGTACCACGACATCTTGTAGAAAAGACACTGTTAATTTCTAATTCCTAATACTCAGAATCTACAGAACTTAAATAACTAGCTTTCGAGTTTCAGCTTCATTTACAATCACGCTAACAAATTTACTTTTGTGAAAGAAACTTTATGCAAAGTATTTTAAGATTTGGTTTAGATTTATTCAGCCCTGCTCCACTAATTGATTGCAAGAGAATAACTCTGAAAATCCTTTTCAATTCCTTTGAGTTGTAGTGATTGTGGAATTACCAGTCGATCTTGGGAATGTTGCCAAGAGTCAAATACTGTCTGTGAAAGCAAAATACTGTCGGGTTGGGCAATTTGTTGCAATCTAGCTGCAATATTGACTACTTTACCAATAGCAGTGTAGTCTTTACGCTCTTTGCCACCAAACATACCTACAATTGCCGTACCTTGATGAATACCACACCGGAGACGCAAAGGAGAGATCTGATCGGGCTGCCAGATTCCTTTTTGCTGCCATTTATGATTAATAGGAGCCAGGTTACGCTGCATAGCCTGGGCAGTTGCAATCGCTCTATTTGCTTGCTGTTGAGCCGAAATTTCCTCTGGCGCACCAAACAAAGCCATAATGCCATCACCGACAAATTTATCAATTGTCCCTGAATACTCAAAGACTACTCTAGTCATTGCTTCTAAATAATCATTAAGCAGCTCAGACAGAATATCTACCTCTACTTGGCTTGAAAGTCTAGTAAAACCGACAAGATCAGCAAATAGAATAGTGACCAGATGAGGTTCTGGACTTAGATCTAAGGCCAACTTCCCTGTAGCAGCTTTATTCACAATCGCTTCTGGTAAAAACCGCTTTAAAATCGATTCAGTTAGATAGTTATTTAGTTCTTTGACTCTGTTCTCACTAATCTGGAGTTGGATTGCCTGTCTTCTACTTGTTTCATAGAGCTTGGCCTGACTAACTGCGATCGCTGCATGGGAAGCAACAGATTCTGCCAATTCAATCTCACTGTTACGCCAAGTACGGCTTTGACTCTCCTCTCTAAGAGTGATACTACCCATAATTTCCCCTTTAAATAGAAGCGGGACAATAAGTAAAGCACGTGATTGAGACCGCCAAGGCAAATCAAAACGAGCTAAGTGCTGTTCTTGCTGCAAGTCCGACAAGCAGATGGTTTTTTTGAGAGTAATCAGTCGCTGTAAGATAGGATTTTCGGCGATGGGAACCAGTGAAATAGTAGAACGCTGCCAATCTCTAGTTTCTTTGGGAATACCATCTTCCTGCTCAGGATTATAAAGAGCGACACAGTTCATATAACGATCCTCGGTTGCCCACAGAGACAAAGCACAGCCAGCAACACCCAGAGTAGAGCCGAGTTCCTTAACAATCGAGTTATAGATCGCTTGAGGCTCCAGACTAGAACGAATTACTGTAGTAATCCGGTTCAGAGTCAACTCCTTCTGTGCCAGGGCTTTCATTTCTTCATATGCCCGCGCCTGAGAAATTGCGAGACCAGCTTGAGCAGCCATCATCATGGCTAGTCCAACTTCTTCTGGTAACCAACTACGAAATTGCTGACAACTGTAGAGATTTAGACAAGCCTTAATCCCATGCTGACAGGATAAAGGAATAGCTAGCAACGAACGGACTTTTTCATGAGGTAATGATTGTAATTTCGGAGTCCACTGACAATCAGTGGCAAGATCATCTACTGCCAATACAGTCTCACTAAAAACAGCAATTTGATCAAAAAACTGCTGACCAATATCACTAAAGATTTCTGTTGATTTATAACTATAAAAACATCGCTTATCATCTATCTGATAAGCAGCCAGGCCATCATAAAGTGGCAGATTTTCAACCAAAAGAACAGCTAAATCTACGTTGAATACCTTGATAATGGTTTCAACAATGTTCTGGCACACCATCTTTGGTGAGAGTGTATTTGATTTTGCCAAAACATCTTGCATTGCCTGTAAAGATTACTGCCTTCTTAATTATTGTTCCCAAGCACACTAGAAAAAATGCGCTGACAATCAGAAAGAATTACAATATTTGAGCAAATGTCTAAAAGCTAATTGCTGCTTGATGCCTCTCTCTTCCGAACAAGATAGTTCTTTTTCTGCCTTTTCTGGTTCATTTACCATTCGTCATGCTCGAATTGGTGATGCAACCAAGTTGGCGGAGACAATTGTTTCCAGTTTTTATAACGACTTGGGTATTTTTTTCTGGGTTAATCCCTTACTGCAATTTACGGTAGCTGAAGATTTACGTTATCGCTTAAACAATCATCCTCCTCTTTATCAGTGTCTAGCTGCGACCCAGGTTATCCACCAACAAGAGGCAATCACAGGAACTGTAGAAATTGCAGTCAAACAATCTTTTTGGCTAGCAAAAAATAATCACGACCAATATCCTTACATTTCTAATTTAGCCGTGAAAGCTGATTTTCGTCGTCAAGGTATTGCCAAAAAGCTACTTAGTAAGTGTGAACAAATTGCACGTAACTGGGGCTATGACAAAATTCAACTACATGTCTTGGCTAGTAACTTGCAAGCGAAACAGCTTTACTTAAGTTCTGGATATAGTGTAATCGCTCAAGAATCCCATTGGAATGGATTTTTTCAGCCTTTTGCCATTCGCTTGTTACTCCAAAAAACTATTGAGGATTACTCAGCTAAAGACCAGAGCAATAAAATATGATTCATCTATAGAGATACCACCTATTTCGTGGCTTTTCCAGAATCTGATGCTAGGATGCTGGGCAAATGAATAATTTAAATTTGATTTTTCTTTAAGATTCAAGTGATAGACTCTCCTTCTGCTGATATTTTAAGTCAGATAAAAGCCCAAAAACTTCTAGTAATAAACCCAAGGCGAAAAAACGGACTTATAGTGTACAAAGATTATCACGCAGAATTCGTTGGGCCTGGAGCAGCAGTCGGAGGCAAGTTTGATAGCGATGCTAAGGCCATCACCACTGTAGGAAAAATTTCCTTGATCTTGCCAGAAAATACAGAAGAGAGGCTACAAGCCTATAAAATGCGTCGGCAATGGGTTAAATTAACCAAACAAATTACTGATAATCCCGAACCAACTGAAAGAGCTAGAGTTATTTTGAATCAGTTCGAACACTGGTTTGACGCTGAAACTGTGACCAAATTACCAGACGACGCTTTCGCTATGTTGGTGGGAGTCTTGCCACAAACAATTCGCAAAGTCAGGTATAGCGAAGTCTTCTAAATTATAGTCTTGACCAATCATACGAAAAAAGTAGCAGGACTAATAAATAACCCTGCTACTAATTAACCTATAATCGTTTGACAATCAATTTACTTCGCCAAAAAACAATCAAGTTTTACCACGTCAGGCTTTCATTAATCTGACGGTCGACTTAATTGAGACTACTCGGCAGAAGCTTCAACATCTTCTACTACTTCAGTCCCTTCTGCGCGCTTGGCTGGAGCAACAATCGAGAAAACAGTTTGCTCTCCGTCATCCAATACAGTTACTCCTTCAGGTAAAACTACCTCACCAACCGCTAGATTTGTGCCAATCGCAAAGTTAGAAATGTCAATCTGGATCGATTGAGGAATATTCTTGGGGGTACAGCTAATATTTAGTTCAGTCAGATTTTGCTCTAGAATTCCACCTTCTTTAATACCAGCGGAGTTACCAACAATTTCAATTGGTACAACCAAGCTAACACTCTGTCCTTCAGGAACAGAGAAAAAACTAAGATGATAAAGAGTACGCTTCCAAGGATGAGCTTGGACCTCTCTAATCAAAGCCTTACCACTATAGTTAATGTCAGGAACATTAACATCAACTAACGTATTATTAACGGAGGCTTTTCTCAAAAGCAAAGTCGCTTCCTTAGCTGGCATAGTCAAAGAAACAGATTCAGCTCCTTTATGTCCATAAAGAGCTACAGGGATTAGACCCTCACGGCGTAGCGCTTTGGGCTTGCTACCTTCTGGTCTACTCTGACATTCAACAGTAATACTCATAATTATTTACTCTGTAGTTAAGATTAAACTATACAAATTCAACAACAAAAACTAGCTTGGAGATAGTTTCAACTAGTCACTAAATCCCAGCTAAAATACTAGACCAAATTTCAGGGCGATCTAAGCTAAGAAGTTAAGACAGGTGACCCGTCCGCATCCAGCAAAGCCCTCTTAGGTCCATGTATAGGGTCTTCAACGATGATTGTCTGATCGCGACTAGGTCCCAGGGAGACAATCGCAATAGGAACTTTCATCAATTCCGCCAAAAACTTCAAGTATTTTAGAGCTTTTGGGGGTAATTCTTCTAGTGTTTGGCATTTAGAGGTATCCTCTTGCCAGCCTGGAAAAGTCTTGTACAGAGGTTTACAGTTTGCAAATTGCGCCGCATTGGTAGGGAAATGATTGCAAGTCTCACCATCAATTTCGTAGGCAACACATACCTCAATTTCCTCTAGAGTATCTAGTACGTCTAGTTTGGTAATAGCTAAACAGTCCAAGCCATTGATTCTTACTGCGTAACGACCTATAACCGCATCAAACCAACCACAACGACGCCGTCTGCCTGTTGTCGTACCAAATTCAGCTCCGCGATCGCCTAAAACATCACCGACGCCTCCCTTCAATTCTGTGGGAAAGGGACCCTCTCCAACACGAGTAGTGTAAGCCTTAGCAACGCCAATCACTCGATCAATAGTAGTTGGTCCAACCCCGGCACCAATACAGGCACCGCCAGCGATCGGATTGGAAGAAGTAACAAAGGGATAAGTCCCATGATCTAAATCCAGTAAAGTGCCTTGAGCACCTTCGAAAAGGATATTCTTTTTGCCCTCTACTGCTTGGTATACCTGGAGAGAGCTATCCACTACATGAGGACGCAAGTAGTCAGCATACTTTAGGTACTCAGCAATCACTTCCTCTGATTTCAAAGGAGGCAAGTTGTATAGTTTCTCTAAAATTACGTTTTTATAGTTGATTGTCCATTCCAGTAAGCTCTTGAGCCGCTCCGAATCCATCAAGTCGAGAACTCGAATACCCGTCCTTTCAGACTTATCCGCATAGGTAGGGCCGATGCCTCTACCTGTTGTGCCAATCTTATAATCACCTCTACGCTCTTCAGAGGCCTTATCGATCAACCGATGATAGGGCATGGTTATATGAGCGGTCTGAGATATGTGAAGATTATCCACCGAAATGCCAAGAGACTTTAGCTGTTCGATTTCACCGATCAACACTTGAGGATCAATGACTGTTCCCGAACCGATAATGCACTCTGTGTTTGGATACAAGATCCCGGAAGGAATCAAATGCAGCTTGAAAGTTTGCCCATCGACGACAACAGTATGACCTGCATTAACTCCACCCTGAGAGCGCACTACCACATCGGCAGAACGACTCAGCAAATCAACAATTTTTCCTTTTCCTTCGTCACCCCACTGGGCACCGATAACGATAACGTTAGCCAAAGGTTTATTAAAGTTACAGTTTACACAAACTGCAATTATCTCCTTTTTTGATTTACTGTGTCAAACAATTTCTCACAATTATTTTTCCTCAGGAAAGGTTTCTTCGAATTCCTCCAACAATTCATCTAGTTCTTCCAAGGCTTGATCGACGTCTACACGAAGTGTTCCTAAGCTTGGAGTTTCTAGTAACTCAACTAGATAGTCTCTTTTACTAGCGATTTCAGCAACTTTGGTTTTGATAGTAGATTTGTCCATTACGATTTTCTAGGGATGTAGTTATAGTTCTAAAATAAGCTAAGTTAACAAAATTATACATTTAGATAGTATTGAGATTATGTTACGCAGAATTCCCCTGGCGATAGTTTTACTTACAGTCGGCAGTATCATTACCACCGTAGGAATAGTTGCCTACCCTCTTAACTACGCTGCTTTAAATATAGGTGGATTGTTCTACGGCGTACCTATTTTGTTAGGTGGTCTAGCACTCAAAGCTTCAGAACTAAAACCTGTACCCTATAGTGAAGAACCTAGCGAAGAAATAGTTAGTCTCCGCGAAAGCCAAGCAACTCCTACTCAAGACCAAGTGCGTAAAGATGTTACTCGTTTTCGTTATGGACAAGAAGCGCATCTAGACGAGTCCCTCGAAAGGGTTGGCTTGAGCCCAGCTGATGATCAAAGACCAGAATTGGTTTCACTTTATGAAACAGCTACTGATGGAGCATACACCCTGGTTTTGCAATTCTTTTCTCCCTTCGTAGATTTTGCAACTTGGGAAAAACAACGGGCAAAAGTCGAGCGTTTTTTCGGTCCAGAAGTTAAAGCCCACATCTCTCAGCCAGAAGAAGATCGGATTGATTTAGCTTTGATTAAGTCTCAGTCATAATTACTTAACTACATAGTTGGTTCAAGGGTCTGAACTTTGGCAGTTTGATTCGCGATCGCAACTAAAACTGTATTCTGAGTAATACGTAGCATCAGTTTTGCCAAACCAAGTGTAACGATTGTCTCTTACCTGTTCATAGGCACTATCTCCTAGCCATTTCATTCCTGGAATGGCTCTATAGGCTGCAATAAAAACTTCCCCCATTGGTAAGAGACGAGCAATTTCTTCAGCAGCAGCACTTCCTTGCCAACGGCGATCACTTTGCTGAGCATCGAGCAGAATCATACCTAGAGCACAATCTGCTTCGGAAATATTGAATCGAGCCAAAGTCGCCTTATCTTGCATAGGGACATAGTTAAACAGCTCACCGCGATCATACTGCGATAGCAACTTTGTAAAAGTAACGCAGAGATTGCAGTTGCCGTCATAGATTATGTGGTAGCTCATCGGTCTATCATCTCTTTGCTTGGTTTTTTGTGCGATAATCCTTAGAGGATATTTTAAGATTTGTTATATCTTATTAAA
>CAZSEZ010000075.1:0-16489 GCA_964606015.1 uncultured bacterium
CGATAATATGAATATACTGATTAAGTAAAATTACCGATATTGATCATAAAAGACACCTGCTTGGAGTTGAATTAGCTGGTTATTATTAGTGTTTAAGGTAAAAAGAAGTGCTTTCTGAGGCAATCAATAAACTTAAAAGAAAAATATTTTGTATTTCCTATCGGAATCTTGAAACAAGTCATCAGTATCAAGTAATTAGATATCTGTTGATTGGTTTTGCTGTGACTTCTACTGTTTTGACTGGCAGACATTTAGGGGCACTTCAACTTTGGGAATTGAAGGCATATGACAGTCTTGTTAGCTTAACTGATAAAGAACTAAAAGATCCGCAATTATTGTTAGTGGAAATCACCGAAACTGATATTAAGAATCAGAATAGATGGCCTCTGAGCGATCAAACTCTAGCCCAATTACTTGAGAAAATTCAGAAATATCAACCAGCCGCAATTGGCTTGGATATTTACCGTGACATTTCTCATCCTCCCGGGACAGAAGATCTGAGGCAGCAACTTCAGCAAGCTAATGTGATTAGTATTCAGTATTTGGGAAGTGATGGGCAGCGTGTCTCTTCTCCAAAAGGGGTAAGTCCTAAGCAAGTAGGGTTTAATGATCTAGTTCTGGATCAGGATAATATTTTACGACGCAATCTGATGTTTGCTCATTCTGGAGAAACAGAATTATATTCTTTCAGTTTAAAACTCAGTTTGGCATATCTTCAGCACAACTTTCCTGAACAAGACTTTACTTTCAGAGTAGACAATAACAACTTGCATATTGGTCAAACAGCAATTCCCCGTTTACGTAGTAATTCGGGAGGCTACCGCATGGCTGCATCACAAGCTTCTGGTTGGCAGACGTTGATAGAGTACAAGTCTTTTGATATGGCATCTAGGGTGACTCTGACAGATGTTTTATCAGATAAGCTCGAACCTGATTTAGTTAAAGACAAGGTCGTCATAATTGGAACAACTGCTCCTAGTATCAAGGACTTTTTCGTTACACCCTACAGTGGGAAGTATGGCGAAATGGCGGGTGTAATCGCCCACGCCAAAATGACAAATCAACTAATTGATTTGGCAACTGGTAACACTTCTTCTATGTGGTTCCTGCCTGAGGCTTGGGAATGGCTATGGATTGGATTGTGGCCTTTCGCTTTAGTGACGACTGTTGCAACAACTGGGAATAAACTTAAAGTTCTGGTTTTGGGGAGTGCGACGATTGTTCTGCTGGGAGGAAGCTGTTATTTTGCCTTTCTTTTAGGTGGTTGGTTACCTTTTGTTCCCACATTACTGGGAATAGGCGCTACCACCTTGAGTATTGTTGCGCATTATTTGTGGCGTGACTCTCGCTACGATGTTTTGACTGCATTACCAAATCAGACTTTGTTCACTGCCCAATTACAAAGACTACGTCACCACCATTTAAGTAATAACTCTAAAGGAGCGATTATGATTCAATGTTTGGATCTAGACCGTTTCAAAATGATTAACGACGCCTTAGGCTATAGAGCAGGAGATGATTTACTCATTGAGACAGCTCGTAGACTTCAAAAAGCTCTTGGTCAAGAAACGTTAGTTGCTAGAGTGGGTAGTGATGAATTTGCGATCGCCCAAGTAATTAACGATGAAACCATTGCTTTAAAAGTGTTGGAGCAAATTAAACAGGCATTGAGTCAACCAGTTGATTTGGCTGGATTGCAAACGTCGACTCAAATTGCTGTCGGTATTGCGCTTCAAGATCTAGAAGATAATTTAGAAGCAAAAACTTTATTACGCTCTGCTCGCACTGCGATGTATCAGGCGAAAGCATCAGGCAAAGTATCTCATCAGATGTTTGCTTCTGTGATGCGTGAGCAAGCTCTCAAGCGACTTCAGCTAGAGGCAGATTTGTACCAGGCGATTGAAAATCAGGAATTTGAGCTCTATTACCAACCTATCGTTGATCTCAAAACAGAAACCATTGCTGGATTTGAAGCTTTAATCCGTTGGATATCTCCTTATCGAGGTTTTGTTTCTCCTGGAGCTTTTATCCCCGCAGCAGAGGAAACTGGAGCAATTATCCCCATTGGGGAATGGGTTATCCAAACAGCTTGTGAGCAGATGGTGCGGTGGCAGCAGAAATTTTCATTTTTAGATAGTTGTTTCATGAGTGTGAATCTATCGATTAAGCAATTTTCTCAACCAGATTTAGTCTCAACTATTCGAGAAATAGTCAATAGAAATAACTTGAACTTTAATTCTTTAAAGCTAGAAATTACAGAAAGTATGGTTATGGAAAATGTGGATGAAGCTATTGAGATTTTAGATAAATTAAAAGCCCTAGATATTAAGCTGAGCATGGATGACTTTGGCACTGGTTTTTCTTCTTTTAGTTATTTACATCGCTTTCCTATGGATACTCTGAAGATAGACCGTTCTTTTGTGAGTAACATGAACAAAAGTCAGAAAAATCTGGAAATTGTGACAACTATTGTTTTACTGGCTCATAAGTTGGGTATGGACATTGTTGCCGAGGGTATTGAGCACGAAGTAGAAAAGAAAGCTTTGCAGGCCTTGAGTTGTGAATATGCTCAAGGATACTTTTTTGCTAAACCTTTGCCGGTTGAGGAGATCAATAACTTACTCATTAAAGGCAATGAATTATTTTAAACCAAGTAAGCTTGTTTCAGTTTTTGGTTATCTAGTACTAGGTTTAATTCTTGTTATCTCTATTAGTGTTAGAACAACTTTATCGGCTGGAGCAGCTAATATCTCACAACCGAGTGTTATTGAGTCAGATGCCAATTTTGATTTACTGGAAGATCAAGGACAAGTAGCCTATGGTATGACTTTTTATCATGATGCTTTAGAACTTTGGCAGCATGCTCAAGAAATTGCGCAAAGAAAAGGGGATGTTTTATCCCAGGCGAAGATCAAAGGTAAGATTGCGCTGGCATATTATCAATTGAATGATTTTCCCTCTGCCATAGCAGAGATTGCTCAAGCGAAAGAGATACTGACATCGAGAAGAAAGAAACAGGCTGAATGGCGAGTTTGGGCCCAACTTTTAAATAATCAAGGCATCATCGAGCTAGCCAACGGTAATAAACAGGTAGCTATTACTCTTTGGGATGAAGCCATTAATTCTTATCAAAAGGCAGGAGATGATTTGGGTGTAATTCGTGCCCAATTTAATCAGGCAAGAGCTTATCAAAATTCTGGTCTATATCAAAGAGCCATTAACAGCTTTAGTGACTTGGTCGAGAAAATGGAACCTGAGGCAGATTCTCGTCTTAAAGCAATCATTTTACGTAGTTACGGTGATATTTTGTGTCTTGTAGGTAGTAGTGGAAACTCTCAGAAGTTTTTGGAGGAAAGTATTGAGATTGCCTCTCGTCTTAATTTGCCCGAAGAAGAGGCTTTGAGCCTACTTTCTCTGGGAAATACGTTGGTACTTTCTGCCAAGCTTGATCGCCAAGATAACGACTTGTATGAGCAAGCGTTAGTTAGCTATCAGGCTGGAACCGATATCTGTAAAACTTTGACTGGTTGTTCTGAAAGTGACTTGGCTTTTTCTCTTGAGTTGGCCAAGCTCAACTTGATGCGGAAAACTCAGTCTTGGGATGAAGCTACTAAGATAGTGTCTTCGCTTCAACAACATTTATCTAAAGCCTCCCAAAATCAGCAGCAAGTACACCTCAAAATTAGATTGGCTGATAGCTTATCAAAGCTTAGACAGCAGACTACTGAGCAAAAGGTAATTCAGACTGTAATTCCTGATTTCGATGAGATTATTACTTTGACTGAAGAAGCGATCGCAGATGCCCAAAAACTTCACGATCTCTCGGCTCAGTCTCAGGGTTTGGGGTTAAAAGGTCATATTTTAGAAATTGCTGAAAGCTGGGATAAAGCTAGTGTTTCGACAACAAAAGCTCTAACAATCTCTCAAAGAATCAATGCTCAGGAAATTAGTTATCTCTGGGAATGGCAACTTGGCAGGATTGATCGTGCTATGGGCAAGCGAGATAGTGCGATCGCCCATTATCTTCATGGAGTTGCGCTGCTCGAAGCATTAAGTCACGACGTTGCCAATATGGACAATAATATTCAGTTCTTTTTCCATAATCGAGTTGAACCTGTATATCGTGAGACAGTGGACTTATTGCTGGACAATCGATCCACGGAAATAAGTCAGCAAGATTTAATTAGAGTCAGAGATACTTTAGAGGCTTTGCAAATTGCCGAATTAAATAATTTTTTTCGTGAAGCTTGCATAGAGGGTGAATTTGTCGACATTGATGCAGTGGATCAAGAAGCCGCTGCCATCTATCCTATTGTTTTAGAAGATCGCCTAGAAATTATTCTTAGTTTGCCAGACAAACCTTTGCAACACTTCAGAGTTGAGGTCTCGCAACAACAGCTAGAAGAAACCATTACAGCTTTGCGTCAAAAAGTCGTAATTCGTAGTCGACGTACTTTTTATCAGCCAGCACAAGAACTTTATCAATGGCTGATTGCACCTATCTCTGATCAGTTACAGCAAAGTGAAATTAAAACTTTGGTGTTTATTCCCGATGGTGCTTTGCGTAATTTACCACTAGCAGCTTTATACGACGGTGACCAGTATCTAGTAGACAAGTATAGTCTGGTGCTCAATCCCGGGATGCAATTGCTAGATCCACAGCCATTGGAGAAAACAGAGTTAAATGCTTTGGCTGTAGGTTTGAGTGAATCGCAAGATAACTTTGCACCTTTAGAATATGTCAGTACAGAGCTGGCTCAAATTAAACGACAATTAAAAGGGGAAGTTCTTTTAGACGAAAAGTTTACTCCGGAAGCACTGAAATCGGAAATAACTTACTCAGACTATCCGATAGTTCACATTGCTACCCATGGTCAGTTTAGTTCTTCTCTAGACGAAACCTTCCTTCTGGCATGGAATGATCGCATCAACCCCAACGAACTTAGAGATATTCTGCAAGTAAGAGGAGAAAATAACCAAAAAGCGATCGAACTCTTAGTTTTGAGTGCTTGTGAAACAGCCACAGGAGATAATCGGGCAACCCTAGGTCTGGCAGGAATGGCAATCCAAGCGGGGGCAAAAAGTACTATTGCAACTCTTTGGTCAATCAACGACCAAGCTACTGCTCAACTAATGGGCAAACTTTACCAAAAAATTAGTCAGAAAGATATTGGTAAAGCAGAAGCCATTCGTCAGGCACAATTGAGCCTGCTTCACGACCCCAAATACCAACATCCTTTTTATTGGGCGGCTTACACTACTATTGGGAATTGGCTTTAGTCTGAAATAACAAAAATATGTAGCAAGCAAAAGTGATTGCCACAAAAACTAAATGTCAATGCTGAAGACCCAATCTGCATACTCTGGGACTTGGTTGGCAGTGATGGCGGTTAGCTTGGTTTTGATTTGTTCGGTAATCGGTCTTTCGTTAGGCAGTGTGTAGGTTTCTACCTGCTTGACTGGAGTTACTTTAGCAGCAGTTCCGCTAAAAAATACTTCATCAGCGATAAAGAGTTCAGTTTTATCTACTGATCTTTCGATAACTTCTAGCCCCATATCTTTAGCAATGGTAATTACGCTGTCTCTAGTAATCCCTTCAAGAACATCTTGATCTAAGCCTGGAGTGATAATTTTGCCATCGCGAACCACAAAAATATTCATCCCCGATGCTTCGCAGACTTTACCTTGAGTATTCATCAAAATTGCTTCATCAAAGCCAGATTCAACAGCTTCTGTTTTAGCTAGAGAAGAAGTAATGTAGGCACCGCTAATTTTGCCTCTAAGAGGTAGCGATCGGTCTTCTTGACGATACCAAGAACTAATACGACAACTGATACCATCGGGAGGTAAATAATCTCCTAGTTCTAAACCATAGATAAAAAAGTTTTTCTCGATCTTGTGGAGTCGCGGCGCAATTCCTAGATCGGAAGTGTAGACGAAGGGACGAATATAAAAAGACTTGTCTGGCTTATTCTGTTTGACAAAGTCAATAATTACCTGTTGGATTTTGTCGGCTGGTAAGTCGTAGTTGAGAAATTTAGCACTATTGCTAAGACGCTTGGCGTGTCGGTCTAGACGGAATAGTAAAACCTGCTTGGGGTCATCTGGATTAGGTATCCCACGCATTCCACCAAAAGCACCCGTTCCATAGTGTAGAGCATGGGTTGCAATGGATAGGTTCGCCTCTTTAAAGGGAACAAACTTGTGTTCAAAATAAGCAACAGGTAAGAAGTTATGCATAAGTGACCTAAAAATACCAGACTTACAATTCTATCTCCTGATTCAAATTTTAGACAAGCTCTTACTACGTATCGTTCTCTCGATATTTATCAACTCTGCCAATTCCTGTTAACTCTTATTTTATAAAGAATTGATCGGCAACCTTAGCATGTTGATGAAAACTAACTTAAGAATTCAAAACACGTTTGTATTATTTTTTTTTCAAAAAAGTTACAATAAAGATTCAGTTTTTTCTAAAAAAATTTCTAAAAATTATAGGATATGAGCAAATGGCGATCTGGGGAAAAGAGTACTAGATCATTTGATAGTCAGATAGCATCTATAGTTTCTTCTTGCAGTTTCTTCGCGATTATTTTGTTTTGGCTGGGGAAAGAGTTATATGCTCTTTTAACAATTTTAATTTCGGGTAGCATAGCAGCTAAATTTATAATTCAGCATCGGATCAAACACAAGTGGCATTGGTCTAAACCTCGTAGGAAAGAGTTACTTAAAAGTATTGGATCAACTCTCTTCAGATTTTTCTTGGTAGCTACTGTAACGGTTAATTTATATCAGTCTGGTTGGCGACTAGATAATTTTTTTAATCCTTTAAAAGTGTTCCGAGAGTTGATCGAGATATTTCCCCAATTAACTAGTAATCCAGAACAGATTGCTTCTTTGGGAATGCCTGTATTTTTTACAGTGATAAGCTTTATTAAGATACTCTATGATTGGAAAATACTGTATTCGACAGAAGAAGAGTTTTAAAGAACTGTGATACTCCTAATCTTCCAAAATCTATACCATCTCATTTTGGTGATCAGAGAAAACCTAGAGGAGGAATTTTTACTTTTTTCTCTCATCCTTTTATCTTAAGAAAAGAAACCAATAGTATTGTCCTTCAATTTAGCAAAGTTATAACTTATGACATCAAATTAAAATTGATATCAACTACAGCTATAGCTACATTCATTCTGATTACTTTGTATAGAGTACTCATGCCTTTTTGGGGGATTGCTGAGGTAATACCAGATCTTGTGAAAGATCCGATAGATCTAGGAGGCTTAGTTTTTTTATTATTCTTATTGACTCTACTCAGTTTACCTATATTAGTACTTGCTGTTTTGGTCTATTTTCTATTGCGCCAATCCTTAGAATATATGTTTACTACAGTCAGAGTTGGATTTACTGAAAATGAACTGATTGTTGTAAAAAAGGTCTTTGGTATAGGATTGCAAGTTGCTAAATTATCACCATCAGAATTACTTCCTCGAGAAGAAAAAAGGGTAAATACCCAATTTCCTAATGTGAGAAATTCTTTATTGAAAATGCACTATCGACGCAAAAAGCTAGAACTAGCTGGACACCTCTTGCCACCGGCAATGGACTTAGTTAAAGATACTTATGACCGCTATCGACGTGATTCTTCTAGTACCTTCTATTCCCAAACTCAAGAGGCTTGCATAGAGTAGTGCCCTCTAACCTAACCAACCAGATAGGTTTCGCTTTTGGTTGTCTGATAGCTCATCTAATTGCACTACTTCATAATGAGTAGGCTGTGGTTCAGCAAGAGTGACTTCTACTGTAGTTAGTTCATCTTGATGGAAAAAGGTAATACTTATTGTGTTGTTTACTCGGTAATCTTTTAAGCGATCGCTTAAGTTTTTGCTGCCAGCTTTGAGACCATTAATCGCTAACAACTCATCTCCTGGATCGATTCCTGCGATCGCAGAAGGAGAATTAGCTTCGACAAATTTGATTTTTTCTTTGCCTGCTTCGGTAGCGACTTTTAGTCCCAAGTAAGGAGCTGGGTCACTGTCCTTGATTGGTTTGACTCGTAAGCCAAAGGGTTCAAAGTATTTATCGAAGGGAATCTCTTCAGTAGTGTAGAGATAGCGCTCAAAGAAATCAGTTAGATCTTTTCCTGCTACTTCGCTAATAGTATTTTCTAACTCTTTAGGAGTGAAACCAATCTCATCCTTGCCGTAACGGTGCCATAACAAGCGCATTACATCATCTAGGGATTTTTGGTTATGATGCTCCTTGCGAATAATTAGATCGAGAAGGAGCGATAACCACTGTCCTTTGAGGTAGTAAGAAATTTGGTTATTATCACTATGAGCCTCACGTCGATAAAGCTTAATCCAAGCATCAAAACTTGACTCTGCTAGGGGCTGAACTTTGCGCCCTGGAGTAGTTAGGTAGCGGTTAATATCTTTGCTGAGATTTTTGAGAAATTCTTTACGGTTATAAATCCCTGCTCTTAGAGGAATCAAAGTATCGTAGTAACTGGTAGCACCTTCACAAAACCAGAGAGAAGTGGTGTAGTTTTCTGTCTCATAATCAAAAGTTTCTAACGCTTTGGGGCGAATCCGTTTGACGTTCCAAAGATGGAAAAATTCATGAGCTACTAACTGCAAAAAGCGATTATATTTTTCGCGATCGCGAAATCCCAAGCGGGGATAATTTAAAGTAGTAGAATCCTTATGTTCTAAGCCACCGAAGCCGCTACCAGAAAGATGTACCAAAAATAAATATTTCTCATAGGGCAATCCGCCAAAGATTTTGGCTTCGGTCTCGATAATCTTTTGTGTATCTTGAATTAGCTTATCTGGTTGAATGTTGCCTTCCCCCCAAACTACATACTGATGGGGTTTGCCTAAGACTTCAAAATCATGAGTCTGGTGAATCCCAACTTCAATTGGAGTATCGATCAAGGTATCCAAATCTGGAGCAGTAAAAGTGTTGCACTGATCACTGACAGGTTCCAGGGTCGTGCTAATCTGCCATTGTTCGTTTGGTGGAACTACTTCAACCGTAACTGCTTGTTGTTCTAGTCCTGGAACATACATAAAGATCGCCGCGCCATTAAAATAGCCGTGAGTTTTGTCTAAATGGTTGGTTCTGACCGTTAGGTCGTTAGCGAAGACACGGTATTGAATAGTAATTTCTTGGGAAGATCCTGTTGCAATTTGCCAGCAGTTTTTACTGATTTTGTGACTAGATAAAATGCGATCGCTAACTTGAGCTGTAAAGTCTTGTACGTGACGCGCGTATTCCCTGACCAAGTAGGAGCCTGGAGTCCAAACTGGCATCCGTAATTCAAGAGTAGCTTGCTGCCAATTACTAATCTGGATTGTCACTTCAAACAAATGATTAGTCGGTTGGGACATTCCCACTCGATAAGACAAAATTGCTTGATTATTTTCTTGGCTTGGTGCTTTACTTGCGATCGCTTGAGTCATGGAAGTTTTTGAGAGGACTAAATTCTTGGCTATTTTAAGTATCTAGGTTAGCGCGGTTCGATCTTTTTTTCTGTAACCGAATTCATATCACAGTCAACTAGCAAGATTTCATCTAATACTTAGGAATGATTGGATTTGAATCGAGGGTATTTCATGTTGACTTTGGGTTTAGCCAGTGTTGTGGCATTTGTAGTTGGCAGTTTGTGGGGAAAAAGTTTAGCTGGCCAGGGAATAACTTCTGATAACGCTTTGCTCAAGCAGCAAAAATTTTTTGTTTTGCTGATAGTTGCGATCGCGGTTATCTTTGTTGCTCTGATTATTCTCGATAAATCTAATCTCAACTCACTGTTACCCCAGCTTTTTCCGCCGATAATCCTGATCTATTTAGCTGGCTGGTATCACCGTATTATCTTTGTTGCTGGTTTTTTTATTTTGGGGCTGCTTCTATTTATCGAACTTAATGGTAAATACAACAGGCGGAAGCTTAGCCAGTTAATTGCGGCTCTAACTCTGATTTCTTGTGTGCTCAGTATCTTGGGCTATTGCTTGCAGCCGGTAGATAAACTTTTGCAAGAGAGCAAAATTGAAAATGGTGTAGTCATGCAAACTACTTTTTATACCTGTGCTCCTTCTGCGATCGCAACTTTAGCTCGCTATAGCAAAATTAAGCCTAATTTAACCGAAGCCCAAGCAATTAGACATACCCACACTAATCGTTTTGGTACGACTACTCTCAGAGAAATCGAGGCAATGCAAGAGTTGAATCTCAATCCAGAATACAAGCATAATTTGAAAATTGAAGACCTTATAGAAACAGATCAATTAGCTTTGCTACATGTTAAGGAACGTAACAAAGATGATGCTGGAGTCAGATTTGCCCATGCTGTAGCTCTTTTAGCAACTGACCCACAAAAGCAATTATTCGTAATTGGTAATCCTTATTATGGACTACAAATTAAGACCGCGAGGGACATGCAAGACTACTGGTTTGGCGAGGCAATACTTGTGCGCTAGTTAAAAAGCATGAGCTCCTACACCGAAAGCGATACAGCCCAAATGATACATACTTCTTAATAATCCTACTCAGGAAGCCCGAAAAGTTTTAATCTAAAGGCTGAACTATAAATTAAACCAATACTTATATCCAAATGACTGTAACGGCAAGTGGTGGCAGTTCATTAGCCCGTCCTCAACTCTACCAAACGGTAGCTGTCTCAACTATCCTGCAAGCAGAACAGCAAGACCGCTTTCCTGAGCGAGGCGAACTAAACGAATTAACAGCTTATTATAAATCTGGTGCGAAGCGACTCGAGATTGCACAGGTTCTAACTCTCAACTCCGATCTCATTGTCTCCCGTGCAGCAAATCGTATATTTACTGGAGGTTCTCCCCTTTCTTATTTAGAAAAGCCCCCTCAAGAAGAGCCAGCAATGGCGATGGTAGGAGCTGGTGCTGATAAGGCGACCTTTGTAGAAGGTCAAGGTTCTAGCAGTGGTGGGATATTTGGCGCACTGAGAGGCTTGTTAACTACTACTGGTCCTATTCCCCCTGGATTTCGTCCGATTAGTGTTTCTCGGTATGGCCCAGCAAACATGCAGAAGTCTTTGCGTGATTTGTCTTGGTTCTTGCGCTACACGACTTATGCGATCGTGGCTGGTGATCCCAACATTCTGGTAGTTAATGTTAGAGGCTTAAGAGAAATCATTGAGAATGCTTGTTCCACAGATGCCACTATTGTTGCGTTACAGGAAATGAGGGCTGCTGCAGCTGACTATTTTCGTAATGACGAAGAAGCTAGAGAGATTGTCACTCAGTACTTCAACGTTGTTTTAGCGGAGTTTAAAGCACCTACTCCTTCTAATAAGCTGCGTCAGCGTCCTTCTGGAGATGTTCAAGGCTTGCAACTTCCTCAGAGTTACTTCAATGCTTCTGAAAGAAGACAGAAGTTTGTAATGAAGCCTGGACTATCTGAATTAGAGAAGCAGTCAGTCATTAAAGCTGCTTATAGGCAAATTTTTGAAAGAGATATTGCCCGTGCTTACAGCCAGTCTATATCTTACCTGGAGTCTCAGGTTAGAAATGGCGACATCTCGATGAAGGAGTTTGTCCGTCGCTTGTGCAAGTCACCTCTATATCGCAAACAGTTCTTTGAGCCGTTTATTAATAGTAGGGCTCTAGAATTAGCTTTTCGGCATATCTTAGGTCGTGGCCCATCCTCTCGTGAGGAAGTTCAAGACTATTTCAGCATAGTTTCTAATGGTGGTCTCCCTGCGTTAGTAGATGCTCTAGTTGATTCTCAAGAATACTCTGATTATTTTGGGGAGGAGACTGTCCCTTACATTCGTGGCTTAGGACAAGAAGCGCAAGAATGCCGTAACTGGGGGATGCAGCAAGACCTGTTTAATTACAGTGCACCCTTCCGTAAAGTTCCTCAGTTTGTCACTACTTTTGCCAAGTACAACAATCCTTTACCAGATCAGCATGTATATGGCTCTGGAAACGACCCACTTGAGATTCAGTTTGGAGCGATCTTCCCTAAAGAGACTCGCGATCCCAATGCTTCTCCAGCACCTTTCAATAAAGACACTAAGCGTCTACTAATTCATCGTGGGCCTGCTACTAATAATCAAAATAGCAATCCCAAAGCAAGAGCAGAATATCCTGGTTCTTTAGGAGCGAAAGTATTTCGTCTCAATAGCGAGCTACCTGGTTCTAGTAATGGAACTGGCGTGAAATTCTCTGAGGTTTCTACTCAAGCTGTAATTCGTGCTTGTTATCGTCAAGTATTTGGTCGAGATGTCTATCAAGGACAAGAGCTAAGCTCCGCAGAAGCCCGTTTAGAAAATGGTGATATTTCAGTTCGTGAGTTTGTTCGCATCCTGGCTAAATCAGATACCTTCCGCAACCTTTACTGGACATCTTTATATGTAGTTAAAGCTGTTGAGTATATTCATCGTCGTCTTCTTGGTCGTCCCACATACGGTCGTCAAGAGATGAACACATACTTCGATCTTTGCTCTAAAAAAGGCTTCTATGCCCTAGTTGATGCTTTTATTGACAGTCCAGAATATAGCGAAGCTTTCGGTGAGGACACTGTTCCCTACGAACGTTATCTAACACCTGCAGGTCTGCAACTTCGTAAGTCTCGTCCTGGCTCTATTGGTGAAGGTATTGGTGCAAAGGTCGAAGATAAGAGTACGCCACGTTTTGTGGAATTGGGTACTGTTTCCGGCAAACGTAGTGACAATGACGTTCAGGAACGTATCAAGCAAGGTGTGACAGTTCAACGTCAACAAAGTAAGGTCTTCAAAGTTACTAATACCTTTGATAAAGTAGCTCTTAAAAATGCGATCTCTGCTACCTATCGCCAGGTATTTGAAAGAGATTTAGACCCTTATACCATTCAAACTCAATTCACTTCTCTTGAGAGTAAGCTTAGTAACGGAGAAATTAACGTTAAGGAGTTTGTTGAAGGCTTGGGTTGTTCTGACCTGTATATCAAAGAATTCTATGCTCCGTATCCCAATACTAAGGTTATCGAGCAAGGGACTAAGCATTTCTTGGGACGTGCACCTTTGAACCAAAGGGAAATTCAAAAGTATAACCAGATTTTGGCTTCTCAGGGTATTAGAGCATTCATTAATGCGATGGTAAATGGCATGGAATATTCTCAACTGTTTGGTGAAGATATTGTTCCTTATCGCCGTTTCCCTACCTTACCTGCTGCCAATTTCCCCAATACAGAGAAACTTTACAACAAACTAACAAAGCAGGATACCGAAGTTGTAGTCCCCAGCTTTGAGCCTACTAAGCTTAATGTTTAGATCTTGAAGCTTAAATGGACAATTGCAAAATATGACATGAGTTAGTTTGTCTCAGAGGGTGAATGATTTATTTCACCCTTTTTTATTTTTTTTCTTAAATTTGCTGTATTCAGCACGTGCTATTTTGAGAGTTAACTAGTTCATTAAAATCATTATTACGATATCTTAAGAACCCTCAGCAAGAGTTAACTTAATGCAGGAGAATATTAGCGTTGGGTTGATTAGCTCGGGCTTTGCTTGAGAAAGCTGTAGTAAGGCATATTATAAGAGGCTCTACAGTTGTTCGACTGAGGCGGGATTTACACAGGGCAATTGATTTTGGTAATGTTGTGAATGTGTAAAAGTTTGTTAATACCTATCTAGTCTTTGACAGATTGGTTTGGCAAGCTGCGATACTATCATATAGTTGAAATTAGAAATCAAGCTGATTAAGCGGGTTTTCAAATATCTAGTGGAGAAAGTTGACTGCCTATAAGTAAGAGGGAGACTTCTTAAGCAGGTTAGGTTACAATCTCCCGCTTGAAAATGTAACTATCAACAAACCCACTCATCCATACTTGACTTCATTGTTTTTGGGAGGAATTCATCGATGAGTATTGTCACGAAGTCTATCGTGAATGCTGATGCTGAGGCTCGTTACTTGAGCCCTGGCGAATTGGAAAGAATTAAGGCATTTGTTTCTACTGGTGCAAGCCGTCTACGTATTGCTCAGACTCTAACTGAGTCTCGTGAGCGTATCGTTAAAACAGCTGGTGATCAGTTGTTTCAAAAACGTCCCGATGTTGTTTCTCCTGGCGGTAACGCTTATGGCGAAGAAATGACAGCTACCTGCCTACGCGATATGGACTATTATCTACGTCTGATCACTTATGGTGTGGTTTCTGGAGACGTTACTCCTATTGAAGAAATCGGTCTAGTGGGAGTACGCGAGATGTATAAGTCTTTGGGTACTGATATTGGCGCAGTTGCTCAAAGTGTTCGCGAAATGAAAGATGTAGCTACCTCCATGATGTCTGGTGAAGACGCATCCGAAGCTGCTTCCTACTTTGATTATGTTATCGGAGCTATGCAGTAATTGATTTGAAGCTGGTTAGTCTGAGACTGGCCCGTTGAAGGATCTTAATTTGTAATAGTTCAGTAACTTATCAGTGTTAAAGCATTTAAGACTAGGTAAGATAAGGAAACAAAATTATGCAAGACGCAATCACCTCTGTTATTAATTCTGCTGATGTTCAGGGCAAATACCTAGATGGTAGTGCTATGGACAAGCTAAAAAGCTATTTTGAAACCGGAGAACTTAGAGTTCGTGCAGCTAGCGTAATTAGTGCTAACGCTGCAAGCATCGTTAAAGAGGCAGTAGCAAAATCTTTGTTATACTCTGATGTAACTCGTCCCGGTGGAAACATGTATACTACTCGTCGTTATGCAGCTTGCATTCGCGATTTAGATTACTATCTGCGCTACTCCACTTACGCCATGCTCGCTGGTGATCCTTCTATTCTTGATGAGCGTGTTTTGAATGGTTTGAAAGAGACTTACAACTCTCTAGGAGTTCCTGTAGCTTCTACCGTACAAGCTATTCAAGCTATGAAAGAAGTAACAGCTAGTTTAGTTGGCGATGCTGCTGGCAAAGAAATGGGTGTTTACTTTGACTACATCTGCTCTGGCTTAAGCTAGATAGTTGTATCCACAACCTTTTACCCTGATTAAGTAAGCGTATTATATTAGTCCCCTAGTTCATGGGGATAGGATAATACATACCAGTTCGGGAAGTCTAAAGTGAGTGCTAGTTCCTATGAGCTTAGTCTTTCGAGCGCGAAAGTAATTATGAGTTTTAACGATCTAGTATTGACTTCTGACTCCCGAACTTTGGTGTATTTAGAGTCGATCTAACATTGAGAATTGATCGATGTAGTTGAGTTTAGGAGATTTAAAGCTATGCGTATGTTTCGGGTTAAGGCTTGTGTTCCAAGCCAAACTAGAATTCGTACTCAAAGAGAATTACAAAATACTTATTTTGAAAAGCTAGTTCCTTATGATAACTGGTTTAAGGAGCAACAACGTATTCAAAAAATGGGTGGTAAAATCATTTCCGTTAAATTGGATACTGGGAAGCAAGGTACTAATACTGGCTTACTCTAATTGGTGAGAAATAAGAGAAGCTCGTTCATGGAGGTCAAACTGGGCCTCTTTTTGTTATTTTTAAGGGGATAAATTTCATAGCTGAGTATTCAAGTGTGGCACTACTTAAGATATTTGATTCCTTTCGTTTCTCCAGAAGTTCGTTCTTGGACGTGGGAAGCTAGATTATTGAACTGGTTGACTTGTATTTGGCTGGCACTTGGTTTAATTACTCTATTCTCTGCTTCTTATCCTGAAGGTATTGTTAACCACAGTGATGGTTTCTACACTCTTAAAAGGCAAGGTATTGGTATTTTATTGGGGATTTTGGGTTTTAACTTTATTACTCGTAAGCCATTAAAGGAAACTTTTAAATTCTCTGCTATTTTTCTCTTACTTTTTTTGGTGTTGATCTTTCTTACGACTATTGTCGGTACTGAGGTTAATGGAGCTAAGAGATGGATTCCTCTAGGACCTTTTTCTCTTCAGCCTTCGGAAATGATCAAGCCCTTTCTCGTTATGCAGTCTGCGTATGTTTTTGCTAGGTGGCAAAAATTGGAATGGAATATTAGAACTACTTGGCTGATTATTTTTACTTTGGTATTGACAGGAATCCTTCTTCAACCTAATTTGAGTACAACCGCTCTTTGCGGGATGAGTCTATGGTTGATTGCTGTGGCCGCAGAATTACCTTGGATACAGCTGATTTCAGTCAGTTTTGGAGGTTTGCTCTTAGCTACTCTTAGTGTATATCGTAATCCTTATCAGTTAACAAGGATTGTTTCCTTTCTCGATCCTTGGCAGGATGCGCAGGGTGATGGTTACCAACTTATCCAGAGCTTGCTGGCGGTAGCTTCCGGAGGGCTAACAGGCTCTGGTTTAGGTTTGTCACAACAGAAGCTATCGTATCTACCAATTAGAACGACAGACTTTATCTTTGCTGTTTATGCAGAAGAATTTGGTTTTATTGGCTGCCTATTTCTATTTGTATTAATTATGATATATGGCACTGTTGCTTTGAGAGTAGCATTTAAGTCCAGAGAAAAAATTAAGAGACTAGTTGCTGTAGGGAAAGAGTGT
>CAZSEZ010000076.1:0-16410 GCA_964606015.1 uncultured bacterium
GGAATAACTGATAAAAGTAAAATCCCTGCCAATACTCCTAAAGGAATAGCAACTTTTGCGAAAGAGATTGGTTTGACTTTATTAGCTGAGTTATCCACCAAATCTTGAGGCAATTTATTACGAAACAGAATCCAGCCTGTAATCCCAGCAGCCAAGATTACGATCAAAGTAATATAAAAGCCACCAATAGTTTTCAAGAGAATAGCAGCTACTCCAGCGATCGCTACTTCGCGCCAACCTTTAATCGCCTTTTTACTCATCCGAGTTGCAGCAGCGATAATAATTGCTACTACTGCTGGAATAAAGCCAGCAAATACCTTATGAACCGCAGGAACTTCTCCAGCCTGGAGATAAAACATGGTCAAGCCAACCACAAGCAAGAAAGAAGGCAACAACACAGCTGAAGCTGTAGCCAATGCACCCCAACCACCTCTAAGACGGTAACCAACATAGGCCACAACATTAGCAGCTACAGGCCCTGGTAAAACACTAGCTAAAGAAATCCCATCCAACATATCTTCATGGGTCAATAGCTTTCTGCGATCAACAATAATATTCTCAATTACCGAAACCAAAGCCATAAAACCGCCAAAAGCCGTACTACCAATTTTGAGAAAGTTCCCAAATAAATAGCCTAGAGATACAGAGGGAGAAACTTTGAATTGTTGTGACTCAACATCAATACGCTCAAACATAACGAACAAATAAAAAATAAATATTTTTGTAGAAGAAAAAAGACGATTTACAATCTCAAACTAGTTTGTCTTGAATGAAATCGCCTTTATAGAGATGCTCGAAGAGAACAACTAGTCTAACTAGCTAAAGATACCTGACGGTTCTGAACTTCTTTGAGAAGACCAGCTTGAAGATCTCTTCTCTTGAGGTCTTCTGGATCCATTTGCTGGCGCATTTTTTGTTTCAAGCTGTCATTAACTTCTTGAAAGCGATCAATCGCACCTTGGCAAAATTCAATTTCCGTTCCCTGGGCGATTTTGAATCTTTCATAGCCAAGAGCATCCAGGACATCGCCAGCAACTAATTCAAAGATCGTAATCTCCTCGTCAGTAGCTTGAGAAAGAAACTTCTGAGTATTTTTCTTCATGATAGGCTGAGTGACATTACCCCACAAAGAGCTAGAACCAGCAGCAGAAGAAGCTTCCCTAGACTTATGGAAATTCAGCATTTCAGAGCTATAACTCACTCCCATAAATTCACATAGACCTTTGAGGTTAGTCTCTGGATCCTCAACTAAGCCTTCATAACTAATGCTATAGAAACGATCACTACTCATGCTCTCTCGCATCTGAATAGCTAGACGTTGTGATTTTGCCCAAGCTTGAGCAATGTTGTAAATATGCTTTTCGCCAACTACAGCTTTCTGAAAAGATAAGGCAACATCTCTACCGTCCCGATGGAGATAAATAAACTTTGAGTCTTGACTGTAAGCGTCGATTTGAGGGAGATAAGCAACGTTCGCCAAACTTTTACAGCACCATTGTTGGGCGCCCCAAGTCTCAGCCAAAATATCATAAACAGCAAAAAATACTGCGACTACAGACTGCTCTTGACAACGACTGGCGACTTCTTGTCTATCGAGACTAACACCTTCCCAGGCGACAGGATTTAGCTCTACTAGACAGCAAACATCTTCAACTAACTGAGCAAAAGCTGCTTTATTCTGCAAATCACCATAACAAGGAAGCAAAGGCATAAAACGTTGCAAAATATGGGGTGGGTGAGGAGCGGCAATCCCATCAACTTGATTGAGCATCAAACGCAATAGGTTAGAACCAGATCTTTGGGTTCCGATCATTAGAAAAGTCATAGTTTTCCCCAATTAACTAAATTAAATACAGCACAACATGTCCCTACAACAGATCAAAAGAAGTACAGAGTGAAACAATTCATACCTCTTTAAATTTGTAGGAAAAATAAATATTGAAAAAATGCAAAGTTTAGATGAAAAGGCTCAATCTTCCTCAATTCGCTGCAAATAGATACCAAATCTATACAAGCAACACAATATAAAGAAAATATTAAGCTCAATATAGGATCATGTTATCAGTAATATCTCTGACGTTAGATAAAGATTCGATAAACTTTAAGGATATTTACCTAATCAGATTAAGTATTGGTAAAGAGAGAGCCCTTTTGCAAGTATAAAAAAACACAAACTTATACGGAAACGACAAAATTAGTTTTCTTCTTGATAGTTTTAGCTTTACCTGAAGTATGTCTGTAAAGAATACCTAATTGAGTTAGGCAAGGTAGCCTAAAATCATACCCCCAAGCAAAATAAAACCAACCCAGACATTTTGACCAAACATTTTGTTATACAAAGACCTTGGTAAAGCAGGGTTACGTAGGCGAACATATTGCACTAACCAGATTATTGAAGAGATCGCCAATGTCAACCAGTAAGGAACTTGCAAGGCGAGATTAGTACCCAGAAAGCCAAGAAAAATTACAGTTAGAAGGTAAAAGACACCAACAGCCTCTGCTGCATACTTACCAAAAAAGATCGCACTAGAATTAATTCCTACTTTGAGATCGTCTTCGCGATCGCTCATCGCATAAACCGTATCAAACCCCAGAGTCCAAGCCACCGTTGCCCCCCAAAGATACCAAGTAGGAAGTACCAAGTTCTGCGTCACAGCACTCCAGCTAATAAGCACAGCAAAACCCCAACAAATAGATAACACCAACTGAGGCACGGGAAAGACTCTTTTTGCTAGAGGATAGCAGATGATAAAAGGCACCGAGGCAACACAAAGCCAAAAGCTCAACTTATTGAGATAGAAAGCTAGAATCGCAGCACAAGCCAAAGCGACAAAAAAAATAACAATCCCTACTTTGACAGACAATGCCCGAGATGCCAGGGGGCGATTTTTAGTCCGATCTACTTGCGGATCTATATCCTTATCCCAAAAATCATTGATGACACAACCTGCTGCACTAGTCGCCAATGTCCCCAAAATCATAACCCCTACCAATGGCAAAGGAGGTTTAGCTTCTGCTGCCAAAAACACCGCCCACAAGGCAGGAATCATTAAAATTAGTCTGCCTGCTGGCTTGTCCCAACGTAGGAGACGAACTACTTTTTGCCAGGTAGATTCCTGTAAACCAGATGGAGTCATAGAAAGATTTTATACAGATAAATTTATAGAATATTATCGATTAGCTTGGGTAATAGGTCATCGACAATATATGCTTATGGCTGGGGTATCGTAAGCTATTTTTACATAATATTTATGGTTAATTCTATTTACCAGCCAAATACTAGTATTAAAGCCAGCAATAAGCTCTCTACAAAGGAAAAGCAAGTTATTGCTGCAATTGATATTGGCACAAACTCGATTCACATGGTTGTGGTAGAAATCGATCCTGCTTTACCTTCATTTTCCATAATTACCAGAGAAAAAGATACCGTTCGTCTAGGAGATCGCGATCCTACTACCAATAACCTTTCAGAAGAGGCGATCGCACGTTCTCTAGAAACGCTTAAACGTTGTAAATCCCTGGCAGAAAGCCTCAAGGTCAAACAAATTATTACTGTGGCAACTAGTGCCACTAGAGAAGCCAAAAATGGGATTCAGTTCTTACACAGGATTAAACAAGAAATTGGTATCTCGGTCAACCTAATTTCAGGTCAAGAAGAAGCCCGAAGAATATATCTAGGAGTACTTTCCGGAGTTGATTTTGGTGAACGTCCACATGTAATCATTGATATTGGTGGCGGTTCAACAGAGCTAATTTTAGCTGACAACAAAGAGCCTCGTTTTTTAAGCAGCACAAAAGTAGGAGCAGTTAGACTCACACAGGATTTTGTAACCACCGACCCCATTGAGAAGCACGAATTATATGCGCTGCAATCTTACGTCAGAGGGATGCTAGAACGCTCCACTGATGAGATTTGGGCCAGACTTCAACTCAATGAAAATCCTCGGATGATTGGGACTTCAGGTACCATCGAAACCCTAGCAGCCATTGACGCGATGAATAAACATGGCTCAATCCCTAATCCTCTAAATGGCTATACTCTCAGCCGAAATGATGTAGAAAAAATCGTCAAAAAATTAGCAACCATGAGTTGCGAAGCAAGGTTTAATGTTCCAGGAATTAATGATCGCCGAGCCGAAATCATTGTCCCTGGAGCAATTGTGTTGCTGGAAGCAATGAAAATGCTCAAATTAGAAACCATTACTATTTGCGAGCGAGCCTTAAGAGAAGGCATCATCGTGGATTGGATGCTCAATAATAGTTTAATTGGCGATCGCTTAGAATATCAAAACGAAGTCCGTAGTCGCAATACACTCAAAATTGCCCATAAATACCAAGTAGATTTGGAATCGAGCCAGAGAATGGCCCAGTTTGCCCTTAGCTTATTCGACCAAACTAGGGGCATCCTGCACGATTGGCAACAGGAAGAAAGGGAATTACTATGGTCAGCCGCTATTCTCCACAACTGTGGCTTGTATGTCAGTCATGCTGCCCATCACAAGCATTCGTACTATCTGATCCGCAATGCAGAATTACTAGGTTTTACCGAACTAGAGCTGGAACTAATTGCGAATATTGCTCGCTATCACCGCAAGAGTAAACCAAAGAAAAAGCATGAAGCATATGCCAAACTTCCCAGCAAGCGATCGCAACTAAAAGTCAAACAACTTAGTGCCATCTTGAGAATCGCCGTCGCTCTTGATCGCAGACATAAAGGAGCAATTTCCCGATTACAGTGCAAGTATAAAAAGAAAGAGCGAGAGCTACGTCTTTGTCTAATACCACAAGATATTGGCGATGATTGTACTTTAGAACTATGGAGTCTCAATTACAAGAAAGATGTCTTTGAGAGTGAATACGAGGTGAAGTTAGTAGCCAGCTTACTCAAAGATTAACCGATTCACTATTCAACGAAACTACGTTGTTCTTCTACTGCCCAATCCTCATTTTCTCCACCAATAATTAGTTGCTTAACAGGTACATACTCTTTATTCATTTGGGTCAAAGCATTAATCAAAATATCCAAACCGACCAAGTCGCTGGTACCTAAATCAAACCAACATCTTCCCCAAGTACCCAAGAATTCAAAACTCCCCATGTTATGCATTAAAGACATCAGGTTTTCTTGAGAACGAGATTGATCGTAGTCCATATAACTAATTTCGACCCCAATATCCTGAACCTGAAGATTTTCAGCGTTAAAGCCCCCTAGCTTGCCGATATAAAACCAAGAATTAAACAGTTCTTCAATATACTGTTGCTCCATCTGAGATGGTACAGTGTCAAACTCTAGCCAAATCCAAACATCAAACGGATTAAACTCGCGAAAGCTAACATCCATAGAAACAAACTCATAAAAACCGACTTTTAAGTATAACTCCTGACTACTAACCATTAGCTAATAACCACTAATCACTAACCGAATGTTTGGTTTTATCAATTTAAACAAACCTCAAGGATTCACTTCCCATGATTGCGTTGCCAAAACTAGACGCTTACTCCAGACCAAAAAAGTAGGACATGGAGGAACCCTAGATCCAGAAGCAACGGGAGTACTCCCAATCGCAATTGGTAAAGCAACTAAACTCTTACAATTTTTACCGGAGGCCAAAGCCTATAGAGCCAGAATTCGTTTAGGGATTCAGACAACGACAGATGATCTCGAAGGAGAGGTAATTGCGGATAATCCAGTAACTGACTTCAACCAAGACGAAATTCTCGAACACCTGCAACAATTTAAAGGTGAAATCGAGCAAACACCACCTATTTATAGTGCGATCAAAAAACAAGGCAAAAAACTCTACGAGTTTGCGCGTCAAGGAATTGAAGTTGAAGTTCCAAAACGTCAAGTCACAATCTACGGCTGCGAATTAAAACAAATTATCCCTGGAGAATATCCCGAATTAATTTTGGATATTGACTGTGGAGCAGGAACTTACATTAGAGCGATCGCTAGAGATCTCGGCCAAATGTTGGGAGTAGGGGGAACCTTAGCCAATTTAGTCAGAACTAAAAGCTGTAGCATGAAATTACAAGACAGCCTTGATTTTGAAACTATTGAACAACAGCTGGAAACTGATTCGTTTGAATTAATAACCCCTGATTCAGTTTTAGCGCATTTACCCCGAGTCTCTCTAGACTCACTAGAAAGTAAACGCTGGTGCCAAGGACAAATTATTAGTCTCCGAGACAATAAAACTTTGGAGCTTGGTAACAATAATTTAGAAAATATAGAGTATATTCGAATCTACGATTTAGTAGGAATTTTTCTGGGGATTGCTATTTTACGCAACCACGAAGCAGGCCTCTCAGCAAAACCCAAAATAGTTTGTGCTAGCTTGGACTAAGAACTCTATAAGCTTGCTTGGCAGAGTATTAGACTGGTGAAAACACAAATTCTCTTAATTACTTCCTCCCAAAAAGTCGCAGATATCATATTTGACTGTGTGGAAAGTGATGCCTTGTTAAGCGATCGCTACGAGCTTACTTGGCTAACTGACTATCATCAGATGCAATCGCAAGTAGAAGTTAATTATTCACTTTGTCTAGTAGAAGAACAAATCTATAATTCTTCGGACCAGACTACTTTTAGTAAGGCGATTAAAGCGCCTTGGATTCTAGTAACAGCAAATAATAAGTTAGGACAAACAAGTCTTGAACAAGGAGCCACAGATTACTGGGATCTCAAGATGCTTAATTCCGCAACCATTGAGCGTTCTCTTAGACTAGTACTTAATTCCGTCCAACAATTGAGAATAGCCAAAAGTTCCGAGCAAGAGATGACCTTTTATCGTGATTTCTTTACTGACTCAATCGATGGATTATTTTCCTTAGACGTTTTACCAGATAGCAGTTTAGTTTATCGAGCAGTTAATGATGCCTATGCCAAACTAATTGGAGTCGAGGCCCAATATATAGTTGGCAAGCCGATAACTGATATCTTACCGACGCCACATGAGAGAAAATATCTGGACTGTTTATTTTCACAAAATCCCATAACTTACGAATATACAGCTCAAGTCCAAGAGATAACTCAAATCTGGCGAATCGCTCTTGCGCCTGTCAAGAATGGACACAATCAGCTCAAACAACTTCAAGGTAGCGCCCGCAATGTTACTCAAGAAAAACAAGCAATTACTCAGCAAATTAGACATACCAGATATCGACATTTACTCCGTGCAATTGCACTTAAAATTCGTCAATCTTTAGATCTTCAAAGCATCATCCAAATTACCGTTCAAGAACTTCAAAAGACACTTAATAGCGATCGCGTTGTGATTTTAGAGTTTAACAGAAGTGATTCAGGAACCATTTTGGAAGAATCAGTAAAAGATAATTTTTCTTCGATGCGAGGAGTTAGCATCAGCAATCAGTATTACCAGCAAATTCCTTCAATCATCAACCATCCAGGAGATTATTTTTATTCATGGGAAGATATCAATAACGATTCAATCGCCCCAGATTATCGCCAATTACTCCAGCAATATCAGGTCAAGGCTAATCTGGTAATTCCGCTAATTAGACGTTCAGCGGTAGAAAATAAATCGGATTTAATTGCTTATCCTTGGGGACTACTCTGTGTCCATCAATGCAGTAGTACTCGCAAATGGACTAAAGATGAAATTGAGTTACTTCAACAGCTAGGAGAGCAGCTAAATATCGCTCTATCCCAAGCAGAGTTACTAGCAAGTGAAATCAAACAAAGACAAGAGTTAGCCCGTTCAAATTCCGAACTAGAACAGTTTGCTTATGTAACTTCCCATGACCTACAAGCACCACTCCAAACTATCTCTAACTATGCTCAGTTACTAGAGCATCGCTATAGAGATAGATTAGACGAAAAAGCAGATAAGTACATTGACTACATAGTTTCAGCAGTTGATCGGATGAGGAAACAAATCGAAGATTTACTAGAATACTCTAGAGTAGATCGACAACAAAATACTTTTTGTGCGACTGATTTTAGTTCGATTATCCAACAAGCGATCGCTAATTTAGCGGCAAAGATTGAAGCCAACCAAGCAGAGATCTTTATTGCTTCTGAGTTACCCAGTTTAGTTATTGATCGCTCACAATTTATTACTCTTTTCCAAAATCTAATTGGGAATAGTCTTAAGTATCGTTCCGAGCAAACTCCCTCGATCACAATCAAAGCAGAATTACAAGATAACTTCTACCTCTTTTCTATAGAAGATAATGGCATTGGTATTGAACCCAAATTTCATCAACGTATTTTTCAAATCTTTCAACGTTTACATACCCAAGAAGAATATCCCGGAACGGGGATTGGCCTAGCAATTTGCCAAAAAATCGTCCAGCGTCATGGAGGAAAAATCTGGCTAAAATCAGCAGAAAATGATTCCACAACTTTCTTTTTTACTGTCCCTAAAGCATCACTAAATACCTAAAGGTTAGTAATGAGCAATTCAACCAATACTGGTCACATCCTACTAGTCGAAGATACTCTTAGCTATCAAGAATTAATGACCATAGCATTTGAAGAAAACCAGATTGAACACCAATTACATATTGTTGATGATGTTGAATCAGCATTAAAGTTTATTGAGAGAGACCCTCCATATCAATGGGCTCCACGTCCAGATCTAATATTTTTAGATATTCATTTACCAAAAATGGACGGATATGAATTACTAGTGAATGTCAAAAATAATCTTAAGTTTAAAACAATTCCTATAATCATCCTGACATCATCTCAGCAACAACAAGATATCCTAAAAAGCTATAATTTAAAAGCTAATTGCTATCTTCATAAACCATATCAATTATCTGAATTGATTAACTTGGTAAAAGTCAGTATTCATTTTTGGCTTAATTGCTCTCAACTTGCACAAACTTAACTTGAGTTTTCATAATTGAGTTTAAATCCGTGAATTCAAAACCGCTTAAAATACTTCTAATTGAAGATGAACTACCCTTTGCTTGTTGGATTGAAGAAATTCTGGCAGGTGAAGATATTCTCGACTTTCAGATCACTCATGTTCAAAGATTGACCAAGGCGTTGCAACTACTAGAAAGAGCTAGCGTTGATGTAGTATTGCTCGATCTTTCTTTACCAGACAGTCAAGGTTTGGAAAGTATCATCCAAGTTAAGCAGATGACCTCTTTGATCCCCATAATTGTTTTAACAGGTCGCAACGATCACGCACTGGCAGTTGCAGCATTACGCCAAGGAGTTCAAGACTATCTGATCAAAGGGAAATTTACTGGAGAATTATTAACCAGCTCGATTCGTTATGCGATTGAAAGACAGAAGACTGAAATGGCGCTGAGACAGCAAGCCATGATGAAAACAATGTTAGATCGCATTCGTAAATCTCTCGATCTTCAAGAAATTCTTTGTAGTACAGTCGCGGAAGTACAACAATTCCTTAAAACTGACAAAGTACTAATTGCCAAGTACTGCGGTGATGGCTCAGCAGAAATAATTGCGCAAGCAAAATGCGATCGCATTGAGGAACTTGACCCCGATAGCTCACTCCCTATCGATCTAGAACTGTTCCTGCAACACAGTCAACAGCAGTCTATTGTGGCAACCAACGACACTAGAGATGTTTCCAGAGCACCTTTAGTAACCAATAGTTCGATAGGCTCAATTCTTACCATTGCAATTTGGCGTAATACTGCCTTGGAAGAACATTTTGTCCCAGTTTACTTCACTGATGCATTAGCAAATAATGTTACAACCGACAGTCCGAAAATTGTCAAAAATTCTGATTCAGAGAGGCTTTGGGGCTTATTAGTTGCCTACAATTTCAAACATCCTCGACAATGGCAACTTTGGGAGACAGATTTTTTGGGACAGTTAACAAATCAAGTTAGCATTGCAATTCAACAGTCAGAACTATACCGTCAGCTCAAACTAGCTAATCGAGAACTAGAAAGATTAGCTATCCTCGATGGTTTGACAGGAGTAGCAAATCGTCGTTATTTCGATCAGGTCTTGGAAAAAGAATGGCAGCGTTTAGCTCGCGAACAAAAGTCTCTCTCTCTAATGTTGTGCGATATCGATTATTTCAAACTTTATAACGACACTTACGGACATCCTGCTGGAGATCTTGCCTTACAAACCGTAGCCCAAGTGCTTCAGAGCGCCATAAGAAGACCAGCAGATTTAGTGGCCCGCTATGGTGGGGAAGAATTCGCCTTAATCCTACCTGACACCAGCCTCGATGGAGCTTTATATGTGGGCAATCTGATTCGTCACAACCTGGAACAATTGGAATTAGCCCACCAGAAATCTGACGTTAGTAACTATGTAACTCTTAGTGTCGGCCTCATTAACTGTGTTCCCAATACCAAATATTCCCCTCAAAATTTAATCGAACAAGCAGATAATTTACTGTATAGAGCTAAAAGAGCTGGCAGAGACCGCATTTTTACTGAAGCAAATCTCTCAGATGATAATATTCCTTCCTGACAAATATCTAACTGAAAGCTAATTCTTCGATCGTTTGTCTAATCTGGTTTAGAGCTTCACTAGAATTAGTTTCAGTAGGTTCTTCAGATACTGTCAATTTATCTAAATGTTGCTTGATTTGCTTGATTACTTCCTGAATATGAAAAGGCTCTTGAAGATCATTAGCTAAAATTTGATTCTGAGCGATTTTCTGCTGGATCTTACTCTGAAGATCAGCGATTGTTTGCTGGATTTTTGCTATTTCAGATTCAGTACTAGCTTTCTTAGCTGCAGTCTCTTTCTGCTGATTCGCCAAAGCAGTTTTCAGGGGTTCTAAATCAACATCTTGTAGCTCAATTTCAATATCAAAAATTCCTTGACGACGTTTTAAGATGCGAGAATGCTGCAGAAAACGCTCGTGTCTCTCTTTTAAGGAACGACGTTGACCAACTAGAGTCTCGTCCAACATTTTTTTTGCTTCTTTTTCTTCTGCTAGCTCATTCTCCAAAGATAAACGGTCAAACTCGCTTGCTGCTTTTATTTTTTCCTCTAATTCGTCAACAGCTTGGCATTGCCAATTTAGTTCTTCTTCTTGATCGTGAACAAACTGAGCTACTTTTTCGAGATCTTTTTTGAGATCTTTAACAATCTTTTCTAGCTCTGATAAAGGCATATTCTCCAATGCCTTAACATCAATTTTTCCATCGGTAGAGACTCCATTGGATTCTATCCCAGCCAAACTAAGGGTATTAGCTATTACTGCCTGAGATTCTTCTTGAACAATAATTTCTGCCAGAAGTACTCTTTTCTGCTCCAACTGCTGGCGTTCTTTCTGCAATCTTGCAGCGATCGCTGCAATGTCAGTTTTTTGGTTAACTAAACTTAAGTCAGGTTTAGAAAGATCTCCCGAAGCTATCTCTGCAGAAAGTGAGTCTAAAAGGGATTGAATCTGACTGGCTTGAGCTTCATCAAGAACCTTGCCATCTTTGAGGTTTTGCTCAATACGTTGCTGCTGCTCAGCAATACGAGCTTCTTCTTCTTCTAATTGCTTGGTTTTGGCCTCAACTTCAACTCTGAGTGCATCTGCTTCTTCCCTGGACTTAGCAATCTCTTGGCGCTGAGCTTCAAATTGCTCAAACTCTTCTTCCATCCGTTCAAGTTCTAACAAGCGAGACTCAAGGTCTAACTTCTGCTCGCTCAGTTGCTCTCCTTGCATTTGCAGAGACTCTCTCCAGGTTTCAATTTCTTCCTCAAGACTTTTGTTTTTTTCTTGCATCCGAGAAAGACCTTGGATAATCCCCAGAATTCTGGCAGAGGCTAGTTCCAAGTTACCCTGAATTTGATCATTCTCGTTGACACTGACCATCACCAGCGCGCCGACACCCAAAGTTCCAGAATCTTCCTTTGCAACTACTTCTTTACCAGAAACGGTCTGCCAACCGCGATCGCTATCTTGAGAGGCTAGGAGCTTGAGCTTAGTCTCGAATCCACCCATAAACCCTTTACTTTGCTTTTGTATTTCTGCCAAATATCGCACCCTTGCAATCCCCTCTAGTCTTTAAAAGCTTAAATATCGAAAGAACTCTCTAAATCGTAAATTTGTAAACTTATTGATTTATCCAACTCATATCACCAAACAGGTTAATACAAATGATAATGCTTTTGTTTTACTAGGATAACCAGCATCAGAATTGGTTGCCAAGGGGCTAGCCCAAGATATTTATCTTAAACCAGTATATTCTTACAATATTGTTATATTTCTATCTATTTTTTCGGTTTCTTAAGTGTTTTCACTAATTACAATAATCGAATAGTGGGCTACATTATCGACCACACAATTATTCAGTGAACGACTAATTAGTATTAGCTATCGTCAACATGATTACATGCAGGCACAGTATTTTTACCGATAAAAATAACAACCAAAATATTAGTAGCAGCTAAGATTAGATACTACTGATTCAAAGAGTATTAGAAGGTGGCGATGGGGCAAAATCTAGAGTATATTCTGAATCAGAGAGGCGACCTAGTTAAATCTAAGTTATCCACTATTCCTGTAAATTAATTGTGTATGAATATTTGCAGATAACGTCATTATGAGCAAAGTTCTAATCGTAGAAGACAGTTTGGCACAGAGGCAGATGATTTCCGACTTACTGAAAGGAAGTGGGCTGAAAGTTATCGTAGCTTGTGATGGAGTGGAAGCTCTAGAACATCTGGAAAGGTTTAATCCAGACATCGTGGTCATGGACATTGTGATGCCACGGATGAATGGTTACGAACTTTGTCGTCGTTTAAAATCTGATCCTAAAACCCAGAATCTTCCCGTAGTAATGTGTTCCTCTAAAGGAGAGGAGTTTGATCGCTACTGGGGAATGAAGCAGGGAGCAGACGCCTATATAGCTAAGCCATTCCAGCCAGTAGAACTTATAGGAACTGTCAAACAATTGCTTAGAGCTTAGGCAATATCCGGGCATAACTGTACTGTCAAAGCTGATGAGATCAAATTTTCCTAAGTTATCCAATAGCCTAAAACTAGATGAATACTAACCCAGAACTGTTTATTAGTACCGAGGAAGATTATTCTTTGGAACTTCAACCTTTAGAAAACCCTGAAGGCGAGCTTCACCTGAGATTTTTTCTTGCCTCGGGCAAAGAATTTGCCATTCCCGCCACAGGGATAGCAGAGGTTTTGCAGCAAAGCACAGAAGAAATTGCCCCTATACCTAATGCTTCTCCACTACTTTTGGGAACTATAAATTTGAGGGGAAAAATAGTTTGGGTTGCTGACCTATGCCAATTCCTTGGTGATTCAGGCAACCTTAACACTGACCGCCCCACGATCCCTGTAATCGCAATTGAATACCAGGAGCAAGTTCTGGGTTTAGCAATTGAGAGAATAGGGGACATGGACTGGCTAGATGTGGAAAATCTAGAAGCAGTAAGCGGACTGATAGATAGCATGGCGCCTTTTATATCCGGCCAATGGCAGTGGGATGGGGAGGAGGAGCAAAATTTAAATTTGCTAGACTCCGCGAAAATTTTGCGTTCTGCAAGGTGGGCAGCCTAAAGATTGCCACTCTGATGCTTTGCAGTGTTAGAACCAAAGCTACTTATGCTAAAGACTATATCTAAATATCTTAAAAATATCTTAAAAATACTAATTATTCACTAATTATCTAGTGGCACATAACCCACTTTTTATCAGTCCAAGCCAATAATCCATATATTTGACAATTAAACAGAAGCAAATGGCATCAGGAACTAACTATTTACAAGAAGAGTACGGTCAAGCGGAACAAGCTTATCAAGATGGGGATTTTGATCGAGCAGCCGAGATAATTGATCGCTTGGCAGAAGAATTTGTTGACAATCCTAGTATCTTGCTACTTAGAGGACATATTTACTGTGCAGGATTTCAAGATTATAATCTCGCAAAACAACAGTATGAAGCAGTATTGGATTTAAGCTCTGAGCCCGAGTTGCTCGACTGTGCTCACAATGGAATTGAACAAGTTCAAGAACTCCAACAGCAATTGGAAGAATCTGATTCTGAAGGTTTAATTGGATTTAGTGGTTTTGAGGAAGACCAAGATTTGGCGGATTTAGATTCAGATCAGTACGCTGAGTCAGAATCAAATCAGTTTGATAGCGATGTTTCAGAACCTTTTGGAGAAGATGCTTTTGATCAATTTGCTGACTCCGAATATCAGGAGTTCGAAGATCCCTTCAGTGAAGATAACTTTGATGAGCAGGTAGAAGACCTTGAAGAAGAAGCGGAATTTGCCAAGTCATCAAAAATTTCTGCTGAGCAACCATCCATCCACGAAGCCGGCACATTCATGGTTGAAGATGAGAACGAGATTAATTTGACTGCTGAGTCAGAAGCAGATGTCGCAGAAGAAATTGGAAATCCCGATCTAGATGAGCTAGGGACATTCGTCGCTAGCGAAGAGAAAATTGAATCTCTTGAAGATAGCTCAGATATCTTTGAACCAGAAAGAGTGTTTGAGTCCAACATTACAGAAGAAAACCACTTTGAAGCTGCGGAAGAGTCATTTGCCGACTCAAAAGCAGAGTTTGAAGAATACTATGGAATCGATGAATCGGAATATCAGGAAAACTTCAATGCCGATCAAGATTTTGAAGTTGATACTGTTTTAACCGAACCTCATGCGATCGATAATTCTGAAGGGTTCGATTTCGGGGAATCTGTCGAGCATAATGGTCTGGATTATCAAGATGAGCTGGAATTTGATGAAATAGATAGTAGTTTCTTCGATCTAGAAGAGTTGGAGCAAGGATTGCCTGATACGGGTTTATTTAATGTTTCTGGTGACTTAAGTGAAGAAAGCTCAGAAATTGCGGGCAATCAGGACTTCAGTGCTATAGGTATTGATGAGTCCGAATCCAGTAGCTTCATCGCCGATAGTGTAGGTAGTGGTGTTCTTCCCACTGGTGCCGAAGCTAATCCAGTAGTTGAAGTTGAGCAAGGTGTTTTTGGGGCTTTTGCCAACGCGACTATGCCCAAAAAGCAATTCATTACTGCTTGCTGTACTGGCGTAGTATCAATGATCGCTGTATTTGGAGCTAGTCTTGGTGCCACTGCACTGTTTCCCTCTGAAGCTGAGCAATCTCCCAAAATCCAGATGGCTGACGTTGGACGTAGTGGCATTATGGCTTTAGTCGCCGGTGTGGCTAGCTTTGGGACTGCTTCCATTTTTGGCTCTATGGTTAACAAACAAATCAAACAGGCGACAGAAAACTTGCAAAGTCAGTTTGATGATGTCTACCAAGGCAATCTCAATGCCAAAGCCACTGTCTACTCTCAGGACGAATTTGGTCGTTTGGCCACAGGTTTTAACCGCATGACTAGGGTAATCCTTACCACTACTCAAGAAGCGCAACGTAGAGCAGAAGAAACCGAACAAGCAAAAGAAGATTTACAACGTCAGGTTATTCGTCTTCTAGATGATGTAGAAGGTGCAGCAAGAGGGGATTTAACTGTACAAGCAACTGTAACTGCCGACGTACTAGGTGCAGTTGCTGACGCATTTAACTTAACCATCCAAAGTCTGCGAGAAATCGTACGTCAGGTAAAAGAAGCAGCAGAACAGGTAAACCGTAGCTCTACAGATAGTGAGTTGTTTGCTCGTAACCAATCCAGTGAAGCATTACGGATGGCGGAAGAGCTAGCAGTAACTCTTAACTCGGTACAGATGATGACTGAGTCCATCGAGCGTGTAGCAGAAAACGCTCGCGAGGCTGAAGAAGTTGCTCGCTCTTCTTCTGTTACAGCACTCAAAGGCGGTAAAGCAGTAGAAAGTACAGTAGCAGGGATCTTCCAAATTCGGGAAACAGTATCGGAAACTACGCGGAAAGTAAAACGTCTTGCAGAAGCATCGCAAGAAATCTCGAAAATTGTCTTGATCATTACCCAGATTGCAGAGAGAACCAACCAACTAGCACTGAATGCCTCTATTCAAGCAGCCAAAGCAGGGGAAGCAGGACGTGGCTTTGCGGTCGTTGCAGACGAGGTAAGACAGCTAGCAGATAGATCTGGTAAATCATTGAAGGAAATCGAGCAAATTGTATTGCAGATTCAAAATGAAACAGGCTCGGTAATGACGGCGATGGAAGAAGGCCTCCAGGAGGTAATCGATGTAACCTCCAGAGCAGACCAAGCCAAGACCGCTCTCGAAGATATCATTCAAGTATCCAATCGGATCGATACTCTGGTACGTTCTATCACCGCAGATACAGTAGAGCAAAGAGAGAACTCTCGTGCGGTAGCACAGGTAATGCAATCTGTAGAGTTAACAGCGCAGGCAACTTCCCAAGAATCTCAAAGGGTCGCAGGATCACTCCAAAGTTTGGTAAGTATTGCTCGTGACTTACTATCTTCTGTAGAAAGATTCCGTATCGATAAAAGTGAAGAGTAGAGTAGAATACGTAGAAAATTGATTAACTAACGTAACTACTTTGAACAGTGG
>CAZSEZ010000077.1:0-16293 GCA_964606015.1 uncultured bacterium
ATTCCGAAATTAATATATATAGAATGCCAATCGTAGTGGCAACTGCAGAAAAAGCAGCTAAAAATAAAAGTGTTTCAATAAATTTTTCGCGAATTTGCCGAGCAACCTTGGGAGAGTATAGTTGCTTGCGATTCAGGTTAACCGTATTTTGCGTCATTAATGTTTCAAGTCAAAACAACACAGTAGGGGCGCACCATGATGCACCCTTACCGTAAAAATCTCTGAGTAAGAGAAGATTCTATTTAGCAGAAGCAGTGCCAGTTACTTTATTTTGGAAACGAGCCATTGCATCTTGGTAACCTTCAGTTGTTAAAGGAACAGAACCAGTTTCAGGAACTAGAGATTCTGCATTAGTTAGATAAAACTCAACAAACTCTTTAACCTGAGGTAGTTCTGCTGCATCAGTGCTGACGTAGATATAGATAGGACGAGATAGAGGAGCATAAGTCCCATCTAGTACAGTTTCAGTAGAAGGAGCAACTGCACCTTTACCAGCATCAATCGCCAGAGCTTTGATTGCATCTTGGTTTTCTAGGTAGTAAGAAAGACCAAAGTAGCCCATTGCACCTGTGTCATTAGATACACCTTGTACCAAGACGTTATCGTCTTCACTAGGAGTATAGTCAGCACGGCTAGCACCTTCTTCGCCATTGATTTTCTTGGTGAAGTAGTCAAAAGTACCAGAATCAGCACCAGGACCATAGAGTTCTAAGTCTTTGTTAGGGAATGCAGAACTTACTTGACTCCAGTTGCTAACTTTACCATCAGCCTCAGGACCCCAAATCGCATTGAGCTGGTCGGTAGTGATACTTTCTAGAGGATTATCGTTATTGACCACAACTGCGATCGCATCAAAGGCAACGGGAAGCTCGATATACTCAATACCTGCTGCTGCACACAGTGCTTTTTCTTTGTCTTTTATAGGACGAGAAGCATTAGAGATGTGAGTGCGTACTGCAGAGTCAGCAGAGCAGAACTTTTTGAAGCCACCACCAGTACCAGAGATACCAACAGTTACTTGAGTTGAACCTCTTTTTTCGATTTGAAATTCTTCTGCTATCGCTTCTGTAATTGGGTAAACAGTACTTGAACCGTCAATTTTAATTGTGCTTCTACCTTGGGAATTAACCGCAGGGATAGCCATAGCTAGTGTAGCGATCGCAGCAGAAACTCCTGCGACCTTTAATCCAGTTTGTTTATAGTTCATGTTCCTTCGATTCAATATCTAGTGACAGTGTGCTTAATCGGGATATTACTTTGCAAAGAGCTGGTCTACTAGCGCTCATCAAAGAAAATGATTACCTCGCCTCGTAGGATCTAAGCAATTACGTTTGTAGTTATTATTTAACCGACTGAGTAATATTACGGAAGCAGCTTTATCTGAAGGTAACTATTGGATTAAGAGTTGGTTAAACCAATCAAGTCATAAGTTAAAAACAAAAAGCGGATGACAAACACCACCCGCTACTAACGAATCAAATGATTAGCTAAATTTGGAATTAGACTACAGCTCGTTTGTAAGCTTCATCTAAAACTTCCGATAATGTCGGATGTGTGTGGACATTAAAAGCAAGGTTGGTTACAGACTCACGTTTAGCGATCGCATTTGCAGCTTCTTGAATCAAGTCAGAGGCATGGATGCCAATAATATGGACTCCTAATAGCTCGCCACTATCTTTGTTGTAGATAATTTTGGCCATACCTTCAGTTTCTTTTTCAGCTAGAGCTTTGGAGTTACCTTTGTAATAGGTTTTGGCAGTTGCTACCTTGAAGCCTTCTTTGGCTCCTAGCTCTTTGGCTTGGTCTTCGGTTAGACCAACATAGCTAATTTCAGGATGAGTAAAGGCTGCTGCAGGGATACAACGATAGTCGATTTCTTTGCTACGACCACACATATTTTCTACTGCCACAACTCCCTGACCAGAAGCAGCATGGGCTAACATCATTTTGCCAGTCGCGTCACCTACGGCCCAGATATGAGGCACAGGTTTACCGTCTTTGAGGACTTGCAACTTGTCATTAACAGGAATAAAGCCTCGTTTGTCAATTTCTACTGCGAGAGTTTCTAAACCTAAATCTTTAGTTGCAGGGATACGACCTGTAGCAACCAAACAAGCATCGACTTCTAAGACATCGACTACTTCTTTGGTTTTGGCATCGGTAAGCTCAATAGTTACAGGTGCTCCAGGAGTAATTTTAGTAGCAAAAACTCCTGTATAAGTTTCAATATCGCGAGGATCGATCAGGGTGCGCTTAGCAATCTTGGCAATTTCGCGATCAAAGCCAGGCATCAAGTTATCGAGAGCTTCGATCATGGTGACTTCTGCGCCCAAAGCTGTGTAAACATCGGAAAATTCTAAACCGATATAACCACTACCAATAATGGCAACCCATTCGGGCAGAGATTCTAGCTTGACAGCATTATCGCTTGTAAAGACAGTCTTGCCATCTACTTCGATGCCACGAGGCACAAAAGGTACCGAACCAGGGCAAAGCATAATTTCTTTGGCAGTATAGGTCTTGTCGCCCGATTCACCAGAGACAGTTACTTTTTGCGTTCCCGCAACTTTACCCCAACCTCTTAAAATATCGACATTGAGTCTGGTCAGACTACCAGTGAGGTCTTTTTGGATTTTACTAACTAAGTCCCCTGCGTGATCTGCGATCGCAGCACGATCAAACTGGACGCCATTAACTTGGATACCCATCGACTGCAAATGAGCTGTATCGTTCATTTCACGAACACGACCAGAAGCAGCCAACAGAGCCTTAGAAGGAATACAACCACGATTTACGCAAGTTCCTCCCATATCACCAGCTTCGACAATGGCAGTTTTTAAACCACACTTCACCGCGTGAATTGCAGCACCGTGGCCACCAACACCAGCACCAATAATAATTAAATCGTAATCAAATTCACTCATTAGTTTTTTCTCTATATTTCTCGCAATCTATTATTTTAGGGTTTCTTGGTTGAAACGGAAATCTAACGGCAAAGGAGACTTTCTCTGGTATCTACTCCTGTGGTAGGGTTTGTCCCCTCAGCTCTTTGGCAAAGTAGATAGGTTTGATAGCGATCCATAATCGCCCCAGTAAAATCCGCTCCCGTAATATCTGTCCCCTCAAAGGTTGTACTAGTAGCCACAATGTCTTGCAAGACAGCGTTAGAAAGATCGCATTTTTCAAACGCAACCCGATCCATTAATGATTCGGTGAGATTCGCCCCAGATAAGTCGGAGTTAGTAAAAGCAGCCTTAGTCAAAATAGTTTTACTAAGATCAGAACCTGCAAAATTAGAATTGCGAACATCCGCAGCAGCAAACACCCCACTCTGGAGATTCATTGCGGAGAAGTCTTCATCATGTAATTCACTGTAGGTGTAGTTAACCGCACTATCATCCGCATTTACTGGCTTTGCGATCGTACTTACCATAAAGATCGCTAAAACAAGAATTAGTAAGCCACGGAGCAGTATACGTAAAGATTTCTGGATCATGCCTATTTCAATACTGTTGTATGTCAATAATACTTAAAAATAATTCATAATTGAAGGACATCTTAATCTAGCTATTTTAGGCGCTCAAACTGAGCTTACTCTTGATACTTCTACTAATTACATATATAAAGGAGACGATTTCTAATTTGCCTGCCAAGATATAGACATATTTTACAGAGCCTAAGCTAAACAAAAAATTAAATTAACCCACTTATGACTACACAACTAATTCCCATCATTCTTGCTGGTGGTAAAGGAGAACGTTTTTGGCCTGTGAGTCGTCTCAAAAACCCCAAACAATTTCTCTGTTTGGATGGTAGCGATCGCAGCTTGATGCAAGCTACAGCAGACCGTTTACTTAATTTGGCTGGCGGTTGGGAAAACTTGTGGGTCATTACTTCAGAAATTATTGCTGATGGTGTGAGAAAACAATTACCAGATCTACCTGAGAGCAATTTACTGATCGAACCTGAAGGCAGAGATACGGCTCCAGCTGTGGCCTGGGCAACTCTAGAAGTTGCCAAACGCTATGGGAAAGAAGCGATTGTGGGATTTTTCCCTGCGGATCATTGGATCGGCGATCATGAAGCTTATGAGCAAACCCTCATTGCAGCAGTTCAACAAGCAGAAACCGAGTCTTCAATTGTGACTTTAGGAATTAGGCCCAATCAACCCTCTACTGGCTATGGCTATATTGAGCAAGGCGTTGAAAAAGGAAACTTCAAAGATTTACCTGTCTACCAAGTAACCCGCTTTACCGAAAAACCAAACCGTGAGAAGGCCCAAGAATTTATCGATACTGGTAGATACTGTTGGAATAGTGGCATGTTCATTTTTAAAGCAGGAGTAGTTTTAGATGAGTTGGCGGCTCATGCACCTCAGGTACTCAATCCTCTCTTGGAAAAAGGCAAGGCCGCTTACGCAGACTTAGAGAAGCTCAGCATCGACTATGCCCTAATGGAAAAAACCAACTTAGCTTGTGTTTTACCTGCGAATTTCGGTTGGGATGATCTTGGCGACTGGAATGGTGTAGAGAGACTACTCAAAAAAGACCAGGATAACGTAGAGCTAGTCAACAGACACGTAGCACACGAAAGCAAAGGTAATGTCCTCTACTCTAGTGACGAATCAGAAGTTTTTGTAACCATTGGTTTGGAAGATGTCGTTGTCGTGCGCGATGGCAATGTCACGATGGTAGTCAACAAAAACTCTACCCAAGATATCAAGAAAGTAGTTAAGTCTCTATACAAGGATGATGAGCTAAAGAAATTGCTTTGAACTTGATTGAGTAATGAGTAAAAAGAAATAGATGTTTGTGCGATCGCTAAAGGGAAGTATCTTTGGCGATCTTTTGTTTATTAGCTCAAAATCAGCTCTTGATATTCCGCCTCAGTATATAGATCCTCTGTCGAAACAACGCGATCAGGAAATAACACCCCATTGAGATGATCTAACTCATGCTGGAAAATTCTAGCTACAAAATCTGTTAAAACTTGATGCTGTTGCTTCCCAGCGATATCCGTGTAGGCTACTTCTATTTCTCGGTAGCGGGGAACTAAACCTCTAACATCAGGAACACTCAAACAACCTTCCCAATCTTTAACCACTTCATCACTGTGACTAAGGATAACTGGGTTAATCATCGCAGTAGGAGACATCTTTGGCGCATGTGGATAGCGAATACTGGGACGAGAAGCCACAACGAAAATTTTCCATGATTTACCGATCTGGGGAGCAGCAATGCCAACTCCATTTGCTTGCTCCGCAGTCTGAATTAAATCCTGGGCTAGTTTTAAAACTTGCGCCTCTGTTGGTTCTCTAACTATCTGGGATTGATTTCTTAAGCGAGAATCACCAATTTTAAGTATTTCAATCATGAGTTAGTACTTAGTAGCTCGTGTTGCTATTTTCTATGATGGCTGTAGTGAGTCCTTCTAAAGTATATTCACTAGCTTCAATGTCTACTCTGCCTAGAAGTTCATGGCAAGTAAGTGAAGTTTGTGGACCAATGGATGCGATCTCAATCTTGGCTAAAACCTGATCTACTTGGTTGGGGTCAGTCACTTGAGTTTTTATTAGTTGTACGAAGTTGCTTACCGTTTTCGAGCTAGCAAAAGTTACAATATCGATCTGCTGTTTTTGTAGTGCTTGCCAAGCTACTAGATCTATTTGCTTGGGACATCCTGATTCATAAGCTGAAACCTCGACAATTTTGGCTCCCTTGACTGCTAACTCCTGCCTTAGAAGAGCTCTCCCACCAGACTCCACCCGAGGAAAGAGGATTTTTTGTTGCGACAACTCCTCAGGAAAAGTCTCTACCAAAGAATCTGCAACATAATTTAGGGGAATAAAATCAGGCTGAATATTATATTTTTCGAGAACAGCAGCAGTTTTTCTACCGACTACTGCAATCTTAACTCCTGCCAAGGCACGACTATCTTTGCCTAAGGTTTTGAGCCGATCAAAGAAGTAGTTAACCCCATTCGCCGAAGTGAGAATCAACCAATTAAAAGAACTTAGCTCTGCGATCGCGCTATCCAATTCCTGCCAGCTAGAGGGAGCAGTGATTGCCAAAGCAGGCATCTCTACTACTGTGGCACCTTGCTCTTGCAATAGAGTAGTAAATTTACTGGACTGCTCCGCAGCACGAGTAACCAGAATAGTTTTACCTATTAAAGGTTGGGAATCATTACTTTTTAAAGGAGGGATAGACACAACTTGGCCGATAACTATGACTGCAGGGGACAAAACCAAACCTGCTGTTTTTTTTACTATATCGGTTAAGGTTCCCCGAAATGCCTTTTCTCCTGGTTGTGAACAATTATGAATTATCGCGATTGGTTCTTGAGGAGAACGTCCCGATCCAATTAAGTTACTGATAATCTGTTGAAGCGATCGTGTACCCATCAAAATTACCAAGGTATCGATCTTGGCTAAAGCATCCCAATCGAGATTTTCTGGTTGATGTCCAGTGACAACAGCAAAGCAACGACTCAAAGCTTTATCCGTCAAAGGAATTCCTGCCAATAAAGGTGCAGCCAAAATAGAGGAAATACCCGGTACCAGCTCAAAATCACATTTAGCCTCTGTTAAAGCAATTATTTCTTCCCTTGCTCTACCAAAAACTAAAGGATCACCACTTTTGAGTCGCACAACTCTTTTTCCTTGGCAGCAATAGGCCACAAGGAGTTGATTAATTTTGGCTTGTGGTGTGCTTGCTTTCCCCCCTCGCTTACCAACATCAAGCAACAAACAATTAGCAGGAACCAAATCCAATAATTTATCTCCTACCAATGCGTCGTAAATTAGTACTTCCGCTTTAGTCAATAGTTCCTGAGCTTTAACAGCCAGATAAGCACTATTACCTACTCCAGCACCAACAAGATAGACCTTGCCTCTCATAAAAATCCTTCGAACAATTTTTCTTTTCTAGCTTCATTGTATGTACTGATTAGGCCCGTATTAAGTAGTACAACAATTAAATCTCAGTAAAAACATGCATTTTCAGACAACTGGTGTTAGAATCTGTGCCTGAATACTTGCTAGTGAAACTTTTGTTTGATGAGTATCTAAGGTTTAAAAATCCCTGTAGCTTATTTGAAACCCAAAAGACTTCTTATCGAATATCTTTCTTAGTCTGTGTTAGTTTTTACCTGTTAAAAAAATAAGCCAGTTCACAATGTTAGTTTCTATTTGTGTTATTACCTACAAAAGACCACAAGGTTTGAGACGTTTACTAGAAGGAATTAATCAGTTATCTTTCACCCGAACTCGGCCACCTGAAATAGAGGTGATAGTAGTTGACAATGATGATCAAGGTTTAGCAAATAGAATTTGTGCAGAAATAAAACCAGAATTCAAATGGCATATTAAAACAGGATTTGAGCCCAAAAGAGGCATCGCTTTTGCTCGAAACAAATCTATAGCTTTAGCTTCTAATAATTCCGATTTCCTTGCAATTATTGATGATGATGAAGTTCCCGACCCCTCCTGGCTCGAAAACTTATTATTAACGGCAGACAAATACAATTCGGATATAGTTACTGGCCCTGTTATCCCCTATTTTCCCCATCACAACTCTTCTAGCTGGGTTGTTAAGGGTAAATTTTTTAGTGCAGCTAATTATAGAACAGGAGAACAAAGAACAGTTGCTTTCACCCATAATGTTCTAGTCAAAGCCAGTATTTTAAGACAGCTAAATCCTGTTTTCAATAATCGGTTAGCTCTTATTGGTAGTTCTGATGCTTACTTGTTTATGAATCTCTACAAGTCAGGTTACAAGATTACCTGGTCAAATGAAGCAGTTGTTAGAGAATGGATTCCGAAATCCAGAACGAACTTGAAGTGGATTTTGTTGCGTGGCTATCGAACTTGGAGTGATCATAGTTCTTTCGAAAAAGAGTTATATCCTTCTGTGCTCACTCAGTCCATTAGAGTCTTCAAAGGTTGCACTCTAATAGTAATAGGCTTGTTAGGATTTATTCCTTCTTTGCTGATGGGTAAAGCCAGAATAGTTAAGTCATTACTATTTGCTTTTAGAGGTGTTGGTACTCTAGGGGGACTACTAGATTTGCACTATCAAGAATATAAAAACGTTACTCAAGAGTAATTGAAATGCAAGTAGGGATGATCGATCGCATCATCTCCTAACCCTTATTGAATAAAAGTTTATCGAGTTATTAGCTCGTGCTGAGATTAAATTTTATTTCTGCATAGCATTCACCTAGATGCTGTTACTGGTAGTAGTACACTTCATGTAGAAATTTGCTTTTCTCAATTATCGACTCGATACAAAATTTTCCACTTGATTGGGTCTACATAAAATTAAGACGAATCAGCCTGGCGATCTGTGACAAAAAAAGAAAATTAATTTGTTTTACCTAAAACGAGATCTCTAAGTTATCTGACAAAAATGCCCATTTATCAGCTATTTCTGCAATCACCTTAGTAGTTGGTTTACCCGCGCCATGTCCTGCTTTAGTTTCAATACGAATCATCACAGGGTTATTTCCTTGGTGGGCAGATTGCAAGGCTGCTGCAAACTTAAAACTATGGGCTGGTACTACGCGATCATCGTGATCGGCAGTAGTTATTAGAGTGCTGGGGTATTTGGTTTCTGGTTGAAGATTGTGCAAAGGAGAATAGCCATAGAGATTGGCAAAATCTTCCTCCTCCTCTGGGTTGCCATATTCAGGACACCAAGCCCAACCAATAGTGAATTTGTGAAAACGCAACATATCCATGACACCTACTGCGGGTAGAGCAGCAGCAAACAGATCGGGACGTTGAGTCATGCAAGCACCAACTAACAGACCGCCGTTACTTCCTCCTGCGATCGCAAGTTTTTCCGAACTAGTGTATTGATTAGCAATTAGCCATTCTCCCGCAGCAATAAAGTCATCAAACACATTTTGCTTGTTTTGCTTCATCCCAGCCTGGTGCCAAGCTTCGCCATATTCACCACCACCACGAAGGTTTGCAACTGCGTAAACACCACCCATTTCTAACCAAACTAAATTGGCAATGGAAAAACTAGGAGTAATGGAGACATTAAACCCACCATAGGCGTAGAGATAAGTGGGATTATTGCCATCAAGTCTAAGGTCTTTTCTGTGGGTAATAAACAGAGGAATTTTGATGCCGTCTTTACTGGGGTAGAAGACCTGTTTAGTAACATAATCTTCAGGATCAAAATCTACTGTGGGCTGTCGGAAAATGGTGCTTTTTCCAGTGAGAGCATCGTAGCGGTAAATAGTTGTGGGAGTAGTAAAACTACTAAAAGATACAAAACCTTCAGTATCGTGTCTTTTGCCACTAAAACCACTTAAAGAACCGATTCCAGGAAGCTCCACTTCACGCACCAAAGACCCATCTAAGTCATAAACTTTAACTTGTGACTTAGCATCTTGCAGATAGTTAGCCACAAATTGATTATTTAGTAAGCCAACACCCTTGAGGGTTTCTTCCGTTTCAGGGATGAGAGTTTGCCAGTTTTCGTGATTGGGGTTAGTAATATCGATCGCGACTAGTTTACCTTTGGGAGCATTAAGGTCGGTTTTAAACCAAAAAATATTGTCTTGGCGATCAACGAAACTAAAACTTGCTTGAAACTCGTTAATTAGTTCCACTACCGCAGCATCAGGATCTTGGAGGTTTTTGTAAAATACTAAATTTTTAGAGTCCGTTCCCTGCCAAACGCTAATAATTAGATAGTCCCCATCTTCAGTTACTCTGCCGTTAAAGCCCCATTCTTTTTGGTCTGGACGCTCGTAAACTAAAACATCTTCTGTTTGTTTTGTCCCGAGACGATGGTAGTAAAGCTTTTGAAAATAGTTGACATCTTCTAGCTTAGTTTTAGCATTGGGTTCGCTATAGCGACTATAAAAGAATCCTTGATTGTCTTTTGTCCAGGATGCTCCTGAAAACTTAATCCACTTGAGATGGTCTGCTAAATCTTTACCAGTTTCCACATCTCGGACGTAAAACTCTACCCAGTCCGAACCTCCACGAGACAAACCATAAGCTAACAGGTTGCCATCATCACTAATGGTAATAGTTGCCAGAGCTACTGTGCCATCAGCAGAAAGTGTATTGGGGTCAAGAAGAACTTTGGGTTCAGCGTCTAAAGATTCTAGAGTGTAGAGAACGCTTTGATTTTGTAGGCCATCATTTTTAAAGTAAAAATAGCGATCGCCTTGTTTGTAGGGAACGCCATATTTTTCGTAGTTCCAAAGTTTGGTAACTCGTTGTTCAATTTTTTCTCTAGCTGGTAATTGTTCCAGATAACCAAAAGTGACTTTATTTTGAGCCTCTACCCAAGCTCTTGTTGGTTCACTATCAGGATCTTCTAACCAACGATAAGGATCTCTAACTTTGGTTCCAAAAAAGTCATCAATAACTGATTCTTGCTTGGTTTCTGGATAATCAAACATTATTTAATCACTAATACTTAACTGGTAATTATCTTTGGTATTCTCTTGGTAAGAGCCAACCCAAATATTGTATTTTCCTGGTTGCCATTGTCCACCAATAGCGGGATTAGCATCATTAGAATCGTCGTTACACCAAACTCCACCAGGGCCTTCGACAATAATAGTCGTATCACTAGGACTAGTGACTTCCAGCTTAAGAAACTCAAAAAAACTATCTAAAACTAAAATATGATTTGGTTGCTCACTGATGAAACCATTACAAAAACCGGTAGCGGTATTTTCCGTGGCAACTATATCAACAGCGGTCAAGTCCCCTCCAGTTTTACCCTTGACTGCCAGAGGATTGGGTTCTAGCGTCTCGCCCAAAGTTATCGTATTAGCTGCTGATTGAGCATTACCAGGAGCAAGTAAAACACCAGTAAAAATAGTACTTACTGTTCCCAGTAACATCAGGTGTTTGATAACCGTTTGAGCGATCGCATTTAGATTCATATGTCTTAGCAGGGTTTGGTCAGTAGTCAGATCGAATTAGAGCTTAAGCATCAAATTCAATCTTACTAGACGCAACTACAATTAACCTTGTTCCAGGCTACAAACCAGACTAGAGACTGGGTAAAAATCCGAGCGCATTTTGAACCCTACCTAAAGTTACCTCTGCCACCTCATTGGCTTTTGCGGCACCATCTTTGAGTACTGAATCAAGATAAGTGCGATCGCTCATTAGATCATTGTATTTAGTTTGAATCGGTTCTAGAGCTGCGATCGTAGTCTCGGTCAATAATGGCTTAAACTGTCCCCAGCCCATATCCTGACATTCTGCTGCCACGTCTTCCTTAGTTTTGCCAGAAAGTAACTGATACAAAGAGAGTAAATTATTACATTCAGGGCGTTCAGGGTTATCAAACTCTAAACCTTTAGTAGGGTCAGTCTTACACTTCTTGATTTTGCGTTTAATCTCTTCGGGAGTATCTAACAAACTAATTCTACTCAGTTCGGAAGGATCGGACTTCGACATTTTTCTAGTGCCATCAGTCAGACTCATTACCCTAGCACCCTGCTTACGAATCATGGGGTCGGGCAACTTGAGTACTGGTTCTTTTTTCTTACCAAATTTATCGTTGATCCGAATAGCGATATCGCGAGTCAGTTCAAGGTGTTGTTTTTGGTCCTCTCCTACAGGGACTTTGTCCGCATCGTAAAGCAATATATCCGCAGCCATCAGCACAGGATAATCAAGTAAGCCAACGCTGACATTTTCACCTTGTTTAACTGCTTTTTCCTTAAATTGGATCATCCGCTCCAACCAGTTCAACGGCGTAATACAGTTAAGCAACCAAGCTAACTCACTATGAGCTTTGACATGGGACTGAGCAAAAATTGTTGAACAATCCAAATCAATCCCACAAGCCAGATAAAGCGCAGCCGTAGTCAGAGTATTACTGGCTAAGACTTTAGGATCGTGGGGGACAGTAATAGCGTGTAAATCGACAACGCAAAAGAAATTATCATATTCTTGCTGGGTTTCGACCCAGTTACGAATAGCCCCTAGATAGTTACCCAAGTGAAGATTTCCTGTGGGCTGGACTCCCGATAAAACACGCTGCTTACTCATAAAAATAAATATAAAAAATCTGCTGCTGACAGTTTATAAGTATTGCACAAAGTCTGGTATTTACCTGTGGCTGGTTAAGTCTTAGTGCCAGCAGATTCTTTGTTTCGATGAGATCGCTGTTTTCTTGACTGGAAACTTGCTTACCCAACTGCTTTACCCGTGGCAAAACCCACTAAACCACTAACAATCGCGACAATTAGAGCAAATGCTGATTTGATATTTTCTGGGCTGGATGCAGGGTTGATAACTATCCCCCAGCAAAAATAGAGAGTAATGATCAAAGTCAACAGGGTAAAGACAAATAAGGTATCTTTACGATAGCGTTGGTGTACTTGATTGCGAAGATTTTCTTTCTGCTGAGAGTAAGCAGAATTTGGTTTTCTAGAGAAAAAATCCTTGAAATTTTTCATTTTGGTAGTCCTGTAATCTTTTTGCTGTTGTTTACCCTTCTATCTTGGTGCTGATTCTCTCTAAAGTTGTCAGACTAAGCAGTAGACTTGTGTAAAACTTTTGTCAAAGCTAATTTTTTATCCATCAAGATTGAATTACCCTAAGCTTGAAATGAATAGGTAATAACAAGTAGTTCATGGAAAGGTCTTACGTTGCCTCGCAAGCGGGACTCACAATAGCAAAGCGAGAATTTAAGAGAAAAGGCTGGACGCAACAAATATTGGCAGATCTGGCTGGTTGCTCTCGTCCTGTGGTGAGCAATTTTTTTAAGGGAGTCCCGATTGATAAACAGAAATTTATTGGGATTTGCGAAGCTTTGAAGCTTGAGTATTCAGATATTGTTGAACTAGAGGATAAGGAAAAAGCTGAGATCCAAGATAAAGCGATCACTGAACTTGTTGAGGAAATTCGCAACGCAGTAAAAGCTAGTGTGGAGAAAGAATGCGGGACAATGCGGGTACTGGATATGACCAGACCTATCGAGCTGAATGATATTTATACCAAGGTCAATATTTTAGAGAAAATCATTGGTCGTCGAGGACTCAATCTAGAACAACTCCAAGAAAACTGTCAGTTAGAAGATTTTGATCGTTTTGGTTTAAACACCATTAAACAAAAGAGAGTTCCAGGACTAGAAGTTATAGATGAACATAATCAACTGATGATCTTGGGTAAGCCAGGAGCAGGAAAAACCACTTTCCTTAAGTACTTAGCAATTCAGTGCAACCGAGGAGAGTTTGCAGCCGAAAAAGTGCCAATTTTTATTCCGCTAAAAAAATATGCGGAAACCCGAGATAAACCAGATTTAGTTACCTACATCAATCTGTGGCTTGAAAATTGCCAGATTATAGATGCAAAGGAGAAATTAGAACGCATCTTGGTAGCGGGCAAAGGCTTAGTTTTACTAGATGGCTTGGATGAAGTCCGGGAGGAAGATACTCAAAGAATAATTAGGGATATTGAGAACCTTTATCGAGCTTATGGAAGCAATCAATTTGCCATAACCTGTCGCATTGCAGCCAAAGAATATAATTTTGTCCAGTTTACTGAGGTAGAAGTCGCAGATTTTGATGATGAGCAAATAGAGTCTTTTGTCACTAGCTGGTTCACGATTAAACAACTGCCAGACTATACCCAAGATTTCTTAGATCAGTTGCAATGCAATCCCACGATTAAAGAACTTGCCAATAGTCCCTTACTGCTGACTTTACTTTGTTTGGAGTTTGAAGACTCTGGCAATTTCCCCACGGATCGGGCAGATTTGTACTCCAGAGCTACTAACACTTTGCTCAGAAAATGGGACGATAAACGTAGGATTTACCGTGAGCAAGTTTACCAAGAGCTAACTGTCAAAAGAAAAGAGGGTTTACTTAGTCAGGTTGCTTTCCAGACTTTTGCAAACAAGGAATACTTCTTTAAGCAAAGAACAATTGAGAATCATATTGGGGAATATATTTGCAATTTACCTAACGCTCCCCAAGAACAGACTGCTCTGGATATCGATAGTCAAGCGGTACTAAAGTCCATCGAAGCACAACATGGCTTGCTAATAGAAAGAGCTAGAGGGATTTATTCTTTTTCTCATCTGACTTTTCAGGAATATTTCACTGCGCGCAGAATAGCGACTATCTCTAATCCCAATCATTTAGAAGTGACCCTAACTAATTTGGCTAGTCACGTTACTGAAAAACGTTGGCGGGAAGTATTTCTCTTGACCGCAGCTATGCTAGAACCAGCAGACAGACTCTTGGTCTTGATGAAACAAAAGATAGATCGGCTAGTTGCCGAAGACACAGAAATCCAAGATCTGCTTAACTGGGCAAATCACAAAAGTAATTCTGTCGAGGCAAGCTACAAAATTGCGGCTATGAGAGCATATTATGTATACCTCTCCCTCGACGTCTTCGACCACCTCGACCATTCCGTCCACTTAGATCTTTCCCCCTCTCATCATTTCTCTCGCTCCCTCCACTACTCTCTCGGCCTCGACCTCCCCCCCGACCGATCACTCGGTCTCTCCCTTGATCGATCTCTCAGCTTTTCTCTCGATCAATCCCTCGACTTCTCCATCGACCACTCCCTCAACCGCCTTTACTACCTCAACCAATCTATAAGGCTATGTGAAAAGCCAGAATTTAAAAAAATCTTGATTACGTTGCAACAACAGTTACCCGACCCAGATCGAGATCGAAGATATGGAAGAAAGTGGTGGCAAGATAATGGTAAAGCTTGGAGTGAAGACCTCAGACAAGCCATGATCAAATATCGTGATCTCGGACATCAAAGAGAATTTAGCCGAGGGCAAGTTGGCCTACTCAATCAATACCTAACTGCCAATCAATTATTAGTAGATTGTCTGAAAAGTGAGTGCTATGTGAATAGAGAAGTAAGAGCAGAACTTGAAAATACTCTGCTATTATCCCACGCAGAATCGAATTACTCTGATAGTAACCCCCCTCACAGCAATAACCAAGAGAAGGGCTATGATTAAGATTGCAGAAATCACTAAGACATACATTGAGGGGAAGCCTTTTGAGAGAACCAGGCTTAACTGTAATAAATCCTTTGCTCCACTTATCATTCTAATTACAAATAACTCAATATGTTCTTGTGAAAGATAAACGAGCAATACCCAATAAAATCAGCAAGTAATTTGGTATTTTTTTAATCAATTTAAGAAATAAATTTTGATTTAATAATTCAATATTTTTATTTCTATTTATACCAGCTAAAATAGAACTCAATTTATCAAAAAAATCCATATCATCTAAAACCAAAGTGACAGGCAAATCTCTACTAATAGAATGATTGACCTTTCTGATCATAGAAATAGAGTAATCATGAGCATCTAAACCAAGGGTTTCAAGGAACTGCGACTTATTACGATAACTAATATAGGTCATACTAAATATAGTTATCAGGTAAATCTTGCAAACCAGTCTAGAGATAGACTTATTAGAGCCTACTAAATATGAACGCATAATTGCTCCAAAAAAGTCCCCATGCCTATTCTCATCATCACTCCATGCTCTATAAAAATCAAAAATAGGATAGATTGAGTATTCTGGCTGAGATTGTAGATGGTTAAAGATGCTTATGTAGTAGCAGCTAGAAATTCTTTCAGATAGATAAGTGGAGTAAATAAACCAAGAAAAAGGAAGCGATATGTATTTTCTATTTTTCTTCCCCAGAAAATTCAAGCTTGGTTTAAGAGAAAAATCCAAAAGAGACTGATTTAGTAGACTGGCATGTCTTGCTTCATCACGAGACATCAAAGAGAAGCCTTCTGCCAGAAAACCATCTTTATTTTTTAGCTGATAAGACAACTCTTTATAAAGAATAAAACCTGAGTATTCAGCAGCACAGTAATTTTCTAAAAGTCCGATTATCTCCTCTCTTTTCTCTCCTTGAATACAATCCCAAGATTGATTAAAGCACTCACTTCTTATAAACTCATCTTTAGTATAGTCTTTTCTTAAGTTAGCCAAAGAATCCTCAAAGAAGTCTTTAAATTCTGGCCTATCAATCTTATGAAACTTATCAATATTAGTCGTAAAAAATGCTACTTTAATTGCAGTTTTTTGAATATCACTTGGTTTATCAGATATATCAACTAATCTTTCTTTATCACTAGGAATCATACCTTTAGCCAAGATAATTTACTTACTATATATTCATAAATATAGTAATAAAAAAAGGTGAGCATTGCCCACCCAAGATTAGGTTAAAAAATTCAAACAAGAAAATTAATCAGCTATATCTGTAACAGCACCCAGACTGCTAGAAGAAACCAACTTGGCATA
>CAZSEZ010000078.1:0-15863 GCA_964606015.1 uncultured bacterium
CACAACGCACTATACACCAATATTGTCCCCTATTTAGATGCAAACTGCTGTATGTGTCGTAACTAAAATACCATCAAGAAAATTTATTCTATTTTGGTCGTAGTTAAGCATTTGTCTTTAACTACACTACGATACATTTCACCTAGGTGGGTAATTATATCAATTAGGACTAAGCGATAATCACTTAGAAAATTTGATTGAAACCCTTCAAGGTGAAGATTGCGATATAGATCTTCAATTAGATATAAATGGATTTCAACAACCTGTTCTAGAGAAAGATTAATGAAAAAAGCTGACTCTACAAAACGATCAATTTGCTGAATAGTTAGTTCTTCATCACGAAAATAATTAGCTAGTATTTCACGATAAAGCAAATTTAATTCTTGTAACTTGACTGCTTTTTCCTCAGGAGATAGAAATTGAAAAAAGGTTTGAGGATTTCTCTGAGAGTAAATGCTAGAGTGCCCTAATCTTTCTTTAAATTTACTATTGAGACGACGATTTTGCTGTGTTTTTGATTTCTTGATTGTAGATTGTCCTAGAGATTCTGGCATTAACTCTCTCTCCTCATTATTTACTTAAGCGAGAAGAACAGCCGCTATTAACTACGAATGATCAATTTCTGCTTCTACACGACTTAGCATAGTTTCTTTGACATGTTCTTGCTGTTTTCTAGATTCGCCCATTAATTCTCTAGCTTCAGATTCAATAATATGGTCGGATTTTTGGTTAATTTCTGCTTTTGTCCGACTCAACATATTATGATCAAGGTTTTCTTGTTGGAGACGCGCTTTTGTTATTACTTTTCTCGAATTTACTTGATTATTCATATAGATTAGCTCCTCAATTGAGAATGTAGTCAAAATATAATTTGCTTAAAAATAAAGCTGCTAACTACTTTAGTTAAGCTGGTTGTCTTGAGATTTTTATGCCATTACTTATAACTTCTCTGAGTTCTATTTTTCCTGATAAGATTGGCATTTTTTGCCAACATTGACGACAAAACCAATATTCTTGGCGATCGCAAATGTGATGGAGCATCAAACTAGAGCAGCAAGGACAGTTAATAGTTCTTTTCATCGGTAAAAACTCCTTCCGATCTGGCTAATCATCTCTCTTCTGATTCAAGGTTAATAATAGTGGCGAAATCTGAAGAAATTGTGAAGTTTGTCGCTTCTTGTATTAAGAAAAGTCAAGCTAAAAAATTATTGTCCGACATATTCCCAAGCTTTATCTTGATCGGCAAAGTTAAAGTGTTGAACATCGATACTTGAAAATAGGCTATTATAAATTTCTGCCAGTTTTTTTAGCCATTTGCTATCAGAGACTATTACTTCTTTCTCAAAGTCCTTAATATGTTTGAGACTAAATTGCAGATCTTTGATAAATGCCTTCACAGAAATTCCTGACCAATCTTCTACTTCTGCATAGATGCTCAATTTGCTTTCAGATTTCAATTTTTCTTCTATGATTTGAGTTATTTGTTCGATATCTTGAGCTTCAATTTTCGATGTAATTTTTAAACCAACTACCTTGGCAAAAGGGTGGTTAATAATTTCAATAGTCATATCGCAACGACCTAATTTAATAGTTGGAAGTGTTTTGAGAAAATAGACCAAGCTTCTGAACTTAACTAGTTAATAGTTCTAACCATCAATGGTTGCTACTGCGGGTTGTGTTATTGGGTCGGTTTTCTGTTTCACTGCATCACGAACAATTAGTACTGAGCAACGTGCATGATGAGTAACATAGTTACTTACGCTACCAAGGAACATTTCTTTAAGACCTTTAAGTCCTCGGCTACCAACTAAGATCAAATCTGCTTCCCAAGTGCTAGCTAGTTCACAAATAGTTCTGCCTGGATTACCAATTAATTGAGTATATTCAGTGGTGATTCCTGCAGCTGTTGCCTTATTAGCCAGAGTTTGGAGAAAATCAATTCCTATTTTTTGATATTCTTCTAACTTTTCTTTATAAACATTTCTGTCATCTTCATCCAGCATTGGATAAGGATAATAAGCATATGTAGGCAAAAGCATGTCGTTTACCGTATGCTCTGATATTACGTAGAGCAAAATCAGGCTGGCACCTGTTGACTTAGCCAGAGATATAGCGGATTCAAAAACTAAATTGTTATTACCTTGGCAATCTACAGCTACAAGAATTTTGTTAATCATTTATTGCCTCCTTAGATTATAAAAAATCTCTAACAAAAAGCGATCGCTATGATTAGTAGAACAATAAGCCTAAGAAAGTAGGATTATTAGCAACTGGTTTACTTGATTTCTAATATAAGTAAGAAATTCGAGAAAATTGTGAGTATTTACCTAGATCGGTTCAATTTAATTCTTTTAGAAAAAAGAGCAAAAAGGCTCTAGTAGAGACGCTTAGGTAACAATTTTCCCTAAAGAAACACAAATGTAGTAACTCGTCGGTAAAATCAGTTTCTATGAGGAGAGCTATATCGACTTTAGCAAAGTGTATCTCTCCCTTTTCTATACTTTTAACTTAAGCGGCCAAAAAATATTATTGCTAGCTGTTTTTATTGGTTTCTCCACTAAAAGGCTGAACTCCTGTCGCTGGATAATCATCTTTGGTAGGTTGAAATAGATTTGCAACATCATTCCAAACTGATTGAACAATATCTTGAACCAAAGTAAATAGTTTCATCTATAATTACCTCCTGGTTATTCGTATAATAAAAAATCTTGACTGAATCGTTGTCTTGTAAGGGGATAGTCTAAAAGTAAGCCTTCTCCTCCTAAGGGATAACTTTGATCCAAAGCTTTACCTTCAATTGATAAAAACACTGCTGCTTCAGGATCGAGACTAGTTGCTGTAAAAAGTACCTGACCTACTCGATAAATCATCGAACTACTACCACCACCTTCGGTAAATTCGGTCGATAAGTTGAGAAATACCCCTTTGTTGTTAACTTGAATATCTAATAGCTGGGTTCCTGGGGGAATAGTAGTTGCCGAATCTGAACCAGAAGAAGGAGTAAATAATTCTTCCATTACCCTTTTGAGGGTCAGTTCTGGTGAAATTGCCAAAAAATCAATGTTTTTTGGTGTTAATTTAATTTGATGGTCAACTATTTCTATCTGGTAAATCTGTGGATTGAGCTGAGCTGATTTAATTTCTTCAGAAAAAGCCTTTTTTGCCTGATCAGGAATAGAAATTAAAGCCAAATCTTTTGGTAAAACAATTGCAATAACTCCCACTGTAAGTAAAGACAAGCTGAAAAACAAAGGTATGAGATTAAGCGATCTATTACGTACTTTCATCTTATTCACCTCCTACTTTAGCTATAGAACCCATTTGAGATCTCTAAGAAGAGACAGAAATACGTTTAAGCATCAGTCGGACAAAGCACAAGTTGAGCTTAGTTGTAGCGTTGTCCAAGGTTCTCTCAAAATTCTTGATCAAAATTTTGCACCGCTCCATCCAGGCGTTAGACCTTTCAATCACCCAGCGAGCAGCAACAGGTACAAAACCAGTTATTCCTTGTGCTTCCTTCTCTGCCTTGGATGGTTTGGCAGATAACTCAAACCTGATTTTTCTCATGATTTGTGGATAAACAGCCTGAAGTTCAGCAGTTAGTTTATCAGGATGATAACCATGGTCTAGCAGGATTGTAATCTTGGGGATATTGACTGGTTTAGCTCGAAAATAATCGATATTTATTTTGAGCATCTCAACTAAGCCGACATCGTCGGCCAGATTGGCAGGAGTGCAATGGGTAAAGAATGGAAAGCCTAATATGTCAACTGCTAAGTGTCTTTTGATGCCGTTGGTAGCCTTGTAGAAGCAAAATCCCTTAGACTCTACACTGGCATTACAGGTGTTTTTAACTGCTTGCGAGTCAATGATCATCAGTCGAGTCCATTTCGGTTTTTTTGAACCTGTTCGCGCACTTTTTCGTGCAAAATCACCATCAAGTTCTCAATAGTTCCTGCTGTTCTCCACTGTTTGTAGTGCCAGTAAACTGTTGAGTATGGAGGTAAGTCCTTTGGTAAATCCTTCCAATTGCAGCCATTTTTGAGTTGATACAAAACACCGTCAATCAGCTCTCGATAACTCCAATCTAGCGGACGAGTACGTTTTTTCTTGGGCAGAACTTCAGGCAACAGTGGTTCTAAGACTTTCCACTCTTCGTCTGTCAGACTGCTTGAATAGACCATGATGATTGGCTTCCACTCAGAAATAAACTTTTTATTCTATTGTAAAGATGTCAAATCGGCTCTATAGAGAAGGATCAGAATGTTTGTTTCTCATCTACTTTTAGCTTAAGTGTATTTATTGAGGAAGTTGTGAGGAAAGATTGAAAATTGTCATAAACTCCATTAAGTCTTAAAAAAATTGACTTTTTACCTAGCTGAGACTTACTTGTCTCTAACAAATCCCTTCAGGCTAGATTAAAGATCGTTATCTATATTTACGCAGACATAAAAGAACTAAATTCAAATTGCACTACTTTAAAAGGATAAAAAGATTAGATTAGATTTAATTGCTATTGATCTTAGTTAAAAGCAATATGCTGATAGACACTTTTAAGGATTTCAGCAGAATGACGAAGTTGCTCGATCTCTCTGGAGCTTAGCTGAAGATTCACCGTTTTGAGAATCCCCTTTTCATCAATTACTCTTGGTAAACCCAAACACACATCATCAATATCGTATAGACCTTCTACAAGACCACTAACAGTTAGCACTCTTTCTTGAGAGCGCAAAATTGCTTTGACAATATCGGTTACAACCAGACCAATGGCATAGGAGGTGTATCCTTTGCGCTGGATTATTTCATAGGCAGCATTTTTGACCTGTGCGAACATAGCTGTTAATTCATTGCGATCGCTTAATTCCAAATCTTCCCAATCCTGATTTAATAATCTACGACCAGCCACATTTGCTGTACTCCAAACAGGTACTTCACTATCGCCATGTTCGCCAATAACATGAGCGTGAACGCTACGAGGATCAATTGCCAGTTTTTGTGCAAGTAAAGAACGAAATCTAGAAGTGTCCAATACGGTTCCTGTACCTATGACCCGAGAACTGGGGAATCCAGAAATCTTTAAAGCCACATGGGTCATGATGTCTACAGGATTGGTAACGATTAACAAAATAGCATCAGGGCAATGTTTGACTACATCTTTTAATATGCTGCGGTATATGGCGACATTTCTTTCGAGGAGGTCAATTCTAGTTTCTCCTGGTTTTTGAGCTGCACCTGCTGTGATAATGACAATATCGGCATTTTGCCCTGCATCAGCTACTGTACCTACCACTACATCAGTAGGCTCAATTAGGGACATGCCATGAACTAGATCCATTACTTCCCCTGCCACTTTTTTTGATTGCAGATCTTGCAATACCAATTCATCAAAGCAGTTTTGAATCAGTAAAGAATAAGCACAAGCTAGTCCTACTTGCCCTACGCCGATAATCACTCCTTTACGAGGACGGAGCATAGCTGTACTTTTGACCGGATAAGTTGAGGTGAAAACTTGATCGAACATACTTATTACTAGGTATTGGAACGTTTGGCTAGTAGTATTTGATTGCGTATAAGTTTTAAGTTCAGGTCGGGGATCAACGAAAAATAATTATTTGGCAGATTTTTTATGCTCTTACTTTCTTCATCGCAAAATCCTCAAATATATAGTTTTAGCTTGTTAGTATTGCCAAATTAATCCATTGAGCTGTCGAACGAAAAAGAGGTCAGTCGATGAGCAAGCTATTAATCCTATTAGACACAAACCATATTTTGTATCTGATCTGTTGAGGTTGATTCTGCCAAAATTGGAGTTTGCACCAGCAAAATAGAGCAGGGCGCATGGTGAATAACATAGTTACTAACACTACCGAGCATCATCTCCTGTAATCTTGAATGTCCTCTTCTACCGATGACAATTAAATCTGCATGAGCTGAACGAGCAAACTCACAAATTGTGGAACTTGGATGACCTGTTATTTGACTAAATTCTGTTTTTACTCCTGCTGCGATCGCTCTCTTGGCGAATAAATTTAGCATCTCCAGACCATTCTGCTCAAATTCTTGCCATTCTCGCTGAAATGCTTGATTTGCTTGTTGTACTATTTCGGAGGGAACATGAATAGCGTGATTTCTAGGGTGTGACATATAACCAGCAAGGAAAGGACTGGTTGGCTCTTCTGAAGATAAAACATGCAATAAAATCAAGCTTGCTCCATCAGCCTTGGCCAGAGATAAAGCCTTAGTGAATACCGATTTACTGGCACTAGACAAGTCGAGAGCAACAATTACGGAGTCATACATTTGTTAGGTCCTTATTAGCAGTAAGCGATCGGCCGAATCAAGGAATCTTGTTAGCAAAAAAATCAGGAATCAGAAGTTAACAGCTCTTGATTTTCTAGAGGCTGGTAATGATTATTTTCTAGTTCAGCATCTATGGGTTGGCGCACAATCAGAACTGAACAAGGTGCATGGTGCGTTACATAATTGCTAACGCTACCAAGGAACATTTCTTTAATTCCCCTTAATCCTCTACTGCCAACCACGATCAGGTCTGCCGACCAATTGTTAGCAAGTTCACAAGTCATTCTTCCTGGATTACCTTCTAGCTGAGTATATTCAGTATCAACTCCTTGATCTCTGGCTTGTTCTGCAAGTCCTTGGAGAAAGTCCAGCCCATTTGCTTCGTATTCCGCAAATTTTTGATGGTAATGCTCATAGGTTTTTGTTTCAATTAGCGGATAATAATCAATATCAAGTGGTAAGTAGGGATATTCTGGTTCTTTTGGTGTCATGACGTGCAATAACATCAGCTTGGCCTTTGTGGTCTGGGCTAAAGCTACAGCTTGATTAAACACGGCAATTCCAAGAGGCGAACGATCTACGGAAACGATAATTTTGTGCATCATAATGATTTATGGGTAATTGGTGATTAAAAGTGGGCAAAATTTTTGAAGTAGATAATTAACTTGCGGCTTGATGATTTTGCCCAACTGGGAAATACTCAACTGAGGTTTTGTTCCGCTTCTGCTATATGCAGTCTGGTTTTGAGTACTGTGTCGGGGTTGAGGCTAATTGAATCAATTCCTTGTTCAACTAAAAACTGAGCAAACTCTGGATAGTCACTAGGGGCTTGTCCGCAAATGCCAATTTTGCGTTGATTCTGCCAAGCAGAACCGATCATCATTTTCAGCATGGTTTTAACTGCTGGGTTGCGTTCGTCAAATAAATCAGCAACTAGTGCCGAGTCGCGGTCTAGTCCCAGAGTTAGTTGAGTTAGATCGTTAGAACCAATGGAAAAGCCATCAAAAACTTGGCTAAATTCTGCTGCTAGCAAAACATTACTGGGCAGTTCGCACATTACATAGATTTCTAAGCCATTTTCTCCGCGAACTAAGCCGTGGCTTGCCATTTCTGCCAGTACTTTGCGTCCTTCATCGGGAGTACGACAGAAAGGAATCATGAGAATAACATTGGTTAAGCCCATCGCGTCGCGGACTCGTTTAAAGGCCAAGCACTCTAGAGCAAAAGCTGCTTTGTAGCGAGAATCGTAGTAGCGAGAAGCACCACGCCAACCCAGCATGGGGTTTTCTTCTTGGGGTTCAAACTGTTTTCCGCCAAGTAAGTTAGCGTATTCATTACTCTTAAAGTCTGACATCCTGACAATGACAGGCTTGGGATAAAAAGCTGCGGCAATGGTGGCAATTCCCCTAGCTAGTTTGTCCACAAAGAAATCAGGTTTGTTAGTATAGTTTGCGGTTAAATTTGCGATCACTATTTTTGCTTGAGGATCTTTGAGATCGGCAAAATTTAGTAATGCCAGAGGGTGAACCTTGATCTGATTAGCAATGATAAACTCTAATCTGGCTAAACCCACACCATCACAGGGCAAAGCAGCAAGGCTAAATGCCGAGGCGGGATCGCCAATGTTCATTAGCACTTTGGTTTTGGTGGTAGGTAATTTATCTAGTTGAATTGATTCGATAGAAAAGGGAATCTTCCCTGCATAAACTTTGCCTTGTTCACCTTCAGCACAGGATACGGTAATTTCCTCTCGCGAGAGAATACTACTAGTAGCATCTCCACAACCAACAATTGCAGGTATCCCCATTTCGCGAGCAATAATTGCTGCATGACAAGTTCTTCCGCCTTGGTTAGTGACGATCGCACTAGCTTGTTTCATAATCGGTTCCCAATCGGGATCGGTTTTGTTGGTAACTAAAACTTCTCCTGGTTGAAATTGTTCAATATCGGTTACCGAGAGGATTACTCTGGCAATTCCCGCACCAATTTTTTCGCCGACAGCTCTACCAGTAGTTAATACAGTTTCTCCTACAGCGTCTAGTTTGTAGGTTTGCAAAACATTGCTAGCTTTTTGGGATTGGACGGTTTCAGGACGAGCTTGAACGATAAATAGTCCTCCTGTTAGGCCATCTTTAGCCCATTCAATATCCATTGGCGTATAAGTGCCGCGTACCTTTGAATAATGTGATTCGATCTGGCACGCCCAATGAGCTAACTGAAGAATTTCTGCATCACTGATAGCAAAGTTGGCTCTTTCTAAATCGGTTGTCGGGACATTTTTGGTTAATTTACTACCTCCTTGGTCGTAGATCATTTTGATTTCTTTACTACCCAAGCGTTTGTCTAAAACCGGACGGTAACCTTGGTTGAGAGTTGGCTTAAAAACTATATATTCATCGGGGTTAACTGCACCCTGAACGACATTTTCTCCTAAGCCATAGGCTGCGGTGATTAATGCTGCATCTTTAAAGCCTGTTTCTGTATCGATAGAAAACATCACTCCAGAAGTAGCTAAATCTGAGCGCACCATCTTTTGCACACCAACAGAAAGGGCTACCTCAAAGTGGTCGAAACCATTAATAGTCCTGTAAGAAATCGCTCGATCTGTAAATAACGAGGCAAAACATTTGTGGCAAGCTGCTAAAACACTGGAAATACCATGAACGTTGAGATAGGTTTCTTGCTGTCCTGCAAAACTAGCATCAGGTAAGTCTTCTGCTGTTGCTGAGGAGCGAACTGCGACATCAACATTATGAGAATATTGCTGACATATTTCCTTGGCTGCTCCCTGAAGCTGTTCACAACCAGAAAAATCACTATTGTATCGTTGGCAAAGCTGACTATAGGCCTCACCAATCGCAGATTCTAGTTCTTGAGGAAAAGGAGTATTGAGAATTAAAGCTCTGGCTTGTTGGCCACGCGATCGCAAGTTGCTGAGGTCTTCTACATCTAGATCGGCAAACAGTTGGCGTAGTTTGGTTTCTAATCCTGCTTGTTGGACAAAATAACGATAAGCATAGGCTGTAGTGGCAAAACCACCAGGAACGTCAATTCCTTTAGGAGTCAACTGTTGGATCATTTCACCTAAGGAAGCATTTTTACCACCGACTAGAGCAACATCGCTCATACCCACATTTTCAAACCAAAGAACTAAGGCTTTTTCTTTGTCTTGAGTAAGTTCTAAGGGCTGATTTGCTGTGACAACCATATTCTTTTGCTCCTCCTTGAACTATCAACTCTGAAGCATTGATTAAGTTGATAATTCCTTTGTAAATCAAGAGTTTGAGGAACTTGTGATGATCAAAAGTAGTTGAGCTAAATGATTATTTATTCGTTAGATGGGTGCAATAATCAAACTTGCAAGAAAGGTTAGAATCTTAGAGTATACAAGGATCTAATCAACCTACTCCTCAGAGAATCTTAATTCCTCGACATTTCAAGTTAAAGGTACTGACGCTGCACTATGAATTCTCGAACTTCTGCTGATTCTTACAACTTAAATAATCGGGATTGGTACACTACAAGCTCTCAACTGGCTATTGAGTTGTTAAATAGTGATTTGGTAAATGGTTTAACTAGCGATCGCGTTATTCAACAACAAGAACATTTTGGCAAAAACCAGTTAAAACAATCGGGAGGCAGGAGTAAATTAAGCATTCTGCGGGATCAGTTTACGAATGTCATGCTGGTAATGTTGATTGCGATCTCTATCATCTCAGCAGTTCTGGATTTAATTCATCACAATTTCCCTAAAGATTCTCTAGCTATATTCACCATCGTTATCCTCAATGGGATTTTGGGCTATTTTCAAGAAAGCCGAGCCGAACAGGCTTTAGCTGCTCTCAAGCGTCTTTCTTCTACTTCTGTAAAAGTTATTCGAGATGGGGTGACGCAACAGATAGATGCAGAAGAGTTAGTGCCTGGGGACATTATGCTGTTGGAAGCTGGCATTCAAATTGCTGCGGATGGCAGATTATTAGAAGAACAAAATTTACAAGTTATTGAATCGACTCTAACGGGAGAAGCTACCGCAGTTAGCAAAGATGCAGAGGTGGTTTTAGCTGAGGATACGCCACTAAGCGATCGCCTGAACTCAGTTTTTAAAGGAACTCAGGTGGTGCAAGGTCGAGCTAAAGCGATTGTCGTCACTACAGGGATGGATACAGAAATTGGTCGCATTGCTACCATGTTGCAAACCGTTAAAACCGAGCCAACTCCTCTACAGCAAAGAATGACTCAGTTGGGTCAGGTGTTAGTTGCGGGTTCTTTGTCTTTGGTGGTTTTAATTACTGTTGGCGGGTTATTAAAATCTGGTTGGCAGATTCTCTCGGAAATTTTAGAGACTTCATTGAGTATGGCGGTAGCTGTGGTTCCTGAAGGATTACCTGCGGTGGTAACTGTTACCTTGGCGATCGGCACCCAAAAGATGATTCGCCGTCAAGCCTTGATTCGTAAACTTCCTGCGGTGGAGACTTTAGGTTCAGTAACAACTATTTGTTCTGATAAAACAGGTACTCTCACCCAAAATAAGATGTTGGTGCAACGGGTGCAGACCCACACTTATGACTTTGAGGTGACAGGAAAAGGTTATCAACCAGAGGGGGAGTTTATTCTTCCTGATTGCGGAGATGTAGCAGAGCAACCAGAAGTTGAGAAGTTACTGGAAGCTTGCGTATTGTGTAATGATGCCTTGTTGCAATGTTCTCGAAAGTCTCAAGGAGAAGCTGCTGAATGGTCGATTTTAGGCGATCCCACTGAAGGGGCATTACTGACTTTGGCAGGGAAAGCAGGAATGTTTAAAGAAGATTGGGAACGCAAACAGCCTCGTTTGGCAGAGTTTGCTTTTACTTCTGAACGCAAAAGAATGTCTGTCATCGTGGATAATCCCCAGGCAGAATCGCCCTATCTGATGTTCACCAAAGGCTCTACAGAATCGATTTTAAAACGATGTGATCGCGTCTTAATAGGAGATATTCCTCAAGTATTATCTAATCAAGATAAAGAGCAAATTATTACCTCCAATACTCATCTGGCTAGTTCTGGATTAAGAGTCTTAGGCTTTGCTTACAAACCTCTTGAAGCAGTCCCAGATACAGCAGAAGCATCAGAACAAGGACTTATTTGGCTGGGTTTAACGGGGATGCTCGATCCCCCAAGAGAAGAAGTCAAAGCAGCAGTCAAAAACTGCCTCAAATCTGGCATCAGACCAATTATGATCACTGGGGATCATCCTCTAACTGCGATGGCGATCGCTCAGAAGCTCAATATTACTAGTAATGTCGAGCCAGCTATTACTGGACAAGAGCTAGCCAAAATGTCCCCACAAGAACTAGAGGAGTCGGTTAGACAAAGTAGTGTCTATGCTCGCGTCGCGCCAGAACACAAGTTGCAGATTGTCCAAGCACTGCAAAAACAGAATAAATTTGTGGCAATGACAGGGGATGGAGTTAATGATGCCCCCGCCTTAAAACAAGCCAATATCGGGATCGCGATGGGGATCACTGGAACGGATGTCAGTAAAGAAGCTAGCGATATGGTGTTACTCGATGATAACTTTGCAACTATCGTTGCTGCGATTGAAGAAGGACGCGTAATTTACGACAATATTCGGCGATTTGTGAAATACATTCTCGGCAGTAATATCGGCGAGGTGTTAACCATTGCTGCTGCACCTTTGTTGGGTTTGCCCAGTGTTCCGTTGTCTCCTTTGCAAATACTTTGGATGAATCTAGTTACGGATGGTTTACCAGCTTTGGCTTTAGCTCTGGAATCTGCTGAACCTAATGTAATGAGTCGTCAACCTTACGACCCTCAGGAAAGTATTTTTGCCAGAGGTTTAGGGTTATATATGGTTCGCATCGGGATTATCTTTGCTTTGTTGACTATCTCTCTAATGGTGTGGTCATACCATAATGATTTGGATAGTGCTAATCCCGACCATTGGAAAACTATGGTCTTTACTACCCTTTGTCTAGCGCAAATGGGACATGCGATCGCGGTGCGTTCTGATACCAGACTTACCATTGAAATGAACTTTTTCTCCAATCCCTATTTGCTTGGTGCGATCACCTTGACAACCGTTTTACAAATCCTGCTGATTTACGTTGAGCCTTTACGCAACTTTTTTGATACAAGTATCCTCAGCGTAGGCGATCTCTTAATTTGTCTTGGTTTTAGTTTGTTGGTGTTTGTTTGGGTAGAACTGGAAAAGTTATTCCAGCGTTACTTGAGGAAATAAAAGCGTTTTAGCCTCAGCTAAAGTGGTTAAAAAATAATTAAACTATCTTTGATCTCAAGTTTCCTCACAACTTCCTCAAGTTATTTTTGTAAGCTCCTCATAGATTCATTACCAATTGGTTTGCATTTTTGGAGTGTAGTTAACTCAATAAATCGCTAAATTCTTTTTGCCTGAGCTAACTGCCAAATTGTTAGTAAGGAGAAAACATGACCATGAAAGCAACACAGTTACTTCGTCAATACCGATACGGAATTATTGATTTTAGAGGTTGTAGTCTACATTCTGCCAACCTTCAGGCTACTCATCTAGCACGAGTTAATCTCACTCAATCTGATTTAAGCAATGCCAAACTGAGTGATGCTGAGCTGAGTGGGGCATGTTTGCGAGAAGCTAATCTAACCAATGCTGAGCTAGTAAATGCTAATTTGATCGGGGCGAATCTCTCAGAAATTAATCTAATAGGAGCAGATTTGGATAGTGCCGATCTCAGTGGTGCAGATTTAAGTGGAGCTGATTTGAGATGTGCTAGTTTGCATGGGGCAAATTTGAGTAATGTCAATCTAACAGATGCCGATCTGAGTGGGGCCGATCTAACCGCTGCGGATTTAACTCATGCCAACCTTTCTGGAGCAGATATTTCAGCGGCCGTAACCACAAATACCGTGATCGAGGATGTAAATTGGGGTAAATCTGGCAGAGTCCCAGAATACACTTCACACAATTGGGTTACTTGGTCAGGATCATAATTTGATGAAAACAAGGTCGTTCTAAAGGACGGCCTCTTAACATCTCTCATTTAAGGGATTGCTGATTGCACATTTGCAACGAGCAATTAGTTTAGGAATCGGCAGATCTTAGCGATTTGGTCTTGCCAATTTTGCGATGTATCGACTGTGGTGACGAGTTCTAGCTCATCTTTGGTAAAGTCCTCAGTTTTTGCTTGTTGAAAGACGAGTAGATCCGCTGTAGCGTCAGAAATATCGTTTTTACGTTGATTTAAGCGATCGCGTAAAACCGCTATAGGTGCATCACAATGAACTATTTTTAGGGGAATATCGTTGGCTTGAGCTTGCTCAATTACAGCTTGGCGCAAAGCAATACGGTCGTATTTAGCATCGAGAATTACTTTGTAACCTCCTTTTGTGAACATAATCCCTAGCTCTAAAATACGGTCATAGGTTTTTTGGGTCATCTGTAGGGTATAAATATCACCAGTTTCATTGAGAGATATTCCTGCCAGATGTTTACGAACTGCGTCAGAACGTAGTTGAATGGCACCGATATTTTTAGCTATTTCTTTGGCTACTGTGCTTTTCCCCGATCCTGACAATCCAGACATCATGATTATGCTGCTCGGCTGAGTCTGAGTATAGTCATAAGCTTGGCGATAATAAGCTTGTGCTGCTTTTTGGGCTAGTTGTTGTTTGGCTTGACTAACTTGAGAGTCTTCTGAGAGAAAAGAGTTTACCTTGGCTCTGACATAGGCTTGGCGACTGAGGTACAAGGGTAAAATCTGTAATCCTTCCCAATCTCCTGAATACTCTAAATAACTATTGAGAAATACATTTGCGAGATCTTGGCGTTGATTAGCTTCTAAATCCATAACGATAAAAGCCACATCATACATGGTGTCGACAAAGCGAAAAGACATATTAAACTCAATGCGATCAAAAAGCTGAATCTGATTTCGCCACAGGCAAATATTATTGAGGTGCAAGTCACCGTGGCATTCTTTGATTTTATGGGTTTCTACTCTCTGCCTAAATAAATCCTGGTACTGACTGAAGAAGCGATCGCTATAAGCTTGAGTTGCTTGGTACTGTTCGTTGGTTTGGAGACTGCCAAGATATTTTTGGGTCTGTTGGTAATTTTCATCAAAGGCGATGCGGATCTGATCCACCGAGCCAAAGCTAGCAATGTACTCATTGGTTTGGGCACAATCATGGAACTCTGCGACAATTTTGCCTAATTCTTTTAGACGATCGCGATCTAGTTTTCCTCTCTGCAAAAGATTACTAAATAGGTTCTCTTGAGGAAACTGACGCATTTTTAGAGTGTATTCGCAGACATTATCACCGCTGCCAAGGATGAAGCGATCGCCTTGTTTACTAATAGGGATAACTTCTAGATAGAGTTCTGGGGTAATTTTTTGATTGAGTTCTAATTCTTGAGTTATGTAGTATTCTCTTTTGGCTAAGGTTGAGTAATCTAAAAAGCCAAAGTCAACTTCTTTTTTGACCTTATATACATATTCTCCAGTTAGGAATACATATGAAGCATGAGTTTGAATTAGTTTTATTTTGTTTGTGACAGAGTGAGGATAGAATTCAGATGTTAGCATCTGCTCAACAAGTCTAGAATAGATAGCCATAAGTACTAGCCTTCCAGTTACTTAAGATAGGTAATATTTTTTCAAGTAAAGAGATTTGTTCTCAAGCTTTCTTGTATTCTTCTACTAAATCAATAATTATATAGTCAATATTAGCAACAGTCCCTAGTGCAATAGATTTTGCACCGAATGCAGAGATTATCTTATTTAAGATAATAGATTTCAAATTTGAAGAAGTTGTGAATAATTATATTATTGCCTAAGTTGGAATTTATGTGTCTGCTTAAAGAAAGCCTATAGTTAATATCTATGTTGGCTCTACAGTTGTAAATAAAATAATAGAAGAACTCAATATAAAAAAGAATAAGCCAAGAAAATACCAAATATTTTTTAGTGAGATATAACACTTTGTCGGCTAATTATTACACCAATTATTAATCCAGATAAACGTCATTTAATCTGGTGTGATCTGGGAATTATCTGTCTTAGAAGTAGTTCGGCTTTGGTGATCTATATACTTATGAATCTATAATTACAGGAGAAGAAATTACCAAGCGCGATTGCAGTTATGAACGAGTAAATACCTTTTCTAATTGTATTGCGCCGAAATATCCTTGGTTAAATCTGCTTTACCAGAACTTTGGCTATCATTATCTTTTATGGCTATATGTGCTGTTCTTTGTATGGTTTGTCAGACCTGTATCAAAGTCTTTATAGAGAATTTACTAAAAAGCTTTTATCCCCAACAACTTTGATCACTAATCATCATCATTTTCATATTACGCGATTATTAGGTGGACAATGAGATGGATATCTTGAATATTCTAGGGTTACCGCCTTTACTAGAGAAATCGAAATTTCTTTACTAACACCACTTTAGGAATGAATTTTCAAGAATATTTTTCGATTGATCTCCATTAACTAAACTGCAGAAGAAATTTTAGGGCGTGTCACCAATTAGATTTAGGGCAGACAAATCCTTAAACTAGATCTTTG
>CAZSEZ010000079.1:0-15794 GCA_964606015.1 uncultured bacterium
GCATTGATGCGGATAAAGACTGGTTGATGAACTTGGAAGTTACCGAACGCGATCGTACAGGAGTAAGTAACCTCAAAGTAGGCTACAACAAAACCTTTGGTTATTACATCAGTATGCCTCGCTCCAAGGCTGAGTTAGCCCCAGATGACTACAAGCGGAAACAAACCCTCACCAACGAAGAACGCTATATTACTTCCGAACTCAAAGAAAAAGAAACACGGATTCTTACTGCTAAAGATGATCTCAACCAACTAGAGTACGAAATTTTTACGCAACTACGCGAGAAGGTAGCAACTCAAGCAGACCAGATCAGACAAGTCGCCAAAGCTGTGGCAGCAGTCGATGTTCTTGCTGGACTGGCCGAAATTGCAGTTTATCAAAACTACTGTCGTCCTGAAATCATCGAAGGTAGAGAAATTAGGATCACTGAAGGCAGACACCCTGTAGTGGAAAAATCAGTTGGCGATGGTTTTTTTGTGCCCAACTCCACTGATATGGGGAGTCATGATCTAAATAACCAAGGCCAGGCTAGTTCGGAGAATCCTCCTGATCTAATTATCCTCACAGGCCCTAACGCTAGCGGGAAAAGTTGTTATCTCAGACAAGTGGGCTTGATCCAACTAATTGCCCAAATCGGTTCTTTTGTCCCTGCTACTGAGGCCAAGCTAGCCATCTGCGATCGCATTTTTACCAGAGTCGGTGCAGTAGACGATCTTGCTACAGGGCAATCCACATTTATGGTGGAAATGAATGAAACTGCGAATATTCTCAACCATGCCACAGCCAAATCTTTAGTTTTACTAGATGAGATTGGTAGGGGAACTGCTACTTTTGATGGCCTATCTATTGCCTGGTCAGTAGCAGAATACCTGGCAACCGAAATTCAAGCGAGAACTATTTTTGCGACCCACTATCACGAACTCAATGAATTGGCTTCGATCCTCAGTAACGTTGCCAACTATCAAGTCATGGTCAAAGAAATGGCAGAAAGAATTGTCTTTTTGCATCAAGTGATCCCTGGTGGTGCCAGCAAATCCTACGGCATTGAAGCAGGTAGACTAGCAGGCTTACCTCCTTCGGTGATCAAAAGAGCCAAACAAGTTATGGGACAGATTGAGAAACACAGTAAAATTGCTTTGGGCTTACGCACCAATATCGAACAGCAAAAACCTGTAACGGTTGGCAAAAGTAATGGAGTGCGTAATGGCAATGGTCATCACAAACAAGGAAAATTTATCGAACAATTAGATATTTTCGATAACTAATAGTTGGTCTTTGGGAGTTGATTAGTCAAATAGTGGTTGGTAACAATAATTAGATGAGCGAGCAACAGATAGAATTTCCCGTGATGGGTTGTGGTACTTGGGCTTGGGGCAATCGCTTGCTGTGGGACTACACCGAAAGTATGGACAGTGGACTACAGGAGGTCTTTAACTATTGCGTTAGCAATGGGGTAACTTTATTTGATACAGGAGATTCTTACGGTACAGGCAAGCTCAAAGGACGTAGCGAGATCCTGTTAGGGCAGTTTAGCCAACAGTACCAAGGTGCAAATCAAGACAAAATTTGTCTGGCAACCAAGCTTGCGCCCTATCCCTGGCGGTTAACTAGGGGATCGATGTTTAAAGCTGGCAAAGCATCTATTGCACGGATGGGTAGAATTGATCTGGTGCAAATGCATTGGTCTACAGCTAATTATTTACCCTGGCAGGAATTACCTTTATTAGATGGTTTAGCCGATCTCTATGAGCAAGGCATCGTCAAAGGTGTGGGCTTATCTAACTACGGTTCCAAAAGACTCAAAAAAGTCCACCAAAAGTTGCAAGCCAGAGGTATCCCAATCAAAACCTTACAAGTACAGTATTCTCTGCTCTCTACCTATCCTGTGACTGAGTTGGGAGTCAAGGAAACTTGCGATGAACTAGGCATCAAGCTAATTGCCTATAGTCCTTTAGCCTTGGGGATTTTGACAGGGAAATACAGCGAGGCAAATTTGCCTTCTGGCATTAGGGGTTATAGTTGCAAACAAATCTTACCAGGGGCCAAATCGTTGTTAAATTGTTTAGATGCGATCGCTAAATCTCGTTATAAAACAATGGCACAAGTTGCGATCAATTGGTGTATTTGCAAAGGAACAATCCCGATCCCAGGAGCCAAAAACCTGCAACAAGCTCAGCAGAATGTTGGCGCAATGAGTTGGCGACTCGACAGCGGAGAAGTTGCCGAACTAGACAAAGAAGCAGCCCAGGTTAAAAAAGCAATGGTGCAAAATCCTTTTCAAAGTAAGTAAACAATTGCTAAAAGTAAACCCATCATTCTGATGTATAAGCTCATTTGGGCGATGAGATTTAGCCAATACAAACAAGATTATTAATTTATTTTTAAGAGCATTTCTTCTAGATTGTAGACCATAGTATGGTGATACTTAAGTAATCTAGTTTTTAGAAAAATTGTAAAAAAGTTATAGTTCCGGTCATTGAAGATACTGCAAATAGAACAAGAAATCTGCCTATTTCTCCTCGTCTCAAGCAGATATTGTCATTTGCTGGTTCCATAGCTGGAGTGGATCGGGTTAGGGTTACTTCTGGTGGTCAGTGTGCAGAAGGAACTTGCAATAGAAGAGTCGGTACGACTAGACATGATTTGGGTAGAGCTGCTGATCTAGAGTTACTAAAAAACGGCCGAACTCTTAGATTTACAGTGGTAAGCGAACTACCATTTTTTGAGGCTTTTGTTGAAGCTTCAGCCAGTTTAGGTGCAACGGGAATTGGTGGAGATGTTCCCTATATGGGAGCAAAAAGAATTCATGTGGGCTTTGGCAGTCGAGCTACTTGGGGTGGAGTTCTCGGTGGCGGAGCAGCACCAAATTGGCTATCAAGTGCAGCAAGAAGAGGCTGGAATAATCCAATCAATTTACCGACTAATCCAGATAGTGGCTCGCGTTTCATGGTTAATGCACGTAGTGGACTAAGACTGAGATCTGGCCCTGGGTTGGATTTTGGGATTATTCAGGTTCTTACAACAGGGACAATTGTTACGGTACAGAGTTTTGGTGGTGCAAACCAGGATTGGGCAAAAATCGACCTCCAAGGAGATGGCGTAAGTGATGGTTATGTATTTAGAACTTTCTTGGAACCAATAGGACAAAATATCAACTTTCGTACCTTTACAACACAAGCAAGCATTGATATGGCAGGAATTGAAGAAGATTGTGCCGCTGATAATCCTGAAGATGATGATGATACGAGTAATTAGTTAGATTAACAATATGGTCATGTACACAGAGCAACTCAAATCATGAATAGAGAAGAACTAGGTGCATCTCTTAACCTTAAAATTGAGCTAATACCTGAGGGACGCCCCAACAGGCATGGTGCGCCGATTATCCCAAGTAAAATTACCGTACACAACACTTCTAATACCAGCAGTGGCGCTGATGCAGATGCGCACTCAAACTTTGTTCGCTACAAAGGTTACTACGAACTCAATGGTCGTAAAAACTGGGTTTCTTGGCATTACACAGTTGATGATCGTCAAGTTGTCAAACAGTTACCAATTAATGAAAAAGCAATTCACTCAAATAGAACAGCTAATGCTACAAGCATCGCAATTGAGATTTGTATGCACAGAGAAATAGATCAAGATGTTGCAGACGATAGAGCTGCCCGTCTTGTGGCAATTCTTTGCTATGACCTAAGGCTAAAGACGAGCGATGTTGTTACCCACAAGTTCTGGACTGGAAAAAACTGCCCTCAGCTGCTTCTTGCCAAGTGGGATAGTTTTATCACAAAAGTCCAAACATACTTAGATAGTATTTCTAGTACAGAAACTAGTGACGATTCAGTACTGAGAATCTTAAGTTTTGATCTTTCTAAAGTTGAACTAACTGATACTATGTGCTGGGAAGATTAGAGTATTAGAGTGATCGCCAAATCTCGTTATAAAACAATGGCACAAGTTGCGATCAATTGGTGCATCTGCAAAGGAACAATCCCGATCCCAGGAGCCAAAAACCTGCAACAAGCCCAGCAGAATGTTGGCGCAATGAGTTGGCGACTCGACAGTGGAGAAGTTGCCGAACTAGATAAAGAAGCAGCCAAGGTTAAAAAAGCAATGGTGCAAAATCCTTTTCAGAGTATGTAAGGAGTTATGACTTTGTTTAGTGTGTAATTCTGCTAAGCAGATATGTTTCTATCTTGCCCAAGTAGTTGCAAAATTTGAAACTCATACAGTTACTTGAACCTAGGTTAATTTCTCTTCGTACACGACATAGAATCAATTAGAGATATTACTAACTAGGGCATTATTGGAAAGTTTGGAGCAATTTTTAACTAAAGCCTTGTGCAATCAAGTTAATTGATCAAACTAAATTTAAAAAATTATTAGAATTTACGCGAATTTTGTGGTGGTTATTTATATTTATGTGGTGTTGTATCGCAGATGCAGGACAATTACAAGTTAGGTATGCATGAGGTTTGTAATGGATCAAACCTATTTGCAAAGAAGCCTTATAAACAGAGCAAAGTGAAAATGACGAGCACAGAATGGATTTTTGGACTGGCCTCTCTATTGAGCCTGTTGTTCGCAGTCTACACCTACTTCAAGAGTAGAGAATATGTTTATCCATTGATCGAAAAACTTAGGGCTTCAAGAAACAATTTCGTCTCCATTGATCAGACTGTCAAAAGGATGGTGACGATTGCAGACGCAAAGGATAAGAGTGATACTGACAAGGTGATAATTCTGAGGCAACTTGCACGAACGATTCAAGAGGATACAAATAAACGTATGAATACTATTGATGATGGAAAAAATTGGCAGGACCTAAGCGTAAAGGAAATTTACCAACTAATAATCAGATGAGTAAAAGTGTCTGAAAAACTGTAGTCTTTGAATGCGTGTCCAGTCACTCATTTAAGCCGGCCAAAAGCATGACGGGATAGGCCGTTGCTGTCGCCGCATCTGCACGCTACATTGAGGTGTTGGAGAAGCTTGTGGTAGCTTAGTTCAACCGTTATATTTTACCAATTAATTTACCTAATTGAAGGGTTGAGACGTTATTTGATAATAGCTCCACTAGTTTCTTGTCTCTTGCAATTCCTATCTATTAATACAGTTCTTGATCTTCCTTGGTTTTTCCGTGACCTCGGCACCTCAGATGATGGCAGTGAATTCGTTTTTAATACCTATAGGGCGACGGTGATCTGGGATAAAAAGACCTAGATTGACACTAGTTTTGAGTTATTGATTTAGCAGCCTCTGAAGCAGAATAGGGAATGGTGATCGCACTATTCCCCAAACCCAATGTACTTAGGTAAGACATGTTTGTCCATACAAGAATCGATCATCAACGCATTGACTACCAAGTCCTATCCAAGGAAGATACACTCAGTTCACGGAAGTCTCATTAGCAAAGTTTTGACAATCTTGTACTGAACATATTCACAGGAAAAAAAGCAGCAAATATTAGACACAATTGCAAAGAGTGTTAGTTCCCAAAATGATAATTGAGAACTAACGCTTTTCTTCTTTTAAGGTCAGAATGTAAATCTGAACTACTCGATCTCTTCTAATCCAGTGTAATAAACAGAGATAAGCACAGAGGAAGGCTAGAACTATAAATCTGACACACCATTGATCAAAGAGAATGTAGTAACAACTATCTTTTGCTATTTTCCTACGCTAATATTGCCGCCACCATGCTGAATAAACATGAGTAAACCACCCAACATTGCAAGGTTTTTCATAAACATAATTTGTTGAATCTGATCGGAAAAATCGGTATGAAAAATAAAAGTAGCAGGAACTAAAAATAATGCTAGAGCAGCTGCACCATATCTGGGTTTAATACCCAGTAATAGTGACAAACCGCCCAATATTTCAACTGCGATCGCAGCTAATAACAAAATAGAAGTAAATTTCATGCCATATGCAGACATATATTCTTGGGTGCCAGCAGGGTTCATGACCTTACCAATTCCTGACCAAATAAAAATTGCCGAAACTAAAATACGTGCCAATAAGGGAATTTGATTGCGAGTGGCAGAGGAGCCATCACGATCATTAGTAGTTTTTAAATGGGGTATATCAGTGATAGTGAGCTTCATAACTTGTCTCCATTTATTTTGTGATTAAACTATTTGTATTCAAATAATAAGCCAAAAAAAGTTAGCTTTTGTTAGAGAGAGTTGCCGTCAGAGAAATCTTCTGTGAGGACTGAGGCGTAGTTTTTAGGCGTGTTGGACAAATCAGTCGATGAGGTTGTTCGTTAGTAAAGTAACTCCAAAGCCAATTAATCAAGACAAAAAGGCGATGGCGTATTCCACTGAGATTGATCAAATGAATCGCTAGCCATAGTAGCCAAGCAAACCAACCAGTCAAACTAAGTCTGCCGATTTGAGCGATCGCAGAATGACGACTAATCACCGTCATAGACCCAAGATGTCGGTATTGAAAATGAATAAGTTTACGTCCTAATATTTGTCTTGTGATATTGTGAGCGACGGCCTTTCCTTGTTGGATAGCTGCGGGTGCAACCATCGGCACAAAATGATTGTTATGCTTTGATCCTGCTAAATCTCCTGCTACAAAGACATTAGGAAATTGAGATAGTTGTAGGGTAGGCAATACAGGTATCCGTTGACCACTAGCTATGGGAATTACCGCATTAGTATTTAAACTATTACTTCTGACTCCTGCTGTCCAGATAACAGTGTGGCTGGGAATAAACTCCCCATTTTCTAAAGCAACTCCTTCTTTAGTTACTTTCCCTACTCTGGTTTCTAGATATAACTCTACTCCCAGTTGATTGAGTTTTTTCGCAGTGTAGCGATGCAGTTTTGGTGTGCTATTGACTAGAGTACTTTGAGAATGAATCAACACTATTCTAATTTTGGGTATCAAATCAGGATAGTCTTGTCGCATCGATCCTCTTACTAGCTCTGCCAGAGAACCTACCATTTCTACACCTGTCGAACCACCACCAACCACAGCAAAAGTCAGAATCGCTTGATTATTATTGCGATCGCCTGCCATTTCTAAGCAACGCCAAATATGATTTCGCAAAGAAATTGCTGCTGGTAAGGTTTTGAGATTCCAAGTATACTCTTGTGCTCCTGATACCCCTACATAGTTGATAGCACTACCTGTGGCCATGACCAGATAATCGTATTTGATTATTTCTTTATTGGTTACGACTAGGCGATTATCCCAGTCAATTTTTTGCACTTCTGCTAAGTGAAATTTAAAGTTAGCTCGGTTGCGAAAATAACTGCGGAGAGGATAAGCAGCTTGCTCTGGTTCAATAAAGCCAGTGGCTACATGATGTAGTAATGGTTGAAAGGTGTGATAGTTATGACGATCAATTAAAACTATTTCTACTGGGCTAGAAAGCAAATTTTTGGCAGCGTGGACACCTGCAAACCCGCCGCCGATAATTACAACTTTGGGCTTCGTCATAATCAATCCTCAGGTAAATCTGAGACTTTAACGATTTTGGGTTTGTCTAGCTCTAGGACCAAAGGCTGAAATTTTGTGCCTTGATGAGAACCATCACAATAAGGCTGATTAGAGGTTCTCCCACAGGTGCAAACATAGTGTGTGCCCGCTTCAAGCTGTACTTTGACGAATTGAGTGTTCATGATTTTTCTTTGATGTCTTATTGTCCTAGTTCAAACTAAATATAAGTTAGCACACCAATTGTTCATATGCAAACAATTAGTAAAATTATTTATTCAATAGGAAAATTTGAAAAATTTAGTTGCGGACAACTTTGGTATGAAGCTCACCCAAAATTTGCTTGAGATCTTGGAAACGCTCCGCTCCGAGTACTTCAGCATACTGTGATTCAACCTCATCCACAGCAGCTATTCCCACCCGTAATAGCTTCAATCCTTGTTCGGTAAATTTGATGTGACGGCTTCTGCCATCACTTTTGCTGGCAACTTTTTTAATCAGATCGTTTGCTTCGAGAACAGCCAGAGTGTTGCTGAGTGATTGTTTGGTTACGCCACTGCGAGCTAATACCTCTGCTATGGGGCTTCCTGCAACATCAATCTGGGCAATGATATGGATATGGTGCGGCGTGATCGTGGCAAAACCATTTGCTTTCAAATATTCAAGAGTAGCTCCGATAAAACTGCGATTTAGCTCAATTAAGTAGCGACCAATATGAGTATTTCGCCGAGCTTGTAGAGTCAAATATTCTTTGTCTGACATTTTAGAGAGATAGTAAATGTAGATTTACTACTTGTGCTATGATTCGACTTAGATAGTACAGAAAAATGTACTAAATTATGAGGATGAGACTGTGGGTTATTTATACATTGCTCTACTTAGTTTATTAGTAACGTTGCCTGGCCTTCATTTGACCGCCAATGCCAATGCTAGCCAACTAAACGAAAGCAACAACTATGAACAGACTCCATCTGTTAGTGAGCCTGACAAACAAATAAATCATCTAGGTGACGGAGTAGCCACTATGAAAAAAACTATTGAATCTTATGTCAAAGGGTCCGACACACAACATACTGAGCTGATCGACACCGTCTTTCACAATAATTTTCAAGTATTCGTCCATACTGAAGATGCCGTAAAAGTTTTGGATAAGTCGACCTATCTAGAGCTTCTAGAAACTGGGAAAATTGGTGGAGTTAATAGAGAAATCGAATATCTAGATCTCCACACCGATAACTTGGTAGGTACTGCACGAATTAGATTAGTGGGAAAAACAGGTACTTTTTATGACCATTTAAGCTTGGTTAAGGAACAAGATGTGTGGAAAATCGTTTCTAACACCACTTATGTCATTCCCGTTGAGTAAATTCGGGTTGGGATATAAGTTAGATAAGTAGTTAAGGTGACTAAAGAACTAATTAACTCAAAACCCTAAAATATTTGGCGCAGTTGCGATAAGCTGGCCTGGATTTGTTTTAGTTCTTCAGCAGACAGACGATCAAATCTTTCCTTAAGATATGCAATCTGGATAGGAAATACTGTCTCAAAGGTTTGTTCTCCTTCTGGAGTAAGGATAATGGTAAAGCTACGGCGGTTTTCTGGAGGTACGATTCTAGTTACCAGACCTTTTTGTTCTAAGCGATCAATAATCCCGGTCAAAGTACCTTTGGTCACTAGGGTTTTTTTTGCCAGTTCAGTCATGCTCATGCCTTCAGTGTTCCCCAAGGTGGCAATCACATCAAATTGGGAAGGAGTTAAGCCTAGCTTGCGAACATTTTTTGCGGAATGATCCGAAAAAGCTTGATATGCACGGACTAATTCTCTCATGACAGGCATAAAGGCTTCATTTCTGGCTAGCTTAGAGGACTTTATCGATTGAATTTGTTTGTTTGCCATAATAATCTATATGAATAGTCTTACCCATAATAGTACTAATACAAACTATTATCCTCTAGATAACCTCATTGGAATAATTGACTAACACCTGAAAAGAAGTATGGCTTTTGCCTGAGTAGACTATGTAATCTCTGATTTATTAAGCGCCAAAGCTGATTCTCACAGCTTAAATGTTTACACTATGTTGGTAACACAATACTTCATGGCGAAAATTAGGAAGATTTTATTGACTGAAAATTAAATCTAAGCCCACTTAAAACAAAAACTTAGTCAGAAATAGGAACCTCCAGTTTTTACGATAAAAGGTCTGCAACGAGTAAATTGTTATTCAAATGTTTTAATACTGGGCGGGGTTGATTGTTGGGAGGGTAAAAGTCTAGATCTGCTTCCATCAGATGGTGTGGACGATCGCAAATGATTAGTTCTTTGAGAGAGTTCCAATGTAGCCTTTCAAAAAAACGTACATTGGGTAACTGAACTGTTGCGAGAAAGCGATCGCATCCCCAAGTATTAGCTGTGGTTACAGCCTTTTCGATCAGGCCTTTGCCAATTTTCCAACCTCTGCGATATTGAGGGTGGGTTCCCAGTCTGCCGCCATACCAAATCCTAGGTTGTGGTTCGTAGATTCTAACTACTCCAACAACCTGACTACTGGCATCAATTGCAATAATGGGATAAGCACTTGAATCGTGTTCGTCGCGATCGCTATTTTGAAAGACACCTTGTTCTTGGCAAAATATTTGTTGTCTTAATAAAAAATAAGCCTCGATCTGGCTTGGCGATAAAGCTAATTTAAATTGATATTTAGTCATTGCTTATTAGTTAGCCCTTCGACTCCGTGATAGCGTTAGCCAAATTCTTGAAGGCTCAGGGCAAGTTAGTAGTTATGATTATTTTTCAAAAGTCGATAATGCTGAGCAAGCTCCACACTTAGCGCAGCCAGCCTTGATATCTTGAGAGTTCATGCCTGCTGCATTTAATAAATTGCCTACTCGCTCGTAGATGGCATACATAAAGTCACTACTGGGGGGTTGATGGCTAGCCAATGGCGTTCCTGTAATGGGAACAAAAGGAACAACAAATGGATAAACACCAATTTGGATTAGGCGATTGCAAGTATCCACAATAGTTTCTAAGCTATCTCCTAAACCAGCCAAGATATAAGTACTGACCTGATTCCAACCAAAAACCTTAACTGCTGCCTCAAAAGCCTGAAAATAATAATCTAAAGATACTTTGGCCTTTCCAGGCATAATGCGATCGCGCACCTCTGATTCAATAACTTCGATGTGCATTCCCAAACTATCTATGCCAGCTTCTTTCATCTTAGTAAACCAACTAAAGTCGTTAGGTGGTTCGCATTGAGCTTGAATGGGTAGATTAATTTTGGCTTTGACTGCTTTGGCACATTCAATGAGATAAGCTGCCCCCCTATCTGTAGTGTTAGGGGTGCCTGTCGTCATGACTAATTGTTCGATGCCATCTAGTCTGACAGCTGCTTCTGCAACTTCTGCAAGCTGTTCTGGTGTTTTACGAGGAATAGTTTTTCCTGCTTCTAGAGATTGCTCAATGGCACAAAATTGACAAGCAGTCTTGCGGTTGCTGTACCGAATGCAAGTTTGTAGAACGGTAGTGGCTAAAACGTTATGACTGTGGAGTAGGGCAATCTGGTTGTAGGGAATCCCCTCCGCAGTTTTGAGACTATAAAATTTTGGTTGCGCTGGAAACTGAATAGTAGCAATGGGGCGGTTCTGTTCCCAAATTGACGAATCGTTTTTGGTGTCAACTGTGTAGGGTGAGTGAGCAGCAATATCATTATGGATCGGAATCATGACCGTGGTTCCGTCGATAGTAACTGCTTTGTGGTCGGAAGGGCCTGCACCCCCTTGGCGCGAGGCTGCACCATCATGGCGGTCTACTAACTTTAAGCCTTGGGATTGAAGTTTGGTAATTAATTTTTGTTTTTCGTCATTAATCATCATTCATTGCTGATTGTTGAATTTGTGCTTGCCTGATTCAATTCTCGATCTACCGAATTACCATTCTCAGAGAAAGTATTTTTCAAAGTTACAGGACGCTCTGTTGATTCTTGTTGCCAGACAGTTCGAGCTTCTTGGTTCACCTGAAGTTGTAATAAGTCGGGACGAGAATAATGCCCCACAGAGTCCATCATTCGCTTGCGTTTGGTGATCAGCGAGAAATCTAATTCTGCGATCGCCATGCCTTCCCCTTCAGTAATTGGTTCACAGAGGGGAACCCCTTCAGGTGAGATGATTGTGGTGTAGCAACCACCAGTTAAAACTCTTTGTAAGCCTTCGTTGGGACAAATTTCTGCTATCTGTTCGGGGGTCAGCCAACCAGTAGAGTTCACAACAAAACACCCAGCCTCTAAAGCATGATGCCTTACAGTTACTTCTGTCTGGTCGGCAAAGATTTGACCAACCATCGAGCCAGGAAATTGAGCACAATGGATTTGCTCTTGTTGTGCCATTAAGCTGTATCGAGCCAGAGGATTATAGTGCTCCCAACAGGCTAAAGCCCCCAATTTACCAATGGCAGTATCTAGTACTTGTAATCCTGAACCATCCCCTTGTCCCCAAACCATTCTTTCGTGATACGTAGGAGTAATCTTGCGGCGTTTTAGCAACAAAGTGCCATCCGCATCGAAGATTAGTTGGGTATTGTACAAAGACCCGCCATCTCTTTCGTTTACACCTAAGACCACAACCATTTCATAAGCTTTAGCTGCTTTACTCACAGCATCAGTCACAGGACTAGGAACAGTCACTGCTTCCTCATAAAGTCTCATGTGTTCCTTCCCCATCAATACAGGGGGCTGGATAAAAGAAAAATAAGGATAGTAAGGAATAAAAGTTTCGGGAAAAACAATTAACTGCACCCCTTCTTTAGCAGCATCAGAGATCGCCTGTAATACTTTCTCTGTTGTTCCCTCTCGGCTATACAAGACAGGGGAAATCTGCACCGCAGCGGCTTTTACGATACGTGAATAGTCCATGACTTTAACAGGATTGATGAGGTGGAATCAAAGATCACAAAGTTACAGGCTGATGAAATAGATACTAGAACTTAGATAATTTAATATCTATTGCTCATTACTGAGTTACATCGTCACTGATTTACATTGTCCAGGTATCTAAAATGAATGCCCCTTCTTTACGATGTACCAAAACAATATCGAGAACATCCAGGGGATTAATCGGCGTAATCCCAGGGATTAGTGAAGGCTCGCCGTGTCCATAGAGTGCTTGTAGAGCAAAACGACAAGCGTAGACTTTGCCACCTTCTTCCATAATTTTCACAAGCTGATTATTCATCGCCATGTGCCCAGGAAATGCCTCGTCGCCAATCTTGGGAAAGCCTCTTTGTACCCCTAAGGTTACCCCAGGGCCATAGAGCAAGACAGAAGTTTCAAAGCCTTTACGAATCAGGCGAGTAGCTTGTAATAGATTGACTAAGCCAATTGAACCTTCAAAGACTACGGTATGAAAAGTCACTAGAGCTTTTTCGCCTGGTTCTGCTTGAACGTCAGGAAATACTTTCTCTTCGTAATCGACAAAGAAATCACCAGCTTTATGTTGAGGGGTAGTAACTTCAGGCATGATTGAAATTTCTCCAATTTTGAGTAATTGAGGTATGTAGAGACTTCTAAATCAAATCTCTACACTATTGGTTTTGTTAAAAACAAAAATTGCGATTTGGAAATATGCAACAGAATCGAGACTAGCAGAATTTGTAGCCTTGTAAGTATTAATTGATGCTGCATAATTATTAACTTTTATGATCCGATCGCAGCTTCATTAACAGCTAACAAATTCCCTGGATAGGCGTGTTTGGTATTGCGAGTAATATATTCTGCTAAATACTCAGCGTCTCTAGCAATTCCCGAGAATCTGCCCGACCCCCAGGTATACAACCAAGGAAGACCAAGGAAATATAAACCGTTAACGCTAGTTACTCCGCGATCATGGCTGGGATAACCCTTCCCATCAAAAACAGGAACATTTACCCAACTAAAGTTAGTTTGATAACCAATACACCAGATGACAGAAGTTATGTTGGCTTTTTGGTAATTTAGCTCGGTAATTTCGGTTTCAGGTTGCCAGGCTGGCTGATAAGCAGGCTCTACAGGAGCGTCAATATCATTGCGCTCGATGTATTCATTGATAGTCCGCTTAATACTTTCAGCAACATCATCAGCACGGTCTAAATTATATTTTAGATTGGCTTTAAATTCTAGACTTTCTCCAGCGACATCTTTTAGAGAACCATATAGTTGCATTCCTTGAGTAGCAAAGGTTCGTAGATCGATCTCTCTACCACCTCCGCGTCCAGTTACATAGTGGTTAGTTTTCTGGCGAACATTCTCTTTATCGGGGTGATTGGCAACCGTTAGATTATAGTATCCCAACCTGTTTAGCCAATCCACAACGTCTTTGCCTCGATACTGACGAGGCGATCGCGGTGCGCCACCAACGCAGAGATGTACTTTTCTCCCTGCCAAATGCAAGTCTTCAGCTATCTGACAGCCAGATTGTCCGCTACCAACTACTAGGACCTCACCAGGGGGCAAAGCTTCAGGATTCTTATAATCAGCAGAGTGCAGTTGCGATACTTCACTCGCAAATTTCTCTGCCATTCTGGGGATTTTTGCCTGGTGATAACTACCAGTAGCAATTACTACACGGTCTGTGGTGTAGCTGCCCAGAGAAGTAGCCAACTCAAACAAACCTTGAGTCTGGTTTTTCTGCACCGAAAATACTTCGACACCTTCTTTGATCGGAGGATTAAAAGATTCGGCATAAGCCTTAATATAGGCAACGATCTCATCACGTCCCATGAACCCTTCAGGATCGTTTCCCTGATAATGATATCCAGGAAGAGTACATTGCCAGTTAGGAGTTACCAAACAAAAAGTATCCCAGCGTTTCTGCTGCCAAGAGTAACCAATATGATTCTTTTCTAAGACTAAGTGGTCAATACCCTTTTTCTTTAAGCAGTAGCTGATAGCTAGACCAGCCTGTCCACCTCCGACAACAATTACTGAGTAGTGCTTTTTCATTTGTCGATCCCTAAGCTGCGACGGCTAATTACTTCTCGAACAAGTTAGTAATCAGGTTAAGAGCTATTTATTAACAAGCCCGTATATTTTGTTACTAAATCTTGAAGACTCGCGATAAGTACAGGGAGAAGAAAGGAGTTAGACTGGAAGGATTAACGTACCTGTCACTTTTAACAGGCAAGTTCTATCCCTCAAATGAGATTCGGTACAACCCATAGCAACAAATTAAGTGTTGTTTTAATAATTTAAGATAACTATTCTAGATCTGTAGGAGCGTCGAGTAATCTATCTACATGACCTTAAGTGAGCTCGAAATATATTTTTTACATCAGTTTGAAGAGTCAGATGAAGATTTATTCCAGTTAGAATTTGATGTCAAAGCTCACTTCAATATAAATAGTAGCTTTTCTACAATCAGAGAAATTACCATAAGAACTATTCGGAGATTGCATACAAAGAAGTTAATTGAGTTATACGAATGCAATTTCAAGGAAGTTAGAACTAATTATTTTGAATTAATATCAATGACTAAATTACCCGACAGGATGGTTGATTTAATACTAAATGACAATAACAATTGGGATTGAGATTATCTATTTAAGCAGACAAAAAAATTCTATTTTTATCCGACAGAGAAAGGGATAAGTTATTTGGATAAGGTGTTTTAGAGATGTTATGTTATATGCTCAAGAAATTCGATCAAGAGACTTTTAAAAAGTCATACTGCTCCTAACCCTGACTCAGTTCGATAATATTACCATCGGGGTCTTGAGTAAAAAACGCAGCTCGACCAGATGCACTTGGTTGAATTGGATAACCTTGTCTTTGGATAATTATTTTAGCTAACTTCAAATTATCAACAGCTAAAGCTAGATGAGGATTTCTCCCCCATTTTCCCTGATTAAATAGCTCACTTTTATAACCTGGCTTGACAATTAAATGAATTTGATGGTCGCCAAGTTGGTACCATGTGCCTGGGAAATTTGCTGCACGATCTGTTGCAGGAGATAATCCTAAAGTATTACCGTAAAAATCTTTTGCTTTGGCTAAATCTGAAACTAGAATAGCTGTATGGAGGCAATGAGTTATTTTCATTAATTATCCTCAGTTTAAGTCTTCCTCTCCCGAAAACTATCAAACTAAGTTACCACAAATATTGATAATCACTACTCAATAAACCCAACAAATAAAACTTTAGCCTTGGGTATATCTTGAAAGTCTAAAGCTTTAGGCTCAATCTGTTGTAACTGATCCAAAGCTCTACAACAGATTGAGTATTAACCTTTCTTTACGTGATCACCTTAACTCAAAAAGAAAGTTAATAGGTTGAAATATATTTAAGATATTTTGATTTTCAATACAT
>CAZSEZ010000080.1:0-15785 GCA_964606015.1 uncultured bacterium
TTCTCTATTCTAGCTTCTCATTTTTAGTCCTAACACCTCATCGTATTGCTATACTATGATGTCTCTAAATCTTTGTTGGAGATAAATTTCCTTACTTCTTTCACGATCTAGATCAAAATTTAAAACTCTTTGCCAATGTTGTTTGGCATTAATAATTAGCTCATAAGTTTGATACTCAATCAAAAGTGATAGAAAGTCGCCAGTAATATTCTTGAGGAATGCTAGGGTGACTTCTCTCTGCTCATTGGTTATGGAATTAGTAACTAAGACTCGATTCTCTGAAATCAGTTCTAGCTTTAACGATAAGGACATACGATTTATTCAAGATGAACTATTAGTTTTTATTCAAGATGAACTATTAGTTTAAATCGTATTTTTTTGGTCATATATTTGCAGCTATCTACATCACACGCCAAATCAAATTGTTACTTTTTTGAAATTATTTACCAATCAATTTCACCATCCCAACACCACCAAAATACAAACCTAAAACGGCGCCAGCTAGTAGAGACTGGGTCAAAGGATCGGTTGATGGAGTAAGAATTGCCCCCATGACCACGGCACCGAGCATGACATATCGCCAACCCTTGGTCATCATTTCTGAAGAAACAATCCCCAAAAAACCCAAAATCAATTGAATAATCGGGATTTGGAAAGCTAACCCTGTACTAAACATCAATAACAAAACAAACTCAAAATAGCGGTCAATCGACCAGGATTGTTCGACTACATCACCGCCGTAGCTAATAAAAAAGTTCAGAGCAGCAGGAACCAATGCTATGTAAGCAAAAGCTAGACCAGCAAAAAACAATACGCTCGAACCCAAAACTACAGGTCCTAGCAAACGGCGCTCTTTACGGGTTAAACCAGGTAGAACAAACTGAATAATTTGATAAAGGATAAAAGGACTGGCAACCAAAATTCCACTATAACCAGCTACTTTGATTGAAACAAAGAAAAATTCTCCTGGAGCTAGCTGTAAGAATTTAACCCCTTGAGCTGGTACTTCCAAAATTCGTACTAATGGCTTAACCACTGCAAAACAGCCAATTACTCCAATAACTACTGCAATCAGAGCGTAGAAAATTCGCATTCTCAACTCTTCTAAATGATCGAAGAGAGACATTTCTACTTCGCTTGGTAACTCATTTAGATAAGCTTCTTTATCTTGGGCGGAAGTAGTGGTTTCTGGAGGCGTGACGGTCATAAATTTTGAGTGATTAAAAGCAGTTGCTATTTAGTACTTATCTTAACTTGAAGACTGGCTTTAGAGACTTATCTGAGTTACAGCAATATTGCCTCCAAAGCAAACATCGACATCTGTTCCTGGCGTGCGATCGCGCTTGGCATATTCTCCTTGATAATAATAAGTATTTTCTTCGACGCGAAAATCTGCTGGCAAAGGGTCAATACTGGGTTGGCAAAAGATGATTTTAGGGTCTTTGGCTGTTGGTTCGAGATGGGGTAGATTGACATTCCAAAAACTACCTGGAGCTAAAGAGTGAGTAAATAACTCGCTGATAACCTTACTAGCCCAATGAGTGGCCCAGTCCCAATCAATAACTAGGGGGCGTTTAATCCAATGGGAGATGGCAATACCAGGGATGCCATGAATAGCTGCTTCTCTAACTGCTGCTACTGTCCCAGAGATGTAAACATCGGTACCGAGGTTGCCTCCTGCATTAATTCCTGAGAGGACTAATTTGGTTTCAGGAACTAAGCGTTTGATTCCTAAACGAGTACAGTCGGCAGGGGTCCCGTCAATACAATAGGCTTCTGGCGATCGCTTTATAACTTCAATTCCTCGATGGGTTGTGACTTGGTGTCCGCAGCCTGAATGTTGAACTTTGGGGGCAACTATTACCGTGTTTTTCTGGGAGACTGCTTTTTTTAATGCTGCGATTCCTGGAGCATCGATGCCGTCGTCATTGGTCAGGATGATTGTCATTTATTCTCCCAGATATGCTTGTAAAACTGCCTCGTTACTTTGGATTTCTGCGGGTGTCCCTGCTGCTAGATTGGTTCCCTCTGCTAAGACCCAAACGCGATCGCACAACGACATAATTACGTCCATGTTATGTTCGATGATCAAAAAAGAAATTCCCGATTTATTCCAAGTGATGATGTGTTCGCAAATTTGCTGGATCAGAGTGGGATTGACTCCTGCTGCTGGTTCGTCGAGCAAGATTAGTTGGGGGTCGGTCATCAGAGTTCGCGCCATCTCTAGGAGCTTACGTTGTCCTCCAGAAAGGGCTCCTGCATAATCGTGAGCTTTGGCTGCTAATCCCACAGATTCGAGAATTTGCATCGCTTTTTCTTTGTTGGCTTTTTCTTCTTTGCGTAGTTGGGGTTGTTGGAGCCAGACTCGCCAAAAGTTTTCTCCTGTTTGCTTGGGTTTAGCTAATAGCATGTTTTCGAGTACAGAAAGACGAGATAAGACTCTAGCTACCTGAAAAGTTCGGATAAAACCTAATTGAGCAATTTGATGAGGTTGAAGCTTGCTAATAGTCTGTCCTGCAAAGACGACATCTCCGCGATCAGGTCTAATAAAGTTGGAAAGTAAATTAAATAAGGTAGTTTTACCCGCGCCATTAGGGCCAATCAAACCAGTAATACTGCCTCGTTCGACATAAATGCTGGCATCTCGAACAGCTTTAATTCCACCGAAGCTCTTGCTAAGATTCTGGGCAGATAATAGTTTGTCTTGGCTCATTATTTTTGTGGATTGCTAATTTTTGATGGTTAATTGCGAGTAATTAATTTACTAGTTTGTAGAGATGTCCCTGGGGAAATACTGGTTTTATTTGTAGCCCACTATCTATTTGTCGTTGCAGAAATTCTGGGTAAGGGCGAAATAGGAATACACTGTAGTCAAGGGGAAGATCGGGTAATACATCTTGCTTGTCTAGCAATAAAAATTTAGCATCGTCTTTTATTTGGTAGCTCAAAGAAGTGGAACGGCTAATTCTTTTGGCATTACTAATTATTAGGGGTTGGGGTGCTTGGTTAATAATTTCTGCTACTTGGGCATTGTAATAACTGCTGTATTTGTTCCACCAGGTGGGAGCTTGCACCATTTTCCAAGAGCAAAGCAAGCTGATAGTAAGCAAAAACAGCAAAATAAATCGCCATAGCTGCTTCATAATATTACGGCTAGCTGCAATATTGGCAGCTAAACAATAACCGACAATAACCTGGATGGTCAGAGGAACAGCAATAATGTACCTGGCAACAGTCGAACGTTGTCCTCCCCAAATTAAGTCTGGTAAAGCTAGACCGAGTGCCGTGGCACCTATGATAGTCAGCAAGAAAAAACTTTGAGAAAAGTCTTCGTAGCGCAGTAGAAAATAAGCACTATAGAGTAGTAACAACAAAAGTGGGATTATCCCTGCTACTATTGCTCCCCAAGGTAAAGCAAAGTCCATTACTCTTTCTACATCAAATAAACGCTCGGGAAATAGAGTCTGCCAGTCAAAAAATGTCGTACTAATGTTTAGAAACCAACGTTGTAACCAAAAACTTAAGGGTAAATCGCGCTCGATCCATTGTCCAACACCGTCTTCATTGAAAATAAACACCAACACCCAAGGCATAAATAAAGCAATGCCTAGCCCCGTTGCCCAGCTATATTTTTTGAGTAGAGTGTTCCAACTAAAACTGCTAATAACTAAGCTATAAAACCCATGAGCTATCAGCACTAACAAGAATAATGGATGAGTGTAGAAACCTAGTGCGATCACGATACCATACCACCACCAAGCAAAGTCTTTGTCTCGGCTCATGCGCCAAAATACTGCTGAAGCCAGAGCAACAGTCATAGCCAGTAGACTATATTCTCTGGCTTCTTGAGAATATAGTATTTGTAAAGGAGAACTCGCAACCAGAGCTGTAACAGTCAAGGAAATAAAACTACTACTAAAAAGCTCTTGTGCTAACCAATAGACCGCAGGTAAAACCAACAGCCCTAAAACCGCAGCTACGCCTCTAGTAACGGTGGGTGAACTGCCAAATAATTCCATGCCTACTCTGGCTAAGGCGTAATAAAGAGGAGAATGCTCTGAGGAGCTAATTGCTTTGGTGGCTGCCCACAGGCCTCTGTCTGGAGTTAATTGCTGAAACTTTTGTAACTCTGCAATGGGAACAATCTCACCACGAGGAGCAAACTTAACAAACTCAGCTCTACTATATCCTGCTGCCCTTAGTGAAGTGTGTACTTCATCGATCCAATAAACCTTGCTTTCGAGATTGCTAAAGCGCAAGCCAATTCCTAGCAAAATAGTCGCAATTAAGCAGACAACAGTAAAGCGATTGGCAATGTTTTGCAGCTTCATTTAGTTATGTACATGTATCCTGCGACTAGTAACCCGCACTTTATAGCATTTATTTTCTCTAGTTATTTCTTACGTAGAGGGCGGGGTCCTTGTAATGACCTTTGATTTCGACTCGAAAGTCTAGATGGGCTCCTGTCGACCAACCTGAACTACCAACCTTAGCAATTGTTTGATTTTGCCAGACTCTGTTTCCCTCTTTGACATTGATCGAGCCATTGAGTAAGTGAGCGTAGGTGGTAACAACCCCATTCCCGTGGTCTACTTGCACCCAATTTCCATATTGGCTACCACACCAACGTTGACGAAAATCTAAACATCCAGAGACTACTTTCGTGACTATTCCATCTTCTGCTGCTACTACAGTTGATCCTAAAGGGGCACCATAATCAATTCCATTGTGCATTTGCCAGCGCCGGCTAAAAGGACGAACCCTCCATCCGAATACACTTGCTACTCTTTCTGTTGCAGGTGCAGGATGAGCAAACTTTAAGTTACTGGAATTGGCTGTTTTGGGGAAAAGTTGATCGCGACTGAATTGTGGTAGTTGCTGATTGCTGATACTTGTCGGTTGTTGCTCAATTTTGACCGGCCTTTCTTCTTGTGGCGTTGATTGGCTAGTCTGTGGCTGAGGTGAATAACTTAATAAGGTTTCTAATTCTGGTTGAGGAAAAATTGCTGTTAGAAGTTCTTGCGGATTTGACTGAGAAACAGCTTTGGCGATCGCATTAAAACGCTTCTCTACTGATCCTGGCAAGCTTGGGGATAACTCTTCAGAATTATCGAGAGTGTCAACTTGAGAGTTTTGAATGTAAGAAGCTGTTTGTCCGTTGGCGGCGAAAGAACTAGAAGAGATTACTTTTGCCCAAACTGGTAGTAACAAAACTCCAAGCGCACCGAGAAATACACCCCTAACCATTAATCCGCCTCTGTGTATCCACCTAAAATATATGAAAGATTGCTTAAACTTTACATATATTCACACAGATCTGCATAAAAATGAAGTTTAGATAATTAATTCTGAGCCAAAAATAAATTTCTATCGTATTTCTATATATTACAAGACTAGTTGCAGAGGTTCAAACTAGCTAATGGATAAAGACCGTAAATTTATTTTCTTAGTATTGGGAATTCCTCTAGCGGGACTGGTCTACTGTGGTCTAGGAATTGCTGCGATGAGTGCGTTCGCGACAGTTCGTGAACATCCGCTAACCTCTGGGGGAATCTTTATTCTGCTGCCTTTTATTACTGCTGCTTCGGTTTGGATTTCTGCTTCAGCTAAAGCCTATAGAAATTGACTATGCTTTTTTAATAGCTTTGAACCTAATCCTTACATAGTCGGCAACCCAACCATTTGTTTCGGAATACAGGACTGGCTTCAGCTTGCTGGTCACTAGTTCGCGGAAAAGTTGTTTCTGAGTTGAATCAAGATTGCGTGTGATACCTTCTGCAAAAATAGCTAACCAAGAATCCACCCCACTTTTTAGAGGCGTTGGACGAGGAATTAATTCCACATACATCACTGTAAAACCAGCCTCATCTAAAACTTTGCTGAACTGACTAATAGAGGGAAAGTACCATGGGTTATGAAACTCTCCCCATTGAGGGTGCTCGGAAAACACATCAGAAATTGCACTTGTTAGAGTTTGAATGTTTCCCTGTCCGCCAAACTCCCCTACAAATCTGCCACCAGGTTTGAGTGCGCGATAGACATTACTGGTCGCAAGCTCGATATCACTAACCCAGTGCAAGACCGCATTACTAAAAATAGCATCAAATTCTTGGTTATGATTCACTGCTTCTGCTGCTAGTACTTTTGCCTGTAGACCCTTTTGTTCAGCTAGAGTAATCATTTCAGGACTACTATCAACTCCCACAATCTGACAACCCAAGTCAGCTATTTGCTTGGTTAATGTGCCATCACCGCAGCCAAGATCGAGAATTTTTTCTGCTACTTGAGGGTTTAGTAGCTCTACGACAGGACTACCTAACTGAGCCACATATGCAGCCTCGGTTTGATATTTTTCGGCATTCCAGTTTTGTTTGTTCATAGAACCTTTTTATCCAGATGTAGATTTTATTAAGGAGATTGTATTCATAAGAGCTGCTTTTATAATACAAAGTATTACTTGGAAGGTACACTTATGTTAAGGCAATTGATTACGACAATAGTTGTAGGTACTTCGTTGTTGAGTATAGACTCTACTAGCGCGATTGAGATAGTTGATCGTGATCGCCTTAATCCTCCCTCAACTTTTGAGTTGCAACAGAAAAGTAATCAAAAAGCAAACTACGAAGATTATCGTCAAGAACTTCTCGAATCAATCAACAATGTCAGAAGAGAAAGGGGTCTTGCCTCACTCGAATTTTCAGATGATCTAGCCTTAGCAGCTCAAAAACACGTTCAAGATTTGACTGCTAACAATTTTTTTAGCCACACTGGTTCGGATGGTTCGACCGTGGCGGATCGTGTCTTGGCTATTGGCTATGACTACAGTTCGGTCGGCGAGAATGTTGCTGCGGGTAAGAGAACTCCCGAAAAAGTATTTAGGCAGTGGATGAATAGTCCTGGACACAAAGATAATATGTTGGGTTCAGACTTTACTGAAGCAGGTATTGGCTACGTTCTCGATGCTTCTGATACTACTTACAACCACTATTGGGTTTTGGTTTTAGGAAAGGAATTTTGAGTTGGTCAACTTAACAAATTTGTTTTTTTCCGTGAGCTATGGATGAGATTTTTGAAGAAATTAATCGTTTATGCTCCTGGGATTGTTTCATCACATCGTATGACGGCTGGAAATTAGTTATTTCGACTGGTAGGTCTTATTATTCTGCCAGACCATTTTTAGAGTTTTTGGATGTTAACTATTTGTCATGTCCAACCGAATTTAGTCATCCAAAGTTTAGACTTGCCAGTTCAACTGAGCGAACAGCAATAGGAGATTTAGTTTATCTGGAAGAAACTGATTTAGTGATTGCAGTTGAGGCTGAAACAATGGCTAATTTATCTATGCATATTTTTTTCTTCGTCACAGAGTCTATCTCAATTCTTTAGTTAGTCTAAACTTCAAGTTTTGAGATAAGTTTCACTCCTAAATTTGACAAGTTTTCCGTCATCAATGGAAAGAGATTATCTCTAAACACCAAAAAATCGCTGCCCCTAAAATTGCCGCTGCAGGTAAGGTAACCACCCAAGCTAAAATAATCGACCGAATTGTACTCCACTCAACAGAATTGCGATTTTGCCATAGACCAATCCCGACAATACTCCCTACTAAAGTATGAGAAGTAGAAACAGGCAAACCCAAACGTGAAGCCAGTAAAATAGTACTGGCCGTAGCAAGTTCGGCACAAAAACCAGTGCTAGGAACCAAGGAAATAATGTTTTCTCCCACCGTAGCGATGACATTTTTGCCCTGAATTGCCAGACCTAAAACAATCCCTAAACCTCCCAAAATCAAGATCCAAGTTGGAATGGGAATCTCCCCAATTGGAATTGTGCCACTGGCATAAACATAAACAATGGCAGCTAAAGGCGCGATCGCGTTACCCACATCATTAGAGCCATGAGCAAACGCTACAAAGCAAGAACTTACCACCTGGAACTTTGCCATTACTGGTTCTAAAACCTGTTGATCTGTTTTGACTCTGTCTATTTGTCGCCAACCATAAAGGGATAGCGCAAGTGCACTAACTCCGCCCAAAGCCAAAGATAAATCGTGATTAGGTATATCTAAATTTCTGAATAAACTAAACCGCCAAAACTGCGGGAACACAATCGTGCCGAAGATAGCTACTAACCCGATACTAATCCAAGGTATCCATTCTTTTAGGCTATCGATAGATGCCTTACTAAAAAGAGATCGTGCCAGTATGGAGTAAATACCGATTGCGACGATTGCACTCAATCCAGGAGTGCCGATCCAGCCCAAAGCGATCGCGCTAATATTGCCCCAAGCAACTGCATCTTGGCCTTTGGCTAGCCAGCTAAATCCAGTGATCGCACCAACTACTGCATGAGAAGAAGCCACCGGTAAACCAAAAGAAGTCGCAATCTGGAGCCATAAACCACAGGAAATTAGCACCGCGATCATCCCAAGGACAAATAAGTGAGGCTGAGAACTAAATAAACTGGGATTCACTACCTTACTGGCGATAGTAGAAGAAACTTCTCTGCCAAAGATTACTGCCCCCGCAAACTCCAAAACACCAGCGATGATAATTGCTTGAGTGAGCGTAATTGCTTTTGAACCTACAGAAGTTCCCATGGAGTTAGCAACATCATTTGCTCCTAAATTCCACGCGACATAAACTGCTAAACTGGCTAGAAGGATAACCGTCATAATAATTTTGCGTAGTGACAAAATAGCGATACAATGATAAATTGTGTCGAATTAAAAGTATTTCATGCCCAAGTTAAAAACCAAGAAGTCTGCTGCCAAGCGTTTTCGCTTCACTGGCAGTGGCAAGAAAATTATGCGTCGCAAAGCGTTCAGAAATCACCTTTTAGAGCGCAAAAGCAAAGAACGTACTCGTCGCCGTCTTTCCAACATGGCTGTAGTTCATGAAACTGATGAGCTAAGAGTCCGCCGTATGATGCCTTACGCATAGATACCTATATTAGTTTGCACATTCTATTCAAACTTATCTAAATTCAAGATCATCTACATAAATTATGCCTAGAGTAAAGAGAGGGAACGTCGCCCGTAAACGTCGTAAAAAGATCCTTAAGTTAGCTAAAGGCTTCCGTGGTTCTCATTCCAAACTATTTCGTACCGCTAACCAGCAGGTAATGAAAGCCTTACGTAATGCTTATCGCGATCGCCGTAAGCGTAAACGTGATTTCCGTCGTCTTTGGATCACCAGAATCAACGCTGCTTCTCGTCAGCATGGCCTAAGCTACAGCCAACTAACTGGTAAGCTCAAAAAAGCTAATGTTGGTCTAAACCGTAAGATGTTGGCTAACCTAGCAATGCTTGACCCTGGTGCTTTTGCTAAAGTTGTTGAAGTTGCTAAAGCAGCAGATTAGAAACTGATTAATCCTGGAGGATATAGCTTCGCAACCGGAGAAAATCCTTTAGGGTATGTAGTTAGTTCTTGCTAACTGGACAAGATATACAGTTACGATGAATATCATCCTTGGTGAACTCGGTTTGAGCTAGTTTCAGCCGAGTTTTGCTGTTTTCAGAGGTAACTTGTCATGCATAAAGTTGTGATTCTGGGCTGTTGCGGTTCGGGGAAGTCTACTCTAGCAAGACAACTAGGCAATAAATTAGGCTTACCCACAATTCATCTAGATGCTTATTTTTGGCAAGCAGGATGGGTTGAAAGTGAGGCTAAAGAGTGGTGGGTCAAACAAGAGTCTCTACTGCAAGGTGAGCGTTGGATTATTGATGGGAACTACACAGCTACTATCGATTTGAGGATCGCTGTCGCCGATATGATTATTTATTTGGATTTTCCTCGTTATCTCTGTCTCTGGCGGATTCTGAAACGATACTGGCAATACAGAGGTCAAGTCAGGCCAGATATGGCAGAGGGCTGTCCAGAACGGTTAAATTGGGATTTTTTTCTCTACGTATGGCACTTTAATAAACAACGTCGAGCCAAGATATTGTCTAAACTGGAGTTACAGCAAGCTGAAACAAGGGTTATTATTCTTCGTCCTTCAGACTTGAAAGGTTTTTTAGCCAATATAAATTAGTTAATTAGCTCGTGAAATTTTCTCAATTAGTTGTTGGTTTGGGTTTGGTTTTCTCTAGCATTTTGATATCACACTCAGCGATCTTGGCAGCAGAGCTTTCAGAAATTCAAGAAAGAGGAAAGCTAATCGTTGGGGTAAAAGATAATACTCGTCCCTTGGGCTTTATCAATGAGTCAGGAGATTTAGCAGGGTTAGAAATTGATATTGCTCGTCGTCTAGCAGCAGAAATCTTAGGGGATGAATCAGCAATCGAGTTTCAGGCGGTTAGCAATAGAGATCGACTCAAAGCAGTAATTGAAGAGCAAGTAGATATTGCGATCGCAAGAGTTTCTGCTACAGATTCACGCCGACGTATTGTTGATTTGAGTCCTCATTACTATCTAGACGGGACTGGCATCATTACCAAAGATGTTACAGTTGCTAACGCTAAGGGGTTAAGTAAGAGCAAAATCGCGGTACTATATGATTCGACAACTATTGCCGTAGTTCGCGATCGTTTGCCAGATGCCCAATTGGTTGGCGTGGATTCTTATACTGCTGCTCTGGAATTATTAGAGAGTGGACAAGTAAGAGCTTTCGCAGCAGACATCTCTGTGTTGACTGGTTGGATCCAGGAATATCCTCAGTACCAGCTACTATCAGAGAGATTATCGGGTTCTGCATTGTGTGTTGTCATGCCGAGGGGTCTACAGCATCAGGATTTGCAACTAGCGGTGGATAGAGCGATCTCTCGGATGCGCCAATCTGGTTGGTTGCAAGAGAGGATTGAATATTGGGGATTACCTAACTAAAGGCTAACCGAATATTTAAAACCATCATAAAAATTACTTTTTATTATTTGTTATGAATGAGAATTTACCCATAGTTTATATTGCTACCTTGCTGGTAATTTTGATTTTTGCTGCGGTGTTTGTTCTCAAAGAAGTTATTCAAACTCGTATTAGTGAAAATACTTTTTCTAAGTTACAAAAGAAACTTAAAGGCTCCAAAGGTACAGCCGAAGATTATTATCAACTAGGTAGTCTTTATCTAGATAAAAAGCTATTTGTCCAATCGATAAACCTTTTTGAAAAAGCTCTGAAAGTGGAGAAAGATCTGCCAGCAGAGAATCAAGCTTTAATCCACAACGCAATGGGGTTCGCCTATTTTGCTCAGGAACAATACGACATTGCGATTCGTAAATATAAGGATGCGCTAAAAGTTTATCCTGAGTATGTTGTGGCTCTAAATAATCTAGGTAATGTCTACGAAAAGAAACAGTTGGTCACTCAAGCAGTAGAAGCTTACGATGAAGCTCTTAAATATGAACCAGAGAATAAAACTGCTAAGCGTCGTGCAGAATCCTTGAAGAAACGTTTAGTTAGTAGTTAGTCCCGTCAGGTGGGATCAAGATGGTTACTGGTTAGTAATTAGTAGTTATCTTTTAACTTAGATTTCAGAGCGTAGTTTCAAGCGATTGACTACGCTTATTTTTTTGGGAACATCCTTTCTCTGTCATACAGATTTGGGATGGGGTGTATTTATTTTGTTTTTTGTCGTTTTTTCGCGATCGCCACAGATTTGATCTCAAAAACTAAAATAATACAAAAATGTTATACTGCCAAAGCTAGCTTCTCAGTGAATTACCCAACAAGGCTGAGAAGTTTGTGAGATGTCAAGAGAAAAGATATATCAGCTATGGAATTGCAACAGTATTTAAGAGAACGAGGATTAGCTAGTTTACAGACAGAGTTCAAAATTAAGGTCAATCGTCACCAAGAATTTCCTAACTTAGTCTGCCTCAAATATTCACAACTAGAATCTCCTTTAGAAAAATTAATTGTTCAGCAATGTCGGGGGGTTATCCTCGATGAAGAACAGGATTGGGCAATAGTTTCTTATCCTTATGACAAGTTTTTTAATCATGGAGAGAGTAGTGCAGCCCAGATAAATTGGGATGAGGCTGTAGTTTACGAAAAGCTCGATGGTAGTTTGATGACGCTATTTTTCTATCAAGGTCAATGGCGGGTTCAGTCTAGTGGTACTGCTGATGGCAGTGGTCAAGTTAACACGGCAAAATACAGTTTTCAGCAACTTTTTTGGCAAGTATGGGAGCAACTTGATTATGAGTTACCCAAGGAAACTGATTATTGTTTTATGTTTGAGTTGATGACTCCCTATAACCGCATTGTGGTGCGCCAACCTGAGAGCAAATTGGTCTTGCACGGCGTGAGAAATACCCAAACCCTGACAGAAGCCAACCCTCTAGATTGGCAGGGTAAGTACAGTTGGCAAGTTGTGAAAACAGCTCCTTTTGCTGATTTATCTCAGATTGTTACTGCCACAGAAAATCTAGATCCTCTTCAGGGGGAAGGTTATATTGTTTGCGATTGCAATTTTCAGCGGATCAAAATTAAATCTTTGGAATATGTTCGGCTTTCCCATGTGAAATCGGCAATGACAACTCGCAAAATCCTAGAAGTGATCATTAACAATGAAGGCTCAGAATTTTTAACCTATTTCCCCGAATATTTGCCCTTATATCAAGAATTGCAAGCTCGTTATGATGCTTTAGTGGTGGAAATTGTTGAAACTTACCAGCAGTACAAACAGCTAGCAACCCAAAAAGAATTTGCTTTGGCTGTTAAACATTTACCCTATTCTGGGACTTTGTTTGCGATTCGAGGTGGCAAAGCAGTCAGTGTTAGAGAGTCGTTGCAAAATACTTCTCTTCCGAAAATAGAATCACTGCTCAAACTAGCTGAAATGGATGAATTATCCTTGATTATTTAATTTTGCCCAACCCCTCTTGGTCAGACTTTTTTTGACGGATTTTTGAGCTATAGACTCTGACCACTTCTGCAAGGAGGGGAACAATATCTAATTAGATAAAAAATGAAAAAAGTACTTATTTTACAGGGATTACCTGCATCGGGAAAATCTTCTTTTGCCCGAGAAATCTTACTCAGAGAACCAGGAAAATGGGTTAGAACCAATAAAGATTTGCTCCGAGAGATGTGTCATGCTTCTTATTGGACAAAGAACAATGAAAAATTTATTTTAGGAATTCGCGATCGCATTATCTTAGAAGCTTTAGAGTCGGGAAAACACATAATCGTTGACGATACCAACTTTGGCAAAAATATTGATCGCATCAAAGAGTTGGTCAAAGGTAAAGCCCAGATAGAAGTGGATCGACATTTTTTGAAAGTGTCAGTTGAAGAATGTATCCAGAGAGATCTCAAACGTCCTAACTCTGTGGGTAAGGATGTAATTATGCGGATGTACCGTCAGCATCTTCAGGAAGCCAATCCAGCTATTGCTTATAATCCTGAATTACCCGAAGCGATTATTGTTGATATGGATGGGACTCTTGCGATTATGGGAGATCGTAGTCCTTATGATGTATCTCGTTGTGATTTAGATCTGCCTAATAAGCCAGTCTTAGAAACTGTTCTTAAATGGCAAGCTAGCACCACGATCATTGTGGTTTCTGGTCGAACTGATGATGGTCAAGCCAAGACTGAGCAATGGCTCCAAAAATATGGCGTTCAGTATCAGCATATTTATCTGCGCCGAGCGGGTGATATGAGGAAAGACTCCGTTGTCAAAGAAGAGATTTATCGTAACTTTATTTGCGATCGCTATAATATTTCTTTTATCCTGGACGACCGTCAACAAGTTGTTGATATGTGGCGTGGTTTGGGTTTGACGGTGTTTCAGGTTGCTGAAGGAGATTTTTGATTTTTAAGCAATCGGCAGACAAAAGCGAAAAGTTGTTCCCTTGCCTAAAGTACTAGTTACTTCGATGGTGCCTCCTTGTAACTCTACAAGTCTTCGGACAATTGCCAAACCAATTCCTGTTCCTCCAGAATGGCTGGCACGAGAGCGATCTGCTCGCCAAAAACGTTCGAATACATAGGGTAAATCGGCTTCTGCAATACCAACCCCAGTGTCGGTAATTTCGACCCAAATTTGGCTGTTGGTTTTGCTTGCTGTTACCAAGATCGAGCCAGTAGGTGTGTAACGAACTGCATTACCCAACAGATTAACTAAAATCTGTTCTGTGCGATCGCGATCGGCTAAAACGGGTACCAAATTTTTGCTGTGGTGGAGTCCAATGGTAGGGCCTTCTTCGAGGAGTTGGTCGCGAAACCTTTCGATTAAAGATTCGAGCAAAGGTAGCAAATCTACTTTCTGGAGATTAATTGAAAGATATCCCGCTTCGGCTTGGGACAGTTGTTGTAGGTCACTGATTAATCTTTCGAGACGTTTGGTTTCTCTAACCAGCCTTAGATAAAGTTCGGGACTACCTTCGATTCTCCCATCAGCTAATTCTTCAAGGTATCCTCTGACTACGGTAAGAGGAGTTCGCAATTCGTGGGTAAGATCGCTAATCAAATCCCGTCGTCTCTGTTCCACATCTCCTAGACTACTTGCCATGGAGTTAAAGCTGACCCCTAGTTGATTGAGTTCTGGGATTTCGCTTTCGGACATCCTCTCGTTGAGGTCCCCTGCTGCAAACTGCTGCACTGTTTGCTTCATTTGTTTTAGGGGTTTCATAATCCTTTTGGAGGCTGCATAGCTAATTCCCCCTGCTGCGGTAGCTCCCACCGCTAAGGACCACAAAGCTCCAAAATTCCAGGCATTATTAAAGCCTTCGACGAGATAGGTTCGTGCCGAGCGTACAGTAAATAAACCTCTTTTTTCTAATTGTTCCAAACGCAGAACAAACATCTTTGGCGAAGAAAACTTGGCTGCCAAAGCAAAGGAGCCTAGACCCACAACTGTTGCTAATAGATGTGAAATGAATAAGCGTGTGCCTAAGCTAGATTTGGACATTTAGGAGAAATTAGAAAAGATTAAAAATGCTAGGTTTGCGGCCGCTACTTGGGCGCTTGTTTTGGCGAGATTTGAGCTGGGTTCCAGTTCCTCCATCAGCTGGATCGAGGAAAGGTCTGAGATCTATTTTATCGGGGGAACGGGTAGGTCTGCTAACTCCTAGTACGTTGCCAATATCATTCAAAATGTCTGCACTACCATTATCGCCAAAGGTATAAACCCCTTGAGTTGCTCCACCATCATCAGCCACAAGCAGATTTTCAAATACTAGATCTCTAGTAATTTGTGGGTCTTGTCCTGGGGGCACAGTTAGCACAATGCGACAATCAGTGGGATCGATCTGAGTAGTTACACACACCGTATCATAACCATTTTCGATGCCTGTTGACATCTCCAATAAACCATCAAGTCGGTAGGCTTCTAAACGGGCGGTGATTTCGTTACAACGTCGCTCAGGAGTCCAGCCTCCACCCAAGGCACTAGGAATTGCCCAAGGAAAAGAACGACTGCCCTGAGTTTCGGGGTGATACATGACTGTGTATTCACCGTTTACAAAATCACAGGTAAATCTTGTATTGAAATCTCGGTTGCCACGGTTTGTCGTGGTCGTAGTAGTTGTTGTTCTGGTACGAGTTGTAGAATTAGAGCGATCGCCAGGATTAACCGTACCTGGTTCTGTATTGATGATGACTTCTCTGGGTCTGCTGTTGCGATTTTGAGCCAGAATTTGTCCACTTAGTGGTTGGTTTAGTAGATTATAAGCTTCTGTCAAAGAAGGAAGTGCGCTGACGCTGCTACTCCCAGAAAGGGTTACTAGAGCTGTAAGTAGGCTAGTTTTGGTTAAAGTAGAGACAATTTTAGCTTGTTTCATAATTTTATCTCCTATGGGTTGGTCTTTAATCTGGGTGTATGTCGGTTGGTAATCTATG
>CAZSEZ010000081.1:0-15782 GCA_964606015.1 uncultured bacterium
AGGTTTTGGCGGAGGGGTAATGTTAGCAGCGACAACCTTTTCTCTGATTATCCCTGCTCAAGATTCAGCAGCTGCACTAGGCTATTCGCAACAAAGTTCAGCTTTAATGATGAGTGTGGGAATTACGCTCGGTGCTAGCTTACTATGGTTGATTCATAACTATTTTCCTCACGAGCATTTTAACCAAGGTCAGGAAGGTAGGGTTACTGAAAATTTTCAACGTCTTTGGCTATTTGTTCTAGCTATTACGATTCACAATTTTCCTGAAGGATTGGCTGTTGGTGTTAGCTTTGGCCACGGAGAAGGTTTTCCTCTAGCTTTAGGGATTGCTTTACAAAATATGCCTGAAGGTTTGGTAGTGGCCTTAGCATTGAGAGAGCTAAATTACTCTCTAACCTATGCTTTTGGAGTATCCCTACTTACAGGATTAGTTGAACCAGTTGGCGGTTTAGTAGGAGCAAGTGTTGCTACATTCGGCAAAGCGTTTTTACCTTGGGGAATGGCTGCAGCCGCAGGAGCTATATTGTTTGTCATCGTCGATGAAATCATTCCTGAGATAGACAGAGAGAGCATAACTCAAGAGGGAACATTGGGAATTATGACTGGATTTGTTGCCATGATGTTTTTAGACATTGCTTTGGGCTAACCGAATTCTTAAGTAATAAGGTCATCTTGAAGTTTGAGCTACTAATCCAGCCGACAATAAAGTTACTTGGAAAGGAGAATAACGATTATGGTCGCAACAACAGCAAAATCAAAACTCTATAGTACTCGAATCGATCTTGCGCAAGAAGTAAGAGAGAAAGTAACAGAGCTCTTGAATCAAACTTTAGCTGCAACTTTGGATCTCAAAACCCAAACTAAACAGGCTCATTGGAATGTTAAAGGAATGAACTTTCTGCAACTACATGAGTTATTTGACACGATGGCAACCGAACTAGAGGGCTACGTTGATCTGGTGGCAGAAAGGACTACCGCTTTAGGTGGTGTTGCAATGGGCACAGCTCGAATTGCAGCGGCTAATTCTGTTTTACCTGAATACGATTTAGGCGCAGTTTCTGGCGCAGAACATGTCACTGCCTTAGCAGAGCGTTTTGCCGCTTATGGCCAACATGTCCGAGAAGCGATCGCGACTACTGACAGTTGGGGAGACTCAGATACAGCAGACATGTACACAGAAATTTCTCGTACTATTGATATGCGCCTCTGGTTCCTAGAAGCCCATATCCACGAAAGTTAAGTGGATTGTTCGGATCACCGTTTAATTGTAAGGTGGGCATTGCTCATCCTACAAAATTAACTTAAAAATGACTGATACTAAAGGCGCAGATGCTGTAGATAAAGCTATTGCTCAGGGGTTAGACCTTGATGGCTCTCCAATACCTGCGGATAAACTCGAACTTTATAACAAAGTTATGGGTTTTGAAGCAGGCAGGCAAAGAAGTGGCGTAACCAATACAATGCGTTCTCGGATTGTTCGGATTGGTGCCAAACATTTACCTCAAGCAGAGCTAAATCAACTGTTGTTGGATGCTGAATTTCCTCCACTAAAGGACAAAGAGATTGCTTTTTACTACGGTGGAAAATAGAGTTTCTACCTAATATTTCAACTTTTTAATGCAGATTGGGGCGCACAAATAAGGCTGCTACATGACCTGTTGTTTTGACGCTCCTTTTTTTGTCTATTAGAACTATTCTCAAAAATAATTATTCGATTACTAACTACTAAATTTCGCGAGTAAAGATCATGAGTTACGACTACGACTTATTTGTTATTGGAGCTGGTTCTGGAGGAGTTGCCACAGCTAGAAGAGCAGCAGAATATGGGGCAAAAGTAGGCATTGCTGAAGATGACCGCCTGGGAGGAACCTGCGTTAACCGTGGTTGTGTCCCCAAAAAGTTAATGGTCTACGCCTCTCACTTTCCTAAAGATTTCAAAGCAGCATCTGGTTATGGTTGGACAGTTGGAGAAAGCGAATTTGACTGGAACACAATGATTACTGCGGTTAACAACGAAGTAACTCGCCTCAACGGAATTTATCAAAGACTATTGGATAACTCCAAAGTCGAAATTTACCGCGAACACGGAAAGTTTATCGATTCCCACACCGTTCAAGTAGGGGATAAAACGGTAACCGCGGAAAAAATTCTCATTGCAGTTGGCGGTAGACCAGTTAAACCAGATAATATTCCAGGCATCGAGCACGCTATTACTTCCCGTGAGATTTTCAATCTCCAAGAGCAACCCAAACGGATTGTAATTATTGGTGGTGGCTATATCGGGACGGAATTTGCTTGTATTCTAAATGGTCTAGGTACGGAAGTAACCCAAGTAATTCGGGGAGACAAGATTCTTAGAGGGTTTGATGAGGATATTCGTGACGAAATTCAAAATGCCATGATTGCTAGTGGAGTTAGAGTTGTCACTAATGCTACCTGCGATCGCTTAAGCCTAGATCAAACTAGTAATGAATTGAACATCAGAATTGTTACAAAGGATAATCAATCAGAAATTATCGTTGCTGATGCGGCTAGCTTAGCTGCTACTGGCAGAAAACCCAGATTGGAAAACTTGGGCTTAGAAAATACTCAAGTAGAAACTCTCAATGGCGCAGTTATCGTAGATGAATATAATCAAACTGCGGAAAGCCATATCTATGCAGTAGGTGACTGTACTGCCAGAATCGAGTTGACACCCGTAGCTATCAAAGAAGGGCGTGCTTTTGCAGATACTCATTTTGGTGGACAATCCAAGCAGATGGTCTATGACAATGTTCCCACTGCTGTTTTCACCACGCCTGAAGCTGCCACTGTAGGAATGACCGAAGCCGAAGCTAGAGCCAAATATGGCGATGCGGTAAAAATTTATCGCTCAAAGTTCCGTCCTATGTACTACACCTTGCCTGATATGCAGGTTAAAACCCTGATGAAACTGATTGTTGATAGTAATACTGGTAAAGTCGTCGGGGCACATATGGTAGGTGACCATGCAGCAGAAATTATTCAAGGCGTTGCTATCGCAGTAAAAATGGGAGCAACTAAAGAACAGTTTGATGCTACAGTTGCGATCCATCCTAGCTCTGCCGAAGAATTTGTAACTATGCGCTAGTGGCAAATCCTCATCGAGTTGATTGGGTTAATTAGATTTAAAAATCTGAAAGTCAAATCTATAAATGTATCCTAAGAAAAAGCGATCGCTCCTAGACAGAGTAATCGCCTTTTTTTATTTCTGTCTACGCTTTCTTAAGCCAACAAATAAACCGCCAGAAAGCACTAAACCCAAAGTTGGAGAAAATCCAAATGGCACCACCTCTACGTTATCACCGGCAAACTCATTAAATGTAAAAGCACCAAAACCACCACTACTGACAAAATCGATTTCAAAACTGAGAATATCTTCTTGTGTAAAACCACCAATTTCACCAACAATATTTTCTGGATCACTTGTAAATTGGTTGAATTCAGATTGGTTCAGGATAGATCCAGTCGTGGTTAATGACTGAAGGGTAGTACCGTTAATTGTTTGCTGTCCAGCACTAAAGTTGAACAAGATTATTTCGTTATCAAGACTAGGGTCAACAAAATCTACTATGATGCTACCGTGAGCATCATCAACGATCAAGACACTCTGTAGTCGAACTTGATCAAGAATAGTTTGATCGAAAGAAACAAGGATGTTTCCCCCGACCGCATCATCAGGTGTCCCGTCACCAACATTTTCTTCTACAATAAGCAAATTTCCTCGGGGAACGGTTGAAATTGTTCGCTCATCTGTCTCTCCCTCGTTAAATGTAACTTCCCCAGTAGCTAGATCAGGATCTCCAAGACTGCCACTAACGTTACAAGCCACATTGTCTGGTTCTGCTGTGGGATTGCTACCGCCCAAAGGAATACATTCACTATTAAACAAACCAATAGTTCCGCCGTTAGTTTCTGTAATATTTAGTCCTAATGGGGCTAGAAGCCGGCCGATATTACCATTCGGGTCTTCTTGAGTATTAACTGAAGTACTAAAGAGCTGAGCCCCAACACTATCGGTTAAATCCAAATCAATACTTTGTCCTGCACCATCTAGAAGATTGGGATTAAGTTCAAGATCTGTATTGATTCGACGGATTCCATTTTCGTCAATGACGGCAGGATTTCGAAAATCGATAGTGAAAGCTTGACTAGGTTGAGTAATCAATAATCCACTCGCGACCACACCAAAAAAATAAAAATTGTTTAACAAGCTTAAAACAGAAGTTCGTAGCTTTGTCCTTAAAATCAAATAATTCATGCAATATTGTTATGACTAGATTGCCACCCATACATGTGTATAAGTTGATGTTCATGTATATGTATAAGTTGATACTAGCTATTAGTTAAAACTTTGCACTCAGTAGATTTATCGACATCAATATAAACTCAGCATCTTCTCATTTTCCATTAATGTTTAATTAATTAAAGAACAAAAATTATCTTCAGATCGGAGATAGAAACACTTTTCCTAACCATAGGATTTGTAGCCAAAACGACGCACTTTCTTGGCATTATCTGTAGATGGCAAGGAGCAGATCTCAACAACGATTACTCGTCAACATATCTCCATCGCCTGAACAAACTTAAATTTGTCAAACAAAAATTTCAAGCTGTCTATAAGCCAATCGAACTACTTTTACGTTTCTAGTCTTGGAGAGGATATACTCCATTCGTGATTAGCACTGGTTGCTCATATTCTGCTACTAGCTCACTACTAACCTGAGAATCTAGCTTCACTTCATAGGAGCTCTCTAACTTACTCACGCTAAGAGGACGGACAATACCAGTGGCGACTACCCCAGAGTCTTCTACTAAAACTCGCTCTGGATCAACACCAACTACCAAAAGGTCTTTACTACCAAAGATCTCATCTGTCAGTTCATCGTCTTCCATCGTGAAAGCATTGGGACTGACAACTCTTTCTATCTCGCCCTTTATAGCAACTGGCTTATAGTAGTACGCTTCAGGATTATCAAATAATTCGTCTGGAGATACTGAAATAGCGATCGAGTCAGCAATAATAACAGCGCCATTTTCATACTGACTATATTCTGCTGTGCTCAAACTGAGTCGAGACATTTCTTCTAAGATTAATCTAGCTACTCTTCCTGTAACCTGTAATTCGACATCTGCCTAGGGACAAGTTAGGAGTACTGCACCTGCTTGATTAGCGACAAGAGCCTTAGCATCATCAATCAAACCAAATAGATCCTCATCCTTAAAGTATAAATAAAGTGTCAGAGCCTTTTCCTGCACTGCCCCCTAACCGTTAGTTGCTCATTCAACAGCTCTATTGGTCTTTCAATCACATCTTCTACAGTAGTGTTCTGCGCCAATAAATCTTGCTACATCGAAGGACGAGATAGAGATGAAGCAAACATAGACAGGGCAAAGACTGCACTACCTAAAAATTTTATTTGAAGATTTTTCAAAATAATTACCTCTTCTTAGATTATTAACTTTTCGCTATATAACTGTTACTAAATCTAAGAAAAAAACAACTAAATTACTTCCCACCGAAGTCAAAAAAAACTTTATATCAAAAGACAGAAACTAAGGAGTAGGCACTCCAGGAACTGATGGAAGACTAGGCAAAGGGTTACCAGAGGTAGGAACATTTTGTCCGATCGCAGGAACAGTCGCCAATGCCACACGATCACCACCAAACTCTCGCAAAATATCTAGTACTTCTACAACTTCCCGATAAGTTGAGTTTTTCGCTGCATACAAAACCATGACACCGTTAGGATTATCCTCATTGAATTCTTCCAAATAAGCATTCAATAAATTACGGGTAACTAATTGTTTTTCGACATAGAGCTGACCAATATCATCAAGAGTGATGACCAGCATATCTTCTACTTGAGGGGTACCTGTTTTTGCTTGGGGCAAATTAAGACTAATAGCTTGCTGACGGGTAAAGTTAACTGCTGCGAGCAGGAAGAAAGTAAGGATGCAGAAAATAACGTCAATCAAAGGAAGTAACTCAATTCTCAAGTCATTGTTTTGAGTTTCATCCTGCCAAAGACGAAAGCGACGGGTTGGCACAGCAATATCAGCATCGGGCGCCTGACTATGAGAATTACTATCAGCAAGGTTATTTAATTCTTCGCGATCACTACTCATAAATGATGGTTTGAATAAGTTTAAAGTTGGTTATCTATCGCTTTTCTGAAATAAGAGCATCTATATGACTTGGAAAAAGTCGAGAAAAAGCTAAAAATCTATGACTACTCAGAAAAATTTGGGAAGTTTTTACTTTGTGAATCCTGCTTTCTAGGTGCTTTTTTTGTCGGATTAGTTTTAGAAAGATTCGTTTTTGGAGGTTTGGCTTTAGCAGGATTAATCTTGATTTTGGACTCTGAGTTTCGACTATATGGCTCTTGACTAACTGATAATTCTGGACTGAAGCTGAATTTATCATCGTCGCTCCCTAGTGTTGGTTCCAAATCATCGATTTCTGTCCATTTCTGACGATATAGAACCTCTAGTTCGCTACCAATTTTGCGGAATAGACGTACCCGATTCGACCAAAGAGCTTGAAAAAATCGATAAAAAGATAAACTAAAAATTGCAACTACCAAGCCAACAGCAGTAGAAATCAGCGATTCGCCAATTCCTAGGGTAACTCCAGAAGTAGAAGCAGTACCAAGGTCATTAATCCGAATCGAACCCAAAGACTTGATCAAACCCCATACTGTCCCAAATAAACCCAAAAGAGGAGACAAAGCAACAATTGCTTCTAAAAGCTTCTCTCCTTTGCGCATCTTAGCCAATTCGTCATCGGCAGAAGCTTCTAGTGCCAAATGAAAAATTTCTGGATTGGGACGACCTAATTGCAAAGGAGTGTAGACGAGTCGGGCCAGAGGATGGTTTTTATTTTCAACGGCAATTTTCTCAACCAAAGCCCAATTGAGATTAGCAGCTTCCATAATTCGCTTCAAAAGGGTCTTTTCCTGAAGCACAAAGCTAGCCCAAAACCAGATACGTTCGATAATCGTCGCGATCGCTAGTACAGAGAGTACCAATAGAGGCCAAACAGCTATTCCGCCTTTGGCAATGATTTCTGCTAAAGTCACAGTCTTAAAATATCCTCCGTTAGTTACCTCTTTACTGATACTTCCCAAACAAGCTCAATAGTTCCCTACTAAAGTATAAATTCTATCAGATTCATCAAGCCCTTCCAGCCGATGCCAAAAGTAGCAAGTTTGAAGCTGAAATTAATATGCTCGTCGATAAAAACCTGAAACCATTTAGCTCATTCCTCATCTCTCTTTTTGATTTTTTATTAGTCAAAACTCCATGAAGCTAAAATATTAATCTGATAACACAGATGACTTCAAATGCACATTACAACTACATAGATCTCTACTGCATCATCCAATCCAAGTGTTGAGGAAGTAGACGGTTGAGATCATAGCGTTGCACAATAGTTTTTCTAGCTTGAGTACGGATTTTTGCCATACCTTCAGGATTATCTAAAGCTTCATTGACTTTGGCTGCAATTTCCTCAGGCTTGAAAAAGTCAACTAGTAAGCCATTAACCCCATCTTCGATAACTTCTTTTACAGGAGCGGTTGTAGAACCGACAATTAGACAACCTACAGCCATTGCTTCTAGCATTGACCAAGAAAGAACAAAAGGACGAGTTAGATAAATATGAGCATCAGAAGCTTGTAAAACCTGCAAATATTCATCGTAAGGAATCAAACCAGTAAAGTGAACTCGTTCCATATCTAAAGGAAACTTCTCTAGCATGGCATCTTTATAGGTCTTACCATCTGGTAGAGGTTTACCATATGCCACTCGATTCTTCCCGACAATGACAAAATGACATTCTGGTCTCTGCTTTTGCAAGATAGAAATCGTCTCAATTAACTGAGGAAAACCACGATAGGGTTCCATTCCCCGAGCAACATAGGTGACAATCTCCTTGGCTTCAGAAAGGTTGAGATCAATTCTGGGTAAAGTTAACTTAGCTCCAGGATTGGGTTTGAAATAATTAATGTCTACGCCGTCATGGTGAGCTTTGATTTTTGAATGAAACTCCACAGGAAACTGTTGTCTTTGCCAATTGGTAGGAGACAGTCCGCGATCGCAACTGTAGAGATCGAGCAAGATCGGAGCATTTTTGATTCTAATTTTAGCAATAGCGTCTTCATCAAGAGGATCGCTAGGGTCGAAATCTGCATCAGAACCATGAGCATGATAAAACCACTCGAAATAACAAAGCAACTTGGCTTTAGGAAAAATATCCTTAATAAATAGAGTGGGGCCCCAGCCAGAATGACCATAAACAATATCGGGAAAAAAATTCTCATTTTTTAGCTTCTGTGACAGGCGATAAACACCTTGACCTTCTAAAACAGCATTTTCAAGGGGTCGCACATAATGATGAGTTTCTGGTCTAGCTGTACGAGATTTTCCATAAAGAACTTTAGTAACCCCAGGGATGCTACCTTCTTGGCGACCGGTGCCAAATACTACCTGATTTTTCGGATCCTGTCCCAACTTGGCGGCTAAATGGCGAAACTGCGCGGGAAAATTAGGATGTAAAAATAGAATTTTCATATATACTGCTCAAAATATCAGCCCACTACACATTGATAAGGCAAAAAAAAATAAGCAGCAACCAGTCTAAATTAGATCATCACTCAGAAATCAACTAGATTCTTGGCCAAGATGATTCCTAGATCATGGCTTTTGACCCTATAAAACAATTAATTTCTTGAGATACTTTGTTCCTTATCTCCAGATCCCTACGAACCTTATAATCTGAAGGTATAAAAACTAACTAATTTTAAACATGTCTGGTTTGCGCGATCGCTTGAATCGATTATCAGGAAAAACTCGTTATGTAGTTTGCCGTCTATTCATCCATCTCAGTGGTAAAGACGCCATACCCCTTTTGGGAGTACTTAATCAAGCTGCTAGAGATGCGGTGGCAGCAGAAGGAGATATGGAAGCATTAGGCGAGAGCCTGGTTTCTGTGAGCCAGGGTCTATTGCAAATGAGTTTACATTGGCAGTCTGCTGCTAATGAAGGAGATGTTTTTTGGGATGAGGCAGAAGCAGGAGACTACGTTGAGCAATTATTTACCGACTCGGCACAAAGATATTTGAGCGAACCCAATCTCAGCCAAACCTTGAGCGAAGAAGAAGCCCTTCATTTACCAGTCTCTAATAATCTGGTAGTGATGATTACTGCAGCGTATGAAGGAGAAACACCAGATTTAGAAACAAATCTTGCTGATGTAGAATCTCTTGAGTACGGTCTAAAAGCGCTGGTTAACCTGCACTACCAAGGTCTTTTGCGAGCAGTTCAGATTCACTTTTCTCCAGCTCAATTAGGAGATGAACTTGATGACGATCAATTGCTAACAAATTTTCCCGAATTAATTCCTTTGTAGGCTAAAAAAAATGCCGAAAACCTCTGATAAGATTAGCTTTTGACAGACAAGTAAAGTAGCCGAAACAAATATAAATAAAATATAAAAATTATTCGTGTATAATAGAAACCAGTTGCATTAGCTGGTAACTAATGCAGGAATCAAGGTTGTTCTTGGTCGGACTTAACTTGATTTAATTATTTCACAGTTTATTGGTTGGTCTTTAAGAAGGGTGCTTGTAATTGCATTTCCTTCTTTTTTTTTTGGTCGGACTAAAATTCGGATGGTCTCAATCAAACGATTGCAGTTGTAGTCAAATTGTGGATATTACCGAAGGTGGTTAGCCCTAGTAATTGGATATCAGTAATCTGACTGAGTTGGTTTCTGGATGATAACAGGTGAGAAGATTTTAAGTCTTCCGTGAAAACACTTATTTTTCTTATCTACTATTTAATTTTGAGCTGCTAAGATCAATAAGGAGTTAATTATGGCGGCTGCTACGGGAGAGCCACCCTTTCTCCCATGAACGAGAATCTGAGGGATATTGAGGGTTCGCAAACTAGCTTTAGCTTCGATGACTGAAACAAAACCAACTGGTGCACCGATAACAAGAGGAGGATGCGTTTCGTCTTCTTGCTGCTCTATACAATCGCACAGAGCCAGAAGCGCAGTAGGCGCATTACCGATAACGTAAATAGCTTGAGGATATTGTTTCCAGCATTCTAGTAAGCCAGTCTCTGTTCTCGTCATACCTGATCGTGCTGTTTCTGCAAAATCAATCGCCGAAATAATTGGATTATTAAATACTTTACTAACTAGAGTCTTTATACCTTGCTTAACCATCGTGACGTCCGTCACAATCGGGATCTGATTCTGGAGAGCTACCAAAGCAGAGTCAATAGCGTTGTGACGAAACTCTAATAAATTCAGGTATTCAAAATCAGCTGTGGAGTGAATTACTCTTCGCGCGATCGCATATTCTGCTGGACTTAAAGAATGTTTTCCTACCTCGCGATCAATTATGGCAAAACTCTGTTCGACAATTGGATGGTTTAGAGAAGAATGATCTCGTTGCATTAATATTTCGCTACTTACTCAGTAAAGATGGGCATTTTAGAAACAAGAATGCCCCCAGAATAGATTTTTACGACGACCATGACATCGATTCAGAGTAATTCCCCTGAAATCTTAGGAGAAAAATATGAAATTCAACGTTTGTTAGCAAGCAAAGGTGGTCGCAAAACTTTGTTAGCTCGCGACACAAATAGTGAAGAATTAGTAGCGATCAAATTACTTACCTTTGGGAATGACATTACTTGGGAAGAACTCAAGCTATTTGAAAGGGAGGCAGAAACCCTAAAATCTATCAATCACAGTTTTATCCCTAAGTACATTGATTACTTCGAAATTCAAGAAGATAACTACAAAGGATTTGCCTTAGTTCAAGCTTATATTGATGCCCCCTCATTAGAGGAACAAATTCAAGCAGGTAGAGGGTTTACAGAATCAGAAGTAAAAGAATTAGCTACAGCGATTTTAGAAATTCTGATCTATTTACACTCTCGATCAATCCCAATCATTCATCGCGATATCAAACCTAGTAATATTCTCATTGGAGAACGTAGTGGCAACAAAACAGGTGATATCTATCTAGTAGATTTTGGTTCTGTACAAAATTTAGCAACGAAAAAAAGTAGCACGATTACAGTTGTCGGCACTTATGGATATATGCCCCCAGAGCAGTTTGGCGGAAGAGCCAAACCAGCATCCGATTTATTTAGTCTGGGGGCAACTTTAGTTTATTTGGTTACAGGGCAACATCCCGCAGATTTACCAGAAAATAATCTCAAGATTGAATTCGAGCAGTTAGTTAATCTGAGCCCAGGCCTGACTAACTGGTTAAATAAAATGATCGAGCCTAGCCTCAGTCAACGTTTTGTCTCAGCAGAAGAAGCGCTAACCCAACTTCAAGAATGCCATCTTTATAATCAACAACACTTTCAGCAAAAAAGTCGCTTTCAAGAAAGTATCAATAAACCCACAAATAGCAAGGTTACTCTCTATAAAAGCAAAAAAGTGATCGCAGTCAAAATACCTCCTGCTGGCTTACGTTCTGAAGTTACTTATACAAATATTCTCAGCTTAGGCTTGATTTCTTTATTCTTGCCGATTATTCCTTGGTTTTTTCTCAATCTTCCAAGTGCAGCTTTAAGGCAGACTCAAGATGTTTCCTATTTTGTCTGGGTTCTGAGTCTATTAGTCAATATATTTTTTGCTGTGATTATTGGGATAACTTCTTTGCGATTATTTAAATTTATTTTTGGTGTTTTAGGAACTTGCTATCTCAAGATCAATTCGCAAAAGATTGTCATGATTTACGAGCTATTTGGTATCAAACGACAAGTCCCAATGCCAAGTCCTCGAAAGGAGATATATCGCCTGGAAAAAATTGATAAGACTAGCAGAAATAAACAAAATTACTATCTAAAGTTGTGGGCTAAAAAATATAGCTACCAACTCGGCAAAAGTGCTTATTTTCCTCTAACAGAATTGGAGGTCGATTGGTTAGCCCAGGAACTAAGTAATTGGCTCGATCTACCAATTTGGGAAAATCAAGAAAACAGCGATCGCGAATCCACCTAAACCACAGCAACATTCGGCTGGCTGCTTACTTTCTCTTACAGAGTGAATCACCTATAATAATCAGTGACAAAACGCAATAAAAATTTATCCTTCAGGAGACATCTGGATGCTGCGACTCGAACACATTAGCAAAATCTACCCTACAGGAGAAGTCCTCAAAGATGTCACTTGGGAAGTCAAACCAGGAGAGAGAGTTGGTTTGGTAGGGGTAAATGGTGCGGGAAAATCTACGCAACTTAAGATCATCAACGGTGAAATTGAGCCCACCTCAGGGGAGGTTGTCCGTCCCACTAGTTTAAAGATTGCCTACTTAACTCAAGAATTTGAAGTCGAGCCGACAAGAACAGTTAGGGAAGAATTTTGGACGGTTTTTGTCGAAGCTAATGAAATACAAAATCAATTAACTCAGGTGCAACATGATATGGAAAGTTGTGAGCCAGACGAGTTAGATAAGCTGATCAACAAGCTCGATAAGTTGCAGCGTAAGTTTGAAGCCCTAGACGGATATGTTTTAGAGTCACAAATTGAAAAAATCTTGCCAGAAGTCGGCTTTACAATTGAAGACGGAGATCGCTTAGTTAGCTCTTTTAGTGGTGGCTGGCAAATGCGGATGAGCTTAGGCAAGATCTTATTACAGACTCCTGATTTGCTACTCCTCGATGAGCCGACCAACCATCTAGACCTCGAAACCATTGAATGGTTGGAGAACTATCTAAAAGGGACAACTACACCGATGGTAATTGTTTCTCATGACCGTGAGTTTTTAGACCGTCTTTGTACCAAGATTGTTGAAACCGAAAGAGGCGTATCTACTGTTTACCCTGGAAACTATTCTCAATATCTAGCTCAAAAAGCAGAAAATAAAGCTGCCTTGTCTGCTACCTACGAAAGACAACAAAAAGAAATCGCTAAGCAGCAAGAATTTGTTGATAAGTTTCGTGCTAGTGCTACTCGTAGTACCCAAGCTAAAAGTAGAGAGAAACAGCTACAAAAAATGGATGTGGTTGACGCACCTATTTCAGACGTTAAAACTCTCAGATTTAAGTTCCCTCCTTCTCCTCGTAGCGGTCAAGATGTTGTCGTAATTGATGATCTGACTCATACCTACAATGAAAAAGTTCTCTTTTTGGGTGCAAACTTAACCATCGAACGTGGCGAACGAATTGCGATCCTAGGACAAAATGGTGCAGGAAAATCCACCTTGTTACGTTTGATCATGGGTACAGAAACACCAGAAGATGGTTCGGCAACTTTGGGCAAACACAACGTCATCCCTGGTTATTTCGAGCAGAACCAAGCAGAAGCTCTCGACCTGAATAAAACAGTGATGGAAACCATTCATGATGAGGTACCCACCTGGAAAAATGAGGAAGTAAGAACTCTACTAGGCAGATTTCTCTTTAGTAACGAAACTGTATTTAAAAAACTAGAAGCTCTTTCTGGAGGGGAAAAGGCTCGTTTAGCCTTGGCAAAAATGTTGCTCAGACCAGCAAATTTATTAATCCTCGATGAGCCTACCAATCACCTAGATATTCCAGCAAAAGAAATGCTAGAGGATGCTCTCAAAGATTATGACGGTGCAGTCGTAATTGTTTCTCACGATCGCTTTTTTATCTCTCAAGTAGCCAACAAAATTGTCGAAATCAGAGACGGGGAATTGGTTGAATATTTAGGAGATTATCATTACTATTTGGACAAATTAGCCGAAGCTGAAGCCAAAGAAAAAGCTCAAGTAGCAGCCGAAGCCAAAGCAGCTAAACAAGCAGCGAAAAAAGCTAAACAAACGGCTAAGAAAAAACAGAAGAAAGCTAAAGTTTGATGTTGTTACTCGTTGATGGTTAGTTGCTCGATTTTCAATGATATCTTGCTTAATTTTCCTCTTCTAGAAAGGAGAAATCTTCTCCTGCTACAGCGCGATCGCTAGGAATAGCTGCAATTATGGCATCGATCACTCTGGAGACATAAACCACTTCGATGCCAATATCTTTAGATAAACTTTGACCCTTTGGCACAATCGCTCGTTTAAAGCCTAATTTAGCGGCTTCTTTGAGTCTGAGTTCCATTTGGGATACCAGACGCACTTGTCCCCCTAAACCCACCTCCCCAATTAAAACCGTACGGGGGTCGACAGTGCGATCGCGAAAACTAGCTACCAAGGCAATGGCAATACCTAAATCTGCTGCTGGTTCGGTGACGGTTAAACCTCCAGCCGAAGCCATGTAAGCATCTAATTTGGAAAGAGGAATACCCACCCTTTTTTCGAGAACGGCTAAAATCTGTTGCAAACGGTTGTGATCGATGCCTGTTGCCGACCTACGAGGAGAACTATAGCTAGTAGGACTTACCAAAGCCTGCAACTCCACTAGGATAGGTCTTGTCCCCTCACAAGCAACTACTGTGGAGGTTCCTGGAGAGAGCTCATCGCGATTGCCGAGAAATAACTCTGAAGGATTATCGACTTCAACTAAACCTTTGTCTGCCATTTCAAAGATACCGATTTCATGGGTTGCGCCAAAGCGATTTTTAACCGATCTGAGCAATCGATGGGAAGCAAAGCGATCGCCTTCAAAATAAAGCACTGTATCTACCAAATGCTCCAAGACACGAGGGCCTGCGATCGCGCCATCTTTGGTAACGTGGCCAACAATCAAGAGGGTAATATTTTCTCTTTTACCTACTTGCATCAGTGCAGAGGTACATTCCCTAACTTGAGTTACCGAGCCTGGAGCAGAAGTCAAAGCTGCAAAGTGCAGAGTTTGGATACTATCAATGACAGCTACCTGAGGCTTGAGGGATTCTAATTCGCGCAAAATCTCTTCAAGATCGGTTTCGGGCATCACATAAAGATTATTTTCTGGATTATTCTTTTTTGTGGTCTTTGGTTGGTGATTTTTGCTATTGCCTTTTTTGCCATCACCATTTTGGATAATTTTCTGATTAGTGCCTTCTACTCCCAAGCGAGAAGCCCTAAGTTTGACCTGTTGTCCTGATTCCTCCGCTGTTACATAGAGAATCCGTGGTAAACGGACGGATAATTGATTAGCTACTTGTAATAGTAAAGTAGACTTACCAATGCCTGGATCGCCCCCAATCAATACCAAAGAACCAGGGACTACGCCTCCTCCCAAAACCCGATCCAGCTCACCGTAACCGGAAGGGAATCTTGCTTGCTCATCGTTATTAATTTCGGCAAATTTGATTGAGACTCTAGGCTTACCAGGAATAGCTGCTGAATTACTGCGATCGGCATTTTGCCAGCCACCACGACTAAAACCTTTGCTGATACCTGCTTTATTGGTGGCCAATGGCTCTTCAGAGATCGTGCCAAATTCGTTGCACTCTTTACACAGTCCAAACCACTGATTGAATTCTGCACCGCAGTTACTACACACATATATCTGTTTCGCTTTAGCCATTTTTTATTTTTCTAAAAAAATATTAAGAAAGCACATAAATATAGTCAGTTAGTGCATACAAATATTAAGTAATATAGAACGATCCCAAACCTGAAGTAAATCTGAAAAAAGTCGATAAATTGCCCAAATAAATGCAGACTCTAACTAATTAGATAACTAGAAAAGGATATTCTAGAAAGTAAGGTAGCAAAATTTAACTTAATGGTTATGTAACTTAAGTTAAGTAAGGAGTAGAGATTAAAGTTGGAAACCCACAAAGAAAAAATTCTCGTTGTTGATGATGAGGCTAGTATCCGTCGCATCTTAGAAACCCG
>CAZSEZ010000082.1:0-15780 GCA_964606015.1 uncultured bacterium
CATATAAAGATGCCACAATTGAGTGCGCAAAGGTTCTGAGTACTCGTCCAGTTAGGACAAGTCATGGAGATGAGCGTCAGCAGGTAGAAACTGCAGGTAACCTAGTTTTGGTACCTAAGAAAGGTAAGAAAATAACCTACCCACTAACTGGGGGCTCCTTGATCTATGTTACTGATGGGGAAGCGGTGACTAAAGGCCAACTTCTAGTTGAAGTAGCAAAAGTATCGGCGAAAAAATCTACTGAGAGAGCAACTAAAGACGTAACCTCTAATTTGGCTGGAGAAGTTTTATTCGACCGTCTCAACCCAGGGGAGAAATCAGACCGTCAGGGTAATACCACCAATGTTGCCCAGCGCTCCGGCTTACTCTGGATTTTGGCAGGGGAAGTTTACAACCTATTGCCAGGTGCAGAGCCTTCAGTGAAAAATGGTGATACTGTTGAACCAGGTGATGTTCTGGCTCGTACTCGTTTAACTTCGGTTAACGGTGGTGTAGTGAGAATGAAACCTAACAGCAGAGAAATTGAGATTGTCACAGCATCGGTTCAACTAGATCAAGCAGAGGTCATAGTTGAAAGTGATAGTGGTCGTGAACAGTATGTGATTCATACTCAAGGCAATCGTCAGTTCTCGCTAAAAACTACCCCTGGAACCAAGATTCAAAGTGGTCAAATAGTTGCTGAATTACTTGATGATCGCTATGAAACTGAAACAGGTGGGATCATCAAGTATTCAGGAATTGAAGTTGGTAAAGGTGCTAAGAAGCAAGGCTTTGAGGTACTCAAGGGAGGAACAATTATCTGGATTCCTGAAGAAAGCCATGAAGTCAATAAAGATATTTCTTTGTTGATGGTAGAGGATGGACAGTTTGTCGAAGCAGGAACCGAAGTGGTCAAAGATGTTTTTGCCCAGTCTTCTGGTGTTGCTGAGGTAGTTCAGAAAAACGACATTCTGCGAGAGATTATTATCAAGCCTGGTGATATCCATCTACTAGATGATGTTAATCCTTCTCTGGACGGACAACTTTTACAACCTGGAACTGATGTTCTACCTGGGGTGACTGTAGAGGAACTCAAGTATGGTGAGATTGTTGAAACGACAGAAGGCGTTGCTTTATTGTTGCGGCCAGTAAAAGAATTTCAGATATCTGACAATGCTTATGTCCCATCTCAAGTATCTCTAAATGATAAAGATGGCAGACAGATCGAGCTGAAAGCAATCCAAAAACTATTCTACAAGGACGGTGAAAGAGTTAAATCTGTTAACGGTCTATCTCTCCTAACTACTCAGTTGGTAGCAGAAATGGAAGTTATTAAAGACTTGGATATTCCTGGTACTATCAGTGCTGATATCGAACTCAAGCCCGATCCAGATAATCCAGATCTTCAAAGACTGCAAATGGTAGTTATTGAGTCTCTGGTACTACGCCGTGACATGGATGCTGATCCTCACAGTGGAGATATTTCTACCAGAGTAATGGTGACTGATGGACAAGAAATTAGTTCTGGGGAAACTATTGCTCAAACAGAGATTAAGTGTGAAACAGCTGGAGAAGTTAGAGGTATTCGCGAAGATGGAGAATCAATTCGTCGAATTCTGGTGGTTCAAGACGATGATCGCACTACTCATGTTTTAGACATGGCAAAAAGCCAACTAGATTGCAAAGAAGGTGACTTAATTGTCTCTGGTGGTAGTATTGCGTCTGATTTGACGTTGGAAGAATCGGGACAGGTGGTTGAAATAACAGAAACTTCTGGCAAAACTGCCTTAGTTATGCGAAATGCTCGTCCCTATCGTGTATCTTCTGGTGCGGTGCTACATATTGATGATGGAGACCTAGTTCAAAGAGGAGATAATCTAGTCTTGCTCGTATTTGAGCGGGCAAAAACAGGGGACATTATTCAGGGTTTACCTCGGATTGAAGAACTTCTTGAAGCCAGAAAACCCAAGGAGGGTTGTGTCCTCAACCGCCGTCCTGGAGTTTGTCAGGTAGTTTATGAAGAAGGGGAAACTGTTGATATCAAAGTTGTCGAAGATGACGGTACAATCAGCGATTACCCTGTAGCTCCTAATCAAAATTCAGCTATCTCTGATGGTCAAAGAGTTGATGTTGGGGACATGTTGACTGATGGAATTGCTAATCCTCATGAGATACTTGAAGTCTTCTTTAGCTACTATCTAGAAGAAAAAGGTTGTTATGAGGCCGCTCTAATTGGCTTAGAGAAGGCACAAATATTTTTAGTTGATCAGGTACAGTCTGTATACCAAAGTCAAGGTATTGATATCTCTGATAAACATATTGAGGTAATCGTGCGTCAGATGACTTCTAAAGTCAAAATAGACGATGGTGGAGATACTATTATGCTTCCTGGAGAGTTAGTACCTCTCAGTGAAGTAGAGAATATTAACCAGACTATGTCTATTACTGGTGGTGCACCAGCTCAGTACACTCCTGTCCTTCTAGGGATTACTAAAGCATCTCTCAATACTGATAGCTTTATCTCTGCCGCATCCTTCCAAGAAACCACTCGTGTTTTAACCGAAGCTGCGATCGAAGGAAAATCAGATTGGCTGAGAGGACTCAAAGAAAACGTTATCATTGGTCGCTTAATTCCTGCTGGAACTGGGTTCAATACCCACGAAGAGCCAGGCAGAGTAAGCTCTGACTTCGATACTTCAAGTTTCCGGAACAATTCACTTTATGGTAACTATAGTAGTGATATTGGGGGCTTCCGTATGGGAGAGGATGCTGGGGTTAACCCAGATATTGCTTTGCGCTCCTATCAAAACTTAGGTGATGATGCAAATATGATTGTGGATGATCAAACGGCCAGAGCCATGACTGGTTTGACAAATGATGGGGCAAGCAAAAAATCTGCCCGTAAGTCGAGCATGAATGAGGATAGTGATGATAGTTAAACGGGGTTAATTGAGGATTTGAAGCCTTCTTAAAAAGAAAAGAATAGGTCAGGAAGAAGAGACATTTATTCCAGCCTATTCTTTTTTATTGATTATTTTTATACCAACATGCAACCTTGTTATTGGCCATTGAATAAATTGCCTGGAATTAACCAAGAAGGACAAACTCTCTTACAAAATAATGAGATTCAAACGACTCAGGATTTACTTGTGAGAACGAGTTCCCTTAGTGATACACAAAGATTGGCACAGCAATTACACCTGCCCCTAAAGGATATTCAAAAATGGTCGGCGTTAGCTGATTTATCCAGAGTTCCTAGTATTGGTTGTCGTTACTGTGGATTGCTACTACATTCTGGTATCATCTCTGTAAAGCAGCTTGCTCAGAATTCAGTTGATAAGTTGCACCCAACAGTGAGACGTCTCTGTATAACTACTACTCGAAATCGGGATTTGGTACCCTCTCCTTCGTTAGTACAAAGGTGGATTAATGAAGCTAGGCTATTGTCTACTAACTAAACTTATTCTATGAAGTAAACAGGATAAATATTTTTTAATTTATTTTGATCTTGATAAGTTCTTAATTCTTCAGCTAGTCCAATTGATGTTTCAGTACGAGGGGAAACAACCACTAGGACGCTTTTGTGTTCTGCCCCTAATTTTTCTAAAAAAGAGCGCCCTAGCTCTCCTGTAGGAAAATATTCCTGGCTGTAGATTTGATAGTTCTTTCTTTGCTTGATAGTTGTTCCTATGAATTTCTGTACTGCTTTTTCCATTTCTAATTCATAAACAACAGCAATATTATCGGTCAATTTCTTCATTATTTTCTGGTAATTCTTGAGTTATGTGGAGCTTATATTCTGAGCTCATGATGGTAGTTAAAAATTGCTGATTTAAATAGTTTTGGTATTTTGGACTTGGACTGACATGTTGATCGAAGAAAATCAAAGATAATATATTCTGATATTTTTTGCTGATGGCAGCTTGATTCTGTTGTTTAGCAGATCTCTCTTTCGCTAGAATAGCAGTAGAATGAGGCAAATTTTCGGATAATACAAAGTAATGATCGTTATTTTGTAAGCTATTGTACAGCGGTACCTGTTCTTTAGTTAAGGATGTTAGGAAATCGCTATCCACTACTTGCCAAAGCATAGGTATGTTGATTTGGTTGAGACTTCGAGGGGAAAATAGACTTTTCCCGAAAGGAACGAATAAATAAATAGCTTTAACTCGCTTATCAATTAATTTTTCTGGTCTGTGTTCATGTGACTTCGTTTCTAAAGCTCGACATTGGTAAAGAATGGAGATATTGGTCAAGTCGAGCTTTTGGTTACAATCATTTGTTAACTGAGCAAAATCTAGTTTGGCTCCCACCAGAGAAAGGGCAGTTGTGCCACCAATAGAATAGCCAAAAATTCCTACATTACTAGTGTCTAGTTGATTATTGAAGTCTTTATCGTTAGTTGCGGTCAATTGATCTATTAAAAAAGAAATATCTCTGGGGCGTTCTATGTAGTCTGTAGCTGCAAAGTTTTCTTTGTGAAGTCCTTTAATAAAGTCTTGTTGTCTTTTGTCGTTGCTGCCAGGATGTTCGGGAATGAGTACAGCAAAGCCATAAGAAGCTAAATAATTGGCTAATTCATCAAAGCGAGTTCTTTTTGCTCCGAGACCATTGCTAATGATGATGAGGGGGATTTTAGAGACAGATGTTTCTGGAAGATAAAAATCGCTGAGTAAAGTACGATCGCGTTGCTGGTCGTAGAATGTAATTGTTTCTTTCTTGACTGCTAAAGAACCCTTTACGCTGATATTTTGCCAGTTGCTTACTGATCTTTGTTGCCTATTAGTCTGCTCTGCTAATGCTGATACCAGATTTTGGCTAGCTCTTTCCGTTGCATTGATTCTTTTGACTAGGTCAAGAAGTTCTGGAAGATTTAGCTTAATATCTGTAGGGAAGTTTTTTAGTAAATTGATCAGATTATTCCCATTTGAGGAAGTGACTGTTTTGAGAATTGCAGCTCTGATACCATAAAACCCATTGATATCTTGAGGTATTTGGATGAAATCGCCCATACGATTTAGCATCTTTTCCCCTACAGATGTGTGAGAGAAACGATAAGCTGTCCAGGGTTTTACCTCATAAGTTTGATTCAAAAAATCTTGTAGCTGCTTCCTTCTATCATCACTAATTCTCTGGAGATAAAAATTGAGTCTTGGAGGTACTCTGCCTGTTTCAGCAAAAAAATCAATGTCTTGAAGCTCAATTTTAAAACTAAGCAAGCCAAAATTAAATTTAATTTTTTCTGCCGCCCAACTAGGAGCCTGCGTGGCGATAATACAGGCTAATACTGCGATCGCTAAAAAAGACTTTAAATGGCTTTTGGTAGAGCCAATCCAAGATCTGATTGTTTGAGAAACACTGAGCATTCACTGGAAAAATGGTTTAAGTCTGCATGATCATAGCTTATTCAAGTCAGATTATTTTTAATTGACCAGGCGAGCACTCCCCTTATCACCATTGCCATTACCGTTACCATTACTAACTCCATGAGAGGCTGGTGTTGGTTTGAAATCGTTGTACTTTTCTTGATTGAAGAAGTATAAAGTGCGGATTGGATAAGGAATCCCAATATTAGCCTGATCCAGAGCTTGTTTGATCGCAATAATGGCCTTCGTCTGAATCTGTCTCACTTGAGGCTGTCGAGAATATGTCCAATAGCGAACGATAAAATCTATCGAACTGTCGCCAAAGCCGACTAAATCAATTTCAGGTTTTTTACTTGCTATTACTCCTTCTACATTTTCAATGGCATCATAAAGGATTCTTTTTGCTTCGGGCAGAGAGGTATTGTAATCCACTCCTACTGCCAAATCAGTACGGCGATGATCGTATGCTGTGCGGACTCTGACTGCACTGGTGTAGACTTCTGAGTTGGGCATGAGGATTCTTTCGCCATCGTAGGTACGAATTCTTGTAGTTCGTAAATCTATTTGTTCGACAGTTCCCTCGTAATCACCCACGATAATTTGGTCATCAATCCGAAAGGGCCTTTGAATCAGGAGCAAAATACCTGAGAGAAAATTCTTGAAAATATCTTGGAAAGCAAAACCAATTGCCACAGAACCTAAGCCTAGGGTGGCTACTAAGTCGCTAAGACTGAGATCTGGGAATGCACAAATTGCAGCTACAAAAATACCTAGTATCCAGGTACTTACGTAAGCAGCTTTCACAAAAAGTACTTGCAAAGATTTACTTTGCAGTGTTTTTTCACTAATACGCTCGGCAAGTTGCAAGGCAAATTGAGCAGCATAACGAGTTAGCATCGCGACTATTAAGGCTGCTATCACACCTGGTAATAACTCTATGGAAGCATCTACTAATTGGCTTAAATTTTGCCAAACTATATCGACAATACTGAATTTACTATCCATAGATATCTTTGTGCTGTGTGGTTTTTTTTCGCTAGCAATCACCTAAGTCTAGCCAGACATCTTTGTAGATGTAACCGTATATTCATGTAAGTGTACTTGGCATTCTTCTCAGAGGAATAAGTGGCATTGTGCCCGTTTGGGAATAATAAAGATTGAAATCTTGAAGATAAGTTGTGACATGAGTGATTTAGTCGATGATATCTTTGCTCCTAGATATCAAATTCAGCAGGAGTTAGCTAGTAAGGGAGGAAGACGAACCATTCTTGCTAGAGATACTGAACTAGAGACTCTGGTTGTCATTAAGCTGTTGACATTTAACGATAGTTTTCGTTGGCAAGACCTCAAACTCTTTGAAAGAGAAGCTGAAACTCTAAAATCTCTGGATCATATCGCTATTCCTAATTACTTGAATTACTTTGAAGTTAATACTCCACAAGTTAAAGGCTTTGCGCTTGTGCAAAGTTATATTGATGCCCCCTCTCTAGCTCAACAGACTATGACAGGGAGAACTTTTAGCGAGGCTGAAGTCAAAGATATAGCCAGACAAATTTTGCATATTCTGGAATATCTTCATTCTCGACAACCTAGAGTAATTCATCGTGATATCAAGCCTAGTAACATTTTAATAGGCGATCGCTCAGGAAATAATGTTGGACAAGTTTACTTGGTGGATTTTGGCTCAGTCCAGAATATTGCTAGCAGTGATCGAGGAACCCTGACTATCGTCGGCACTTATGGCTATATGCCTCCTGAACAATTTGGTGGTAGATCCAGACCAGCTTCCGATATCTATAGCTTAGGAGCGACAATCATCTATCTTGTGACAGGACAACATCCTGCGGATTTGCCAGAAACAGACTTGAAAATCGAATTTGCATCCTATTGTACTGTTTCTTCCGGGTTTGCTCGGTGGCTCGAACAAGCTACTAGTCCTAGTTTAAGTAGTCGTTTTGATTCGGCAACTGAGGCTTTGACTGCTCTCGGCAATGCTGATCTTTCTGGTAAGGTGATAGAGCAAACTCAGCTAAAAACTGGAATAGTAGCAGTTGCCAAGCCCTCTAAGGCTAGGGCAAAACTCACTAAAAACAATCGTTATCTAGAAATTTATCTACCGCCAGAAGGTTGGTCGCTGAAATTAATTCCCATTGCGTTTTTTACGATCTTTTGGGATGGCTTTATGGTTGTTTGGTATGTGATTGCATTATCTACTTTTTGGCAAGGTGGTTGGATAATGGCTGCATTTGGCTTACTCCATTTGGGGGTAGGAGTCTTCCTCCTTTACTGTATCTTGTTTGCTCTTTTCGGTAAGACTAGATTAACTATTGATCGACAAAAGATCACAACAAGGTATCAGATGTTAGGGGTGCATTGGCAAAAACCTCGGCCTGCACCTAGAAAAGACATCCTTCGATTAGAGCTGAAGAAAGCTACTACTTACTATGATAATAGTGGCGATCGCCAAACTAAAACACCTCATATTTTGATTTGGGCAGGGACTACTAAATTTAGCTTGGGTGAGCATAGTGAGATGACGGATCCTGAACTAGAATGGCTAGCTTCAGAACTCAGTCAATGGCTCCAGCTCCCTATTTCTTGATGCACTAATAGCTATCAACTTAACTAACAATAAATAGCGAACAACTACTAACTACTAGTTAGTAAATAACTACCCAAGATCAACCAGTATTACGCATTCCCGCAGCAATCCCATTAATTGTCAGCATTGCTCCCCTGAGTAACTCTTCTTTACTAAAGGGGCGGAAGTGAGCTAGCTCATCATCAGTACTGTACTGACGCAAACGATCAATCAACGCTACTTGTAAGAAGCCTAAAGGTGCAATCGTCTTATTTCTGAGCTGAACTGATCGCTGTAATTCTGGATCGCCATCAAGCAGTTTTTGTTGACCATTAATAGTGAGAACTATTTCTTTGGTTAAGTTAAATTCTTGAGTAATTTGCTCAAATAATTTTTCGAAGCGATCGCGGTCTGCTGGTGGTGCTAACTTAGTGACGTAGTGTTGTGCTAGTTGTAAGTCTGCTTTAGCTAGGGTCATTTCTACTTTGGAAATTACCATGCGGAAAAAAGGCCACTTAAAGTAGAAGTAACGCAATAGGTCGAGATTTTTATCAGGTTCTTGTTCTAAAAAGCCTTGGAGAGCCGAACCAATTCCATACCAAGCTGGAAGCAAGAAACGACTTTGTGTCCAGCTGAAAACCCAAGGAATTGCTCGGAGGCTGCTGATATCTTTTTTCTGATTGCTGCCTTTTTTTCCTGGACGCTTGGAAGGACGAGAACCAATTTGTAACTTACTGATAACATCAATGGGTGTTACAGCTAAGAAAAAATCAACAAAGTCAGGTTGTTCAATTAAGGAGCGATAAGCTTTGCGAGAACTGCTGGCTAACTCTTCCATAATCTCATTCCAGGGTTCTACGCGATCAAACCCGCTACCGAGCAAACTAGATTGAATTACCGCAGTTGTAATGGTTTCTAGATGATACAAAGCGAGATCTGGTAAAGAATACTTAGAAGCTAAGACTTCACCCTGTTCAGTGATTTTGATTTTACCTTTGATTGTATCTGTGGGTTGGGCCAAGATTGCTGCATAAGCAGGACCGCCACCACGACCAACTGAGCCACCACGACCGTGGAATAGGCGTAGTGATATGCCATATTTGGTCGCAACCATTTCTAAGGCTCTCTGTGCCTTGTGAATTTCCCAATTACTACTTAAAAATCCCGAATCTTTGTTGCTGTCAGAATATCCAAGCATAACCTCCTGAAGATGATGAGGTGCTAGTAAAGGTAAATCTATTTCTATCGTATCTTTGGGCTGACTATCCAAAGCAGACAAGCGATCATAACCACCCGCCAAAGCTGCTCGGTAAAGTTCCAAATCGAATAGGTTAGTCATGACCTGAGGAGCCCGTTTGAGATCGTCAACGGTTTCAAACAAAGGTACGATGCGCAGGGTAGTGCGCCCACTACCAGGATCGTAGAGTCCAGCTTCTTGGGATAGCAACATGACTTCAAGAACGTCACTTACATCATTAGTCATGCTGATTATGTAGGTCTGGCAGATACCTAGACCAAATTCTTGTTGGAGTTTTTTCAACATGCGAAAAGTCGCAATAACTTCTTTGGTCTTCTCCGAAAATGGCATTTCCCTCGGAACTAAGGGACGACGAGTTTGTAGTTCTTGAGTCAGCCAAGCGACTTTCTCTGTTTCGGAGAGATCATTGTAGGGGACATCTAAAACCCCTAGATATTCCACAATTTCGGTAATTGTATCGGAATGCACTACCGATTCTTGACGGAAGTCTAATTGAGTCAAAGTAAAGCCAAAAATTTCTACTTGATAAATCAGATTGTCTAACTCGCGACAGTTAAGGCCTGTTTGTGCCAGACTACTTCTGATCAATTTGAGGTCTGCTAGAAAATCTGTGTCCTGTTGATAAACCTGCTGTTCTTTTGGTTTGCCTTGTCCTGTTGCCAAGATATGGTTGCGATCTTTGGTATTTTGGAGTTTTTGGACTATGTAAGCTAATTTGAGACGGTAAGGTTCTTGGCGATAACGCAGAGATAACTGCTCGTAAATCTCTGGCATCTGTTGACGGTTTTGCTCTAAAGAATCTAACAGTTCTGGTTGAACCTTACTCCAGTGCAAAGATAAGCTAAGAATCTCCCTTAGCTGCTCTACAGAATTAACATATTTATCTAAAACGATTCCTCTCTGATAGCAGGCTGTTTCCCAGGTCACTTGGGGAGTTACAAATGGGTTTCCATCACGATCTGAACCTACCCAAGATCCGAAATAGCAAAATTTATCAGGTGGTGGAGTGAGTTGTGGAAAAGTTTTTCTTAAAGCTTGACGCAAACGATAGGTAAGTTGCGGCAGAGCATCAAATAAGACTTCTTCAAAATAATGTAGGGTATAGTCAACTTCGTCTATTACAGTTGGCTTGAATTGATGCAACTCGTCAGTACGCCACCAGAGACGGACCTCTTCTGTTAGTTCTGAGATTGCCTGTTCATCAATGGCAGAATCATTATCTGAACGATTATTGGCAATATCCATCTGTGTCAGAATGTCGGAAATTCTGCGTTGTTTTTTGCGGATAGTATGACGGACAATCTCTGTAGGGTGAGCTGTAAAGACTAGACGAATATCAAGTCGGTCTAAGAGCTTTTGTAGCATCCTGGGAGGCATGTTGATTTTTTGGAGATGCGGAAATAACCACTCAAAAGTTCCTGCTTTGGTAAAACTACCGTTGTTTTCGAGCCAAACTTCTTCTAGTCCTTTAGTTCCAGGGATTCCAGGAGCGACTATTTTGTTATTAGTTTCTGCTACACCATTACCCTTGCCATTTTTCTGATTAGGGTCTTGGAGACGATAGTTTTTTTGCTCTTTTTGCTCGTAGTGCTGTTCAACAATGTTGATCAGTTGAAAATAAAGTGCAAAAGCGCGAGAAGCCTGAATTGCATCCTCAATTGGTAGCTCCTTAATCATTTCTGGCACAGAGGAGCGAAGTAATCCTTCGGCCTGGCCCTCAGGGGAAGATACCTGTCGCATTTTTTGGAGTAAATCCACCATTTCCTGCCCATACTCAGACAGTAAGACCGATTCCCACAACCGCTCAACCATTTGTAAGCGATCGCTCAGTAATTTGTGGGATTCAGATAGTCTATTGTCTTCAGAAGAAGGCATCTGCAACAGCGGGCTCATAAATACTCCAACTATAATGACAAGACGATTTGTTCTTAAGTTAATCAAGAATTCAGATACAATAGCTTCCTATCTAGATCCATTGTGGTAACTAGACTTTCTGGGGTAGTAACTGTTTACCTGAGGGGCAACTAACACTGTATTGTTCGTCAAACAAGGTAGCGCTTCTTGATTTAAATGCCAGAGTTAATCTTATCGGAATTTGGTCTAATTTTGAGAGTATAATCTTACACAAATGGACGGGCATAATGCCTGTAGCTACTTTGACTGTGACAAGTCGAGTGTAGGAAGTTGCTCAGCGCGGAATATCTCTTCACTCCAGATCCCAACTTCTTTTAGCCATAATCCAAAGCTGTGAAGTAGAAGAACAGCGACTATGAAGGGAATAGTAGCTGTGCTCAAGCCAAAGATTAGTAACAACTGGGTTTGCTGGTCTTTCATTCGTCTTAAGGTATGTAGCTATTATCCAAAACATAACTCAATTTCTCTAAATACTCAATTTTTGGCTATTGAAAAATATATTCAATAGCTATTGACATATTTTACTGATAATCTGTATACTTCACATTAGTGTTCTCCTCTCAAGGAATCGGCAGGTGAGGTCTTGTAAGATAATTCAAGGCGACTCCCCTGTTTTTTTTATACATATATCTAAATGGTCAGTAGTTTAGAACAGTACGACGCAATTATCATTGGCTCTGGAATTGGTGGATTGGTTACTGCAACCCAGCTTGCAGCTAAATCAGCAAAGGTTTTAGTTTTGGAAAGTCATACCATTCCTGGTGGTAGTGGTGGCTACTTTGAGCGGGCAGGCTATCATTTTGATGTCGGAGCTTCGATGATTTTTGGGTTTGGCGATCGCGGTACAACTAACTTATTAACTAAAGCTCTGGCTGAAGTGAATACTAGTCTGGAGACAATTCCCGATCCTGTACAAATTCACTATCATTTACCTCAACAGAGAGATCTAAAGGTTCACTATAAATATGAGAAATATTTGCAAGAATTGATTAAGCTATTTCCTAATGAAGCTGAAGGGATCAGAAATTTCTATGATGAGTTTCAAAAAATTTTTAATTACTTAAATCAAATTGAGTTACTTTCTCTCGAAGAGCCCCGTTATTTAGCTCGAGTATTTTTCCAGAATCCCGGTGCTTGTCTGGGGCTAGCTCGCTACCTCCCTCTAAATGTAGGAGATTTAGTTCGCAAGTATATTAGAGACCCCATTCTCAAAAAATTTATCGATCTAGAGTGTTATTGCTGGTCTGTGATGCCAGCTTCTCATACCCCTGCTATTAATGCAGGTATGGTTTTTAGTGATCGCCACTATGGTGGAGTCCGTTATCCCAAAGGCGGAGTAGGACAAATTGCTGTTCAACTTGCAGAAGGCCTAAGTAATTTTGGAGGTGAGATTCGCTATCGAGCCAGAGTCAATGAGATTATTTTGGCCAATAAAAAAGCTGTAGGCGTCAGGCTAACTAATGGTGATGTCTTTTACAGTAAAAAAATTGTTTCCAATGCAACTCGCTGGGACACTTTTGGTAAACTAATTCCCTCTAAAGCAATTCCCAAAACAGAAATCAAATGGCGTGATCGGTACAAAAAATCTCCCAGTTTTTTTAGCCTGCATTTGGGTGTGAGTGCAGCGACTATCCCAGTAGGGACTGAATGTCACCATGTTATCTCAGAAGCCTGGGAAAGTATGCGTGATTCTCTGGGAACTCTATTCGTCTCTATCCCTACTCTGCTCGACCCAGAGCTAGCTCCACCAGGTCATCATATTATTCATGCTTTTACTCCTAGCAGTATAGAAGAGTGGCAGAATCTTACGCCACGACAGTATGAAGAGCAAAAGGAGCGAGTTGCCGATTTAATTATCGAGCGTTTAATAGCCATATTTCCTGATCTCGATCTCGGTTTGGATTATATGGAAGTTGGGACTCCTCGCACCCATCGTCGGTTTCTAAATAGAGAAGACGGTACTTATGGGGCTGTTCCGAAACGTCAACTCAAAGGTTTATTAGGAATGCCTTTTAATCGTACTGCTATTTCGGGACTTTACTGTGTCGGAGATAGTACTTTTCCTGGTCAAGGTTTAAATGCTGTAGCATTTTCTGGGATCAGTTGCGCTCATCGAATCAAGGTCGATTTAGGCTTAACCTAGCTTCTTTTTCCCTCTTAAAATCTGAAATTTGTATTCTAATGTATTGTTTTATGTTTGTTTTTTATGTCTGTTTTTAGACAAGAAAATATACAATTCGATGTATATACTGATTTCTTTTGAAAGACAACCGCCTAATATAGGATTAGGGATTTATTTAGCGGGATAGAGATATTAAAGTTGTGGAGCCAAGTAATCAGTTTAGAACACAAGAAATTAGATCTAAATTTGATCTAGCTATTAGTTCTCAAGAAATATCAAAAGTGTATATAGAAGCACAAAATAATGAGTATTGGAATTTTTATTTTCAATCAGGTTATTTAATTTGGGCGACTTCTAGTAAGCACAGAGTGAGAAGACTGTATCGTACAATTCAAAGTAATTGTCCTTCTGTTAATTGTCAAGAAATTAAGCTTAGAGAGAAAGAAGTTTCAGAATTATGGGGCTTTTTGGTTGTTTCTATTTTGCATAAACGTAAGCAAATTTCTTTAGAAAATCTCAAGCAGATTATCGAAGAGATAGCAGTTGAGGTTTTATTTGATCTTTTTCAAGTATCGTCTGAAATTAAGGTTATTGAACATTTTTTTGAAGAGTCTGCTAATCCAAAAGCAGTGGTTTTGAAGGGTTCTTTGCTCAAAAAGCCACTTGTTAAGCTTAATGCCAGGGAAATTTATTCTCAGAGTGAGAAGCAGTGGGATACTTGGTTGAAAGCCGATTTTGCAGCGTATTCTCCAAACTTGGCTTTAGTAATTGAAAACGGTGATGGGCTAGAAAGTGTAACTAGCAATAGTACTTACCTCAAGCTATCTTTACTGGTTGATGGTAAGAGAACACTAAGAGAGCTGGCTGTTACCACTAAGCAAGATATTTTGACGTTGTTACGTTCTTTTTCGAGTTATGTAGAGCAAGGTTACTTAGACTTTGTAAAGGTTGAAGATGCTTATATTATTAGTGCAAGCTCTACTTTTGAAAAAACAACACAATCTACGTCACCACAAAGTGTCAAAAGTAGGCCTTCTTCGCGAATAGTTAAAAGTGAACAACCTTTAATAGTTTGCATAGATGATAGCCCTATGGTGTGTGATCAGATATGCAGAATGGTAAATAATGTTGGCTTTAGTTTTATTGGTATTCAAGAATCAATTCAAGCTTTGACTATTCTTTTGGAGCATAAACCAGATCTAATTTTTCTCGATCTAGTGATGCCTGTTACTAATGGCTATGAACTGTGCTCACAAATTAGAAGAATATCGTTATTTAGAGATACGCCAATCATCATACTAACTGGTAATGATGGGGTAATAGACCGAGTAAGGTCTAAAATGGCTGGCGCAACAGAATTTATCGCTAAACCAATTGATAAAACTAAGATTTTTAGTCTGATTTATAAGTATTGTGACTCTAAATCTTTGACTGGTAAAGCCTGAGCTATTGTAAAAATTTTCATATCTTATAAATACTTATGAGTGTTTCTCAACTAGAAACTTCTGGCCTAGATGCTGTTTTACAGCAAGGAAATCCAGAAGAGATTGCTAATGCGCTAAATGCCTATCTTGCTCCTCAGGGAATTGTCGCCAAAGTGGCCTGGAAAAATGCTTATTTGGGGATTTTGTTAGAGGCAGCTCAAGCACCAGATCGCCAACAATTTGTGGCTTTATTCGAGCAATTATGGCGACGGATTACAAGTGATAGTGTGCGATCGCTTAAGCTTTATGGCAAACAAGTTGGTCAGATTGCACCTGCTTGGAGTGAAGAAATTGTAGTTTCTCATGTAGGAGTGTCTGATAGTCATAGTGTTTCTGTCGCTGATTGGCTAAGCCAGGGTCTAAAAGCTAATGTAAGTACTCCTATCGACACGAATGGTGAGAGTAAAAGCGATTTAGTAAAGTTTTTGCGCTTTTACTTCAGTCCAGAGGACACTGCGTTAATACCTCTGAGGAATGTCAAAGAGGTTTTAAACATTCCTTTAATGGGGATCTTACCGGTGCCTCATATGTCAGATTATTTAATTGGTATCTATAACTATCGTGGTGAGATTCTATGGCTGGCCGATTTAGGGGCGCAACTAGGCTTTATCCCCAGCACAGATTTTATTCAAGGAATGCCCTCCGCTAGTGACTTAACCATCTCTAAAGCTACTGCTCTGACAGCTAGTAAAGGAATCAATCTGACTAGTGACTTACCCACTTTGACTGTGATTATTATTCACAACGAAGACAAAAGTTTGGGGATTATTGTACCTAAAGTAGTGGATATTGAAACTCACGATCTTCAGGAAATGCAATATCCTTCGGAAGAATTGTTTTTGCCGAATATTCTTCCTTTTTTACAAGGGTACTTAATTCGTTCTAGTAGCCCGGTCTTAGATATTGACTCGTTAATTGAAGATACTAGATTGCAAATGTATCGCGATCACGTTTAGGTAATTTTGTTATCTAAATAAAATATTTTCTATTGAAGTAATTCCGTAAAATCTCTTGTTTTAAATTAAAAATATTTACATTTTTAAATAGAGAAAATACAATTTAAGGTAATGAATTTC
>CAZSEZ010000083.1:0-15758 GCA_964606015.1 uncultured bacterium
CACAACGCACTATACACCAATATTGTCCCCTATTTAGATGCAAACTGCTGTATATTTCGTGAAGAAAAATAGTTGAGTCCGAAATAAGGTAAAAACTTTTTACTGTCTTATTAAGACTTGTTTGTCCCAATTTTTCACCTATAGCTATCTTATTTAGTGACGATTCTGAATTTAATTCTTGTGAGTCAAAAATCATTGCGTAACATTATTAGATTGGGTTTTGCCTCGGGAACAATCGCTTTTTCGTGGTATCTAGGCAATAAGATTGGTTATTTGCCGCCGCTAAACTATTTTATTGAATCAGGAATAGCTGACCCAGTTTTGGTTGATTCTGGTATAGATTTGCTCAATTATGATCGCCCTTTAACTCAATTGCTGACAGTTGATAGCGATCGCACTGAGGTTTCAATTTTGATTGAAAAATCGTTAAAACGCTTAACTCTCTACTACAACAAACAACCAATTAAATCCTATCCAATGGTTCTAGGGGGCAATCCAGTCGGAGATAAACGCCAAGAAGGAGACTACAAAACTCCTGAAGGTATATTTAAAGTTAGAGACCTATATCCCCATACTCAATGGTCGAAATTTATCTGGCTAGACTATCCCAACGCTCAATCCTGGGAAAAACATCTTGAAGCAAAGAAACAAGGGACGATCCCAGTTTCCGCAACTATTGGCGGTGAGATCGGTATTCATGGGGTGCCTCAGGGTAGTGACTATCTAATTGATGAAGGGACGAACTGGACTTGGGGCTGTATTTCACTCAAAAATCAAGATGTTGATGAGATTTATGGCTGGCTTCAGGTAGGCACTGTTATCGAAGTTACACCTTAACTAAGAAGATTTTTGAACTCCTTACTACTCTTTGATGATGCTGACTTCAGCATCTTGATCTTCTCACTAGCTCAAACACTAGACTTGATTTGCTGATAACCAAATATTAGCTTCCCCAGATTCTATTTAAGATAGTTTCAGGTGTAATGTCTGTTACCTTGCCACTAGCTGCACTAATGCCTGTGTAGTTATCGTCTGAGGGTAAGAGTTTGGTTGTGGTCGCGTCAGAGCCCAACAACGCAATAGTATAAGTCCCAACAGCAACAGCTAGAGCAATTGAATCGCGATCGCTGGATACTAAAAGGTTAGCTCCTGCAATAATTGCTGAGATTTTGCCCACATCAGAAGGAGCCACAACTTTGACAACAAGTTTACTGTCCATCATTTCGTCGATCCAGGGATCTATTTCTTCGTTTTGCAACAAAACAATGGGTAGTCCTGGTTGTTTTGTTTGAATATCCTGAACAATTTTGTGCCAGCTAGCTACAGGATAGGTATCGGGAGTACCGTCGAGCAAAATATAACCATCGTTGAGGTCTAAAAGCTGCTTCCTTGCTACTGCCCAATCAATATCTTTCTGGGGGACATTGATTTTTACGTCTGGGCATTTGGTTGCAACTCCCAAACCTGGCAGCAAAGAATGAAAAGTTTCTGCTTGATAAAGAGTACGGTCTAGAGCCAAAGAGCTGGTAAAAAACAATTTGTTGCTATTTGCTTCCCCAATTCTTAAAGGAATGCCATTGAGCCAAAGTAAGGCTTCTACCGCCCAAGGTGCGTTATAGCTGAGCACGGCCTCATACTCGCGATCGCGGATTACCCCTAGCAAATTGAGATAATCTGCCATACTATTACGGTCTTGATAGTCAAACTGCAATACTTCGCTGACATACTTGCAAACTCGATAGGCTTTTTTCGCCCTTGGTTCGACCAAGACATCAATTTTGGCACCATCATATTTACTATGGAGAGTTTCCAAAGTTGGAAAAAAGTAAACTTGATCGCCAATTCCACCAGGGACAAGAGCTAGTATTCGCATTGCTATCGAAATAAATATAAACCGTTAACTGTATATGTATATCTGTGGACAATTTTAATGGATGATAGAGCTAAAGAAATTATTTTTTAGGAAATAGGGACAAAATGCATCTTCTAATACCTGCTGCGGGAGTGGGACGACGCATGGGAAGCGATCGCAATAAACTGTTACTCCAACTTCTGGGTAAGCCCCTACTGGCATGGACTTTATTGGCTGCGGAGAAGTCGAAATCCATTGCCTGGATTGGCATTATCGGGCAGGAAGTAGATTTTGCCGATTTTGAAACTATAATTGCTGATTTGAGCCTCAGTAAGCCAATTAAGTTGATTATTGGCGGAGATACCAGACAACAATCTGTTTACAATGGTTTACAAGCTTTACCTTTGGCAGCAGAGCAAGTATTGATTCATGATGGTGCGAGATGTCTGGCGACTCCAGATCTATTTGATCGCTGTAGTCAGGCAGTACAGACTTGTCAGGGTTTTATTGCGGCTGTTCCTGTAAAAGATACGATCAAGATTGTTGATTCAGAACTAATAATTCAAGATACTCCTGATCGCAGTAATCTTTGGGCGGCCCAAACTCCTCAAGGCTTTGAAGTACAGCTACTTAAGGATTGCCATAACAAAGGTAAAGACCTGGGCTGGCAAGTAACAGACGATGCTGCTCTTTTGGAAAAGTGCCAGATTCCCGTCAAAATTGTCGAGGGAGAAGAAACTAATCTCAAGGTAACAACTCCTGTTGACTTAGCGATTGCAGAGTTCATTTTACGCCAAAGATCTTAGACTATAAGACCCAAACTGAAAGACCCCTAAATTAGCGAGCAGTACCAAATTACCGATGAACAAGCATCCTTTACTCAGACTATCGAGATACGCCAAAAAATATAGTGGTTTGATCTGGCAAGCTGGTATTTGCTCTGTACTAAATAAGCTATTCGATCTAGCTCCTCCTGCTTTAATTGGGGCGGCAGTGGATGTGGTTGTCAAACAAGAAGACTCGATAGTGGCTCGCTTTGGGATTACAGATATTTTTCAACAGTTATTAGCTATCTGTATTATCTCTGCTGTGGTTTGGGGTTTGGAGTCAGTATTTGAATATGGCCTCGAAAGAATGTGGCGTAATTTAGCCCAAAGTATCCAGCATAATCTCAGACTTAATGCTTATAGTCACGTTCAGGATTTGGAACTGGCATATTTTGAAGACCGTAGTACTGGGACTTTGATGTCGGTTTTAAATGATGATGTTAACCAACTAGAAAGATTTTTAGACGTTGGGGCTAATGAAATCATTCAGGTACTAACCACGGTAATCATTATCGGTGGCGCGTACATCATCATGACCCCTAAGTTTGCTTGGATGGCAATTTTGCCCATTCCCTTTATTCTGTGGGGTTCGATCGCCTTTCAGAAAAAACTCGCTCCTCGTTATGCTGATGTGCGAGATAAAGTTAGCTTGCTTAATAGTCGACTAGCTAACAATCTCAGCGGGATTACTACCATTAAGAGTTTCACCACCGAAGCTTATGAAATCCAAAGACTCACCGAAGAAAGTAATAACTATCGCTTGAGTAATAAAAGTGCGATCGCTTTTTCTGCTGCATTTATTCCCTTGATTCGGATGTTGATTTTGATGGGGTTCAATGGCATTTTGCTTTACGGGGGTATGGAAGTTATCAATGGTAATCTGGCCGTAGGAACCTACAGCGTATTGGTGTTTTTGACTCAACGTTTGTTGTGGCCTCTAACTCGTTTGGGGCAGACCCTCGATCTTTATCAAAGAGCAATGGCTTCGGTGAATCGCGTCATGGATTTACTGGATACACCTGTGAAAATTCGTTCTGGTAATATTTCCTTGCCTACGAGCAATATTCAAGGTGAAATCAAATTTGATAATGTAACTTTTGCCTATAGTGATCGCAATAACATTATTGAAAATCTGACTCTTGAGATTCCTGCTGGGGATACCATTGCCATTGTTGGATCCACCGGCTCAGGTAAAAGTACTCTAGTTAAGTTGTTGCTGCGTTTCTATGAAACTGTGGCGGGAGCAATCTCGGTTGATGGAGTTGATATCAAAAATATCAATTTAACTGACTTGCGTCAGGGAATTGGTCTAGTTAGCCAGGATGTATTTTTGTTCCACGGTACGGTCAAAGAAAACATTGCCTATGGCAACAGTTCCGCTAGTGATGCCGAAATTATGGAAGCAGCTAAGATTGCCGAAGCTCACGAATTTATTTCTCAGTTACCCCAAGGTTATGAAACTATCGTCGGGGAACGAGGACAAAAGCTTTCTGGAGGACAAAGACAACGCATCGCGATCGCGAGAGCAGTTCTCAAAAATCCGCCAATTCTAATTCTTGATGAAGCTACTTCAGCAGTGGACAACGATACTGAAGCTGCTATTGCTAAATCCCTAGAAAAAATCACCCAAAATCGGACAACTATTGCGATCGCTCACCGACTATCTACGATCCGTCATTCGGACTGTATTTATGTTTTGGAATACGGCAAAATCGTTGAACAAGGAACTCATGAGGAGCTAGTTGCCAGGGACGGAGTTTACGCTAATTTATGGCGTGTCCAAACAGGAGTCAGAATTCATTAGAATCTATTTTGTTGGCCAAAACTTAGTTGATCTCAGGATAGCGAGCAATTTCTAAATCGACTTTTAGTTGGTACTGTATTTAAAACCTCTAGCTGAATAACAGAATTGCTTAAGATTTGTTAGGTGAACTAGAGTGAACGGAATTTGAGATAAGTTATTTTCAGTCAAGTCCAATTTTTCTAATTTACTTAGTTCTCCAAATTCTAAAGGGAGAGCTTGCAGTAAATTATTGGTTAGGCTTAGTTCCATTAGCTTACCTAACTGTCCTATTGTTGCAGGGAGCTCTGCTAATTTATTGTTATTTACCTTGAGACTAACAAGATTACTAAGTTGACCAATTTCACTAGGTAAATTATTCAATTGGTTTTTACTCAAAATTACATTAATCAATCCTGACATCTGACCGATAGTTTCAGGAAGGTTACACAAAAAATTATGACTCAAATCCAATTCTTTGAGTTTGCTGAGTTGTCCGACTTCTGTGGGAAGCTGAGAAAGTTTGTTGAAACTCAGATTTAGGGATTGGAGTTGAGAGAGCTCGCCTAGCTCTGCTGGCAGTTTCTGCAAATGGTTATGGCTGAGATTTAGGTCTAGTACACTAGCTAATTGACCAATTTCCGATGGTAAGTCGATGAGATGATTATGGCTAATGTCTAAAACTTCTAAATTGCCAAATTGGCCGAACTCTGATGGTAAATGTCTGATTTTATTATTGCTGATTTTAAGGTGGCTTAATTTAGTTAATTGCCCTAATTCTGGCGGGATAATATACAAGTAATTATCGCTCAGATTGAGTTTTTTTATATTCTGTAATAATCCTATTTTTTCTGGGAGCTTGGTGAGTTTCAAGTTGGAAAGATCTAATTCTTCTAGCTCAGTGTTGCGTATTTGCCTGATGACCTGGACAAGATTGGTTCCAGCTTTAACTCGATATTCCATCTTTATATACAAAAAGCTCTTTGATAGTTAAATCTTTGAATTAAACTTTAATCTTACGATATTCAATTTTGGGAATGCAAATCCCCTGTATCGTATGTTTTATGTAACTTTGACGAAGTATGAGGTGGCGACTTGTATTTCTCTTTTGGTTGAGATGAGGATCTCTTTTGAGAGAACCCAGCAATTATGGAGATAACACCACGAGAAAATAAAACCATATTTTTACTTAATCTTCACTGAACTGTAGATGAATACTGGGTAATATGTGTATAAATACCTAGAATTTGGCTCTTGGCTAAGAAATTGAACGATCCTGCTTACAAAGACAAGTTAGTAGACTGGATACTTTCTGAATACAGAGATGAAGGTCAGCTGTTGCAGCTTGCTGATTTGCAAAATCGTATTGCAGAAGTTGAAGGCAAAGTCTTGAAGAATGAAGAAAATCTGTTTCTGGTAAAGAGTTCTCTCCAGCTTTACCGAAATTTGCTGAAACTTAGCGACCAGAATGAACAGAAGCTAGCCGTAATCATGCTGTACTTTGTTGAAACGGTTCAGAAGCAGCAGCTTCGTAAAATCCCCAATCCTTTGGCTGTTGCGCAGAATATCTTGTTATTGGGTCGTGGCAAGGTGGCGGTAATTAACACTATTTTTGTTGCACTATTAGAGAGCGATCGCCTCATTGGAGCTAATTATCTTGAAGAAATGACTCGTTGGCTAGCATCAGAGCAGCAAGATGAACAACAGCTATTGGCAGGAGAAAAACTTCAGCAAGCTTTTAGAGATAGCAGAAGTATTTTGACTGCTGTAGAAAACGACTTTTTAGTTAGAAGTGTTGTTTACAATCTGAGGAGACAATGAAGATGAATTGGACTGAAGAGGAGCAGGAGTTAATTGCAATTTTCGATAGCTATATTGAAAAGTGTTCCACCTCGGCTTTTATGCAGGATGGTACTTTCTATCGCTACATTCCTCAGATTTTGGCGGTTACTCAAGGCGATGTCAGGAAAACTAGTCAGTATTGTCAGGAAGTAATTGCAACAGGTTCTTTTTCTCCTTTCAAACAGCAGCAGTCTCCGAGTAGGTTAAAGATCTCTGCTGCAGCTTCAGCGGTTGCCCCAGAAGAGATTCCTATAATTAGACCTCAAGGCTGGCAAGAAGCTCGCTTACACTACACTAGGAAATTTAGTGTTTTCTGGACAGCATTGTTTGCTGGTATCGCAGCTAGTACCGTCTTTTTCTTAGCGAAGAGATCCCCCAATATTGACTCTGTAAGCACTTACCAAAATCTAGCTTTATTTTGTCCTAGTAGTGTGCTTGCAAATGCCCGATCTGCCCTAGAGAGAAGAGATGGGGCGGCTATTTTTAGTGCGATCGCAGAACTTGAAAAGTTAGAAGTTCAGCAGGCAGGCAAACTAGACCCAGAATGTCAGCAGATTCTTTGGCAAAGTCAGCTTATATATGCGATCGAATTTCTGGCTTCAAGTGGTAAGCAGAAGCAAGCAGTTACTTACTTGTGCAAGATCTCGCCTGATTTTTTACAAGATAAAGGGATTACTCCTTGGTTTGCTAGATGGTCTAATACTAATAACAGCTTTGCAGCATGGCTCAGTGACTACAAGCTTAGGAACAGCTGTGCCGCTGCTTCCTACTTAGAGTAGATCTCTACAAGTTTTGCTTGCGCAAGGATCTTTATGTAGGCTGAAATGATCACGATTGTCTTGTTTCTGAGAGACTAAAATCCAATGTAGTGTTTTGACAGTGATGTCAGTAAATAGGGAAAAAAGTACACAGGTATTCTTGTTCCAACCATATCAAAAATTATTAACACTTTAATATTCGGCAAATGTCATCACGTTTTAATCTGGATTTACTGTTAACCTGTTTCAAACAAAAGTTGTTTAAGTACCGATTTCTGTGCTTGAGTTTGACTACTCTGGTTTTGGTAGCCAACACGAAATTGGCTTTAGCACAAAGCCCGACTCTGATTACTGATGAATCCGCAGAAATTAAGACATTTTGGTTAATTATTTCTGGAATTTTGGTTTTTTCGATGAATGCTGGCTTTGCTATGTTGGAAGCTGGCTTTTGTACCAGAAAAAACTTAACCAATATTCTGGCGAAAAACCTGATTGTTTTCTGTATTGCCACTCTGGCGTTCTGGGCTTTTGGTTTTAGTCTCATGTATAGCGATCATGCTAATCCTCTATTAGGTGGACTTCAAGGCGCATTTTTCTATATACCCTTTGCCAGTGAGGCTAAAAATTTCCCCGATTATTATAGCCAGTTAGAAACTTTATGGGGCGATCGCTCTTTTGCTGCTGTATTCTTTTTTCAGTTAGTCTTTGCTGGGACTGCTGCCACGATAATTTCTGGAGCTGTTGCTGAGAGAATCAAGTTCCGTGCTTTTGCTTTATTTAGCTTTGTCATGGTGGCATTTATCTATCCTTTTATTGGCCATTGGGTATGGGCAACTGATGGCTTATTAAAAAACCCTAATTTCCTAAATTTCCAAGATTTTGCAGGTTCAGCTGTAGTGCATTCTGTGGGTGGAGCGGCAGCCTTATCGGGGGCTTTACTTCTAGGTACGAGGCTAGACTATAGCCAAAGATATCAGCCAGAGTTTCGACCTAATAATTTGGGGTTTGGTACTCTTGGTTGCTTTATTCTATGGTTGGGCTGGTTTGGCTTTAATGGTGGTTCTGCGCAAGATTTGGCTAATGTCCCTCATATTGTAGTTACAACTATGATGTCGGCGGCTAGTGGCGGTATTGCTGTATTATTCTTTGCTATTTTGTTTGAAGGACAACGTAAGCTAGCTACTTTGATTAATGGGATCTTAGGCGGTTTAGTTGGGATTACGGGGGCTTCTGCTTATGTAGAGCTGCGCTGGGCTTTTCTGATTGGTATTGTTAGTGGCTTGTTTGTACTTTGGGGTGAGTACATATTAGAGCGCTGTCAGATAGACGATCCAGTAGGCGCGATTCCAGTACATCTTTTTTGTGGCTTGTGGGGGACTCTTGCTGTAGGTCTGTTTTGTGATCTTAGTGGGCAATATTCTTCTGAGTATGTTTATAAATATTCTTGGCTGACGCAAACTTTTTATCAGCTTTTAGGTTGGATCGTAATTGTCACAACCACTTTTTTACTTAGTAGTCTTGCTTGGTTATTTATTGGCAATTTTCTCGCTTGGCGCGAACGTTTTAGTCTGCTGAATCGTCATTCTGAGCTTAAGCCTGGTGAGCGTAATTTCTTTACTAATGGTTGTTATGGCATTAGAGTTTCACCCCAGCTAGAGCGTATTGGTAGTGATGATTTTTTCGAACAAGTTTAATTGAATTTTTGACGTCTAATCATTGGTATAAAGCAATTGAATATCATCTTTTATAGATAAAATGTTATGCTTAATTCGGATGTGATTGATTAAGAACAATACGATAAACTACAAGGTAAATTTGTTGTAAACGATGAAGACACGGCAAGACTCCCTGGAAATCAAACGAATTTCTTTGATCGCTCTATTTTGCTCTTTGTTTTTAACTTTAGCTACTTGGCTTTAAATTTACAGGCTTTGAATTGGTTTCAAGATATCCGCTAGAATATTGGTTTGATATTTGAGCGAGCCAGCTATTGCTGGTTAAAAATTAGCAGTAACTTATGCTAAGTGAGATTTCCGAGCAAACAACGGCATATCCAATAGTAGAAACTTTTCATTCTGTTCAAGGAGAAGGGGCGCACACAGGAGTTAGTGCTTACTTTATTCGTTTGGCAGGCTGTGATGTGGCCTGTCCTTGGTGCGATACTAAAGAGTCATGGAATTCTAAGCGTCATCCCCAGAAAAGCATTACCGAGTTAGTCGATAAAGTCAGCCAGGCTAAGGGGGCTATCGCGATTATTACTGGTGGAGAACCTCTCCTCCACGATCTTTGGCCTTTAACCCAAGCTCTAAAAGCGAAAAGAATTCCAGTGCATCTCGAAACTTCTGGGGCTCACCCCTTTAGTGGTGATTTTGATTGGGTTACATTTTCTCCTAAACAGTTCAAAGCACCTCATCCCAGTATTTATGAGCGTGCTGATGAGCTTAAAGTAGTCATTACTAAGGAATACGATCTCAAGTGGGCAGAACAGCAAGCAGCTCTGGTTGCTCCCAATACACTAAAATATCTTCAGCCAGAATGGAGTACTTCTCAGAGTAAGAGCCTCATCTTTGATTACGTCAAACAAAATCCTCAATGGCGTATTAGTTTGCAGACTCACAAATTGCTAGAGGTTCGTTAGGATTGCAGCTTAGCTATCTCTTGCAGGTTTTTTGCTTTGTTCGTTACCTTACGAGTTTAGAGATTGGAGTTAGTGGTTAATAGTTAGGGGCAAAGATCATTTGCTCTTGTATTTGATGGTGAATTTTTCATGAAAAAAGCAGTAGTTTTATTATCTGGTGGTTTGGATTCTGCTACCACAGCAGCGATCGCAATGTCTGAGGGCTATGAAGTGATCGCTCTTTCTTTTCGCTACGGTCAAAGACATGAGAAAGAACTCACTGCCGCAGTTCAAGTGGCCAAGGCTCTTAACATTCAGCAGCACCATACTATTGAGGTAAATTTATCTCAGTGGGGTGGTTCTTCTCTGACAGATACTAGTTTGCAGATTCCTCAAGATGGGGTTCAGCCTGATCAAATTCCCTCGACTTATGTTCCTGGGAGAAATACAGTATTTATTGCGATCGCCTTGTCTCTAGCTGAGGCTCAAGGAGCATCCGCAATTTATCTAGGAATCAATGCAGTGGATTATTCAGGCTATCCCGATTGTCGTCCCGAATACTTAAGCGCTTACCAGCAACTTGCAAATTTGGCTTCTAAAACAGCGATCGAAGGTAATACTATTCAATTGGTTGCCCCACTGGTCAAAGACTCTAAAGTAGACATTGTTAAGCGTGCTCTTAGTTTAGGTGTCCCGATAGAGACTACCTGGTCTTGTTATCAAGGAGGCGAGGTTCCCTGCGGAGTCTGTGATTCTTGTCGGATACGCGATCGTGCTTTAGTTGCAGCAGGTAGACCAGATCTCGCCACCATGTCTAGTAAGCAAAGTTAAAAATCACTCTTGAATCTGGGATTAAGTTTGCTATTATGTTATTGCCTTGTCTGGAGAGATGGCAGAGTTGGTCGATCGCGCTCGACTTGAAATCGAGTGTACCGCAAGGTACCGTGGGTTCGAATCCCACTCTCTCCGTAACTTAGATTTTGAGTTGTTGAACTTACAAATTTTGATAATGTATCTATTCGCAATACATTGGTTGCGATATATTGCGGCAACTGATCTGGATTTAGTTGATAAATTGGCTATAAGTGAATAGCAATAGTGCAAAAACTGCTGAAAAAGTCAGAAAGTAGATGTCTTGCTTAGAATACCTTTTAGTTTTTGACATAAGCTTGAATTGAGTCTGAGTTATAACTTAATTTGAAATATGCTTATCTTGTTTATTTGATAAACTAGTCATCTTTATAGTGCCCCGAATACCAGTTAAATCTGACAAGCAGAGTGCTTGTGAATCACAATAGATGAAGATTTTAATCGTAGAGGATGAGCCAGAAATCGCTCAACTAATCGAACAAACCCTAACCAGAGACGGTTTTGACTGTGCTAGAGCAGCCAATGGTTTGCAAGCTCTAACAATGTTTGAACAGCAACATCCCGATCTGATTGTTTTAGATTTAATGCTACCTGGTTTGGACGGTCTAGAAGTATGTACGCGGATTCGTCAGCAAAGCAACCCAAAAGACCCTTATATTTTGATGCTGACCGCGAGGGGGGAAGAAATAGATCGGATCATTGGTCTCTCCACAGGGGCAGATGACTACCTAGTTAAGCCTTTCAGCCCTAGAGAGTTAACGGCTAGAGTTAGGGCCTTGTTACGTCGTTCTTTGCGTCATGGCGGACAAACAGAAACTGCTGGTCAAATTCTCCGTACAAAAAACTTCGCTGTGGATCTAGAGCGTCGTGTGGCTACCTTTCAGGAAGAAACAGACCTAGATCTAACCACTTTAGAATTCAATTTATTGTCTACTTTCTTGAGCTACCCTGGGAGGGTTTGGAGTCGTAGTCAACTAATCGACAAGCTATGGGGAAATGATTTCTTTGGGGATGAGCGCGTAGTGGATACTCATATTCGTCGATTACGTAAAAAAATTGAACCGGATACTGCTAACCCAATATTTGTCAAAACAGTGGTAGGAGTTGGTTATAAGTTTGAAGATGAAAAGTAAATTTTAAATTTCCCTTAATCTCCTGGTTACCTTGTAATTGCATTATGAATATTGCATCATTCCCATGTTAGTCCTCACACCTGCTGGATCTCATGGGTACATTATCTTGAATTTATTGGGTCAGGCTAGTTCCTGGCTTTTTTTGTCTCAAAAAAAAGCGACCCAGAGGATCGCCTTAAATTAATTTATTCGATTGAGGCTTGGAAAATTCTAAACAGAAGACTCTTGTTGTTGATAGAGATAATAGTAACGTCCGCGCATTGCCATTAGCTCTTCATGAGTTCCCTGCTCGACAACTGAGCCTTTATCCATCATAAGGATTAAGTCGGCATTTTTAATCGTGCCAAGACGGTGTGTAATAAAGAAGACGGTACGTCCACTTAGAGCCTGTTTGAGGTTGCGGGAAACTTCTTGTTCGGTGTTGTAGTCTAACGCACTAGTAGCCTCATCCATGACTAGCATTGCAGGTTGTTGCAGAATCGTTCTTGCGATCGCAATACGTTGTCTTTGTCCCCCAGAAAGAGCTGAACCCCTCTCACCTACTCTGGTGTTATAGCCATTAGGTAAGCCCATAATAAATTCATGAGCAGCCGCAATCTGCGCAGCAGCAATAATCTCTTCTGTTGTCGCATCTGGATTGGTCAAAGCAATATTTTCCATGACACTCCCTTCAAACAAGAGAGTTTCTTGCGGTACTACCCCAATTTGTCTACGTAAGGAATAAAGCTCAACACGGTTGATATCATATCCATCAACTAAAATTCTGCCTCCTTCTGGTTCATAGAGGCGAGAAATTAGTTTAGTTAGAGTACTTTTCCCGGCACCACTCTGTCCGACAACTGCAGTAAATGTTCCTGGTTGTACTTCCAAATTGACTCCGTTTAATTGGAGAGGGCCTGTTTTTTTGAAGCGGAAAGCAACATTCTCATATTGCACTCTACCCTGAATTGCAGGCATGGGGATATTATTGCGGTCTTCTTCCGCTTCTTCTGGATGATCGACGATGTCTGCCAAACGTTCTAGAGATAGAGCTGTTTCTTGGAAGTTTTGCCATAACTGCGCTAGGCGCATGATTGGTGAAGTTACATAGCCAGAAATAATACGGAAAGCGATTAATTGTCCTAGGGTTAATTTGCCGTCTATTACCAAGAAAGCTCCCAAACCAATAATTAGAATCCGCGACAGCTTATTGAGGAAAGAACTCGCAGAACTAGCGAGAGTAGAGGTGATTACTGTTTTAAAGCCAGTAGATACATAGCGTGCATAACGCTCTTGCCATTGCCAACGCGATCGCAACTCGATATTTTGAGCTTTAACCGTTTGAATCCCCGTAAGAACTTCTACTAAATAAGATTGGGTTTCCGCGTTGCGCTCCGCCTTAACCCTCAGTTGCTTGCGAATTGTAGGGGAAAAGATCAGAGTTAAAACAATAAATACAGGGATAATAGCTAGGGAGACCGCGGTTAATAAAGGGCTATAAAGCACCATTACAGCGATGTAGACTACTGAAAATACAGCATCCAAAACAACTGTCAAAGCCGTACCTGTCAGGAATTGACGAATTTTTTCTAGTTCATTAACCCTAGTGGAAATTTCTCCCACAGGACGTTTTTCAAAGTAACGCAAGGGTAAGCGCAACATATGATCGATGATTTCTGAACCCAGAGTTAAATCAATCCTATTCGTAGTATCAACAAATAAATAGGTTCTTAGGGTAGTTAGGATAGCTTCAAAGACATTGATCACTAATAAGAAGGTGACCAGATACCCCAAAGTATCAACACTGTTTTGACTGATAACCTTATCGATAATGACCTGAATCATTAGGGGGTTTGCTAAGGCAAACATCTGAACGAAGAAAGAAGCTAAAAATACTTCAATCAGAATTTTGCGATGTTTTTGTATTACCGGGAGGAACCAGCTTAAGCCGAATTTCTCTTGAGGTGTTTCCTTGGTCTTTTGTAGTAGTAGGACTTCTCCTGATTCGCCCCAGGTATTGAAGAATTCATCGGGACTGTAGCTTTTGACCCCTAATTCAGGAACTGCGATGATCAATTCCTTCTCGCTAATTTCGTAAACTAGAGCTAAACTTTCTTGCCAACGTACGAAACACGGTGCTTCTAATCTGACAAAAGCCTTGCTCGGTACATTAATAAGTTGGGGATTTAAGCCCATTAACTCGGAGATTGCTCCACACAGAGGTAGAGAAAGAGTTCCTGTTCTTTCTAATTGCTCTTTGATGACTCGCTGAATAACTTCCTTGCGAAAAGGCATCCCAAAATACTTACTTAGCATTTGGAAACAAGCTACACCTACTTCGAGGTTAGTTTGGCCTGCTACAAAAGGATAATCTTTGGTGTTTTTGGTGACAGTGGCTACTTCTATTTCCGTTTCTGTCAGTGTCGGTAATGGTTCCTCTGACTCAGGAACATTCTGCCATTGATCCGTTGTAACTAGTGTATCCTGGAAGCTTGCTGTAGAAGTCGTTGTGAGAGGAGCCGGTGCATTCTGAGTAAACCATTTGCTCCGTAATACAGAAACTAAACGGGCTGGTTCTTCTTTAACGGTGAGAAATTGCCTATCTTTTGTAAATTGCAAAGGACTGCCAACAGGAAAATCTTCTATTTCTCCACCACCACTAACTAACCAAACTCGCTTAGGGTCATCAAGGGGGTCAAATAGATTGCTATTTATCGGATGTTTACCTGGTGGTAGATAGTAAACTTCAGCATCTTTGGCTGCCTCTAAGGTTAAATCTTTGAGTTTCCAATCTCCTTGGGCTTCTTTTTCTAGTTGAATACCGAAAAGATCGAAAATTTCTACGTTAGCTGGTTTTTCTTTAAATTCTTTTCTGAGGAAGGGGTAAGTGTCTACTAATCGCTTAAACTCCGAGTTGTCCATAGCTAGGCAAACTACTTCTGTACTTGCCATGGCGGTTTCACAGGGAACTCCTCGTGCCACATTGACCCACCCGATGATCTCTCCTGGAGAGAGCTTATCGAGAGTTGTTGGCATTTTAGTGCGAGGATCGTAGCCAAGAACTCTGACTTCTCCTTCAGAGATAATTGCTACTTGTCCTTGCATTTTCTCTCGCATTACCATTACCTTCCCTACACCAAAACGGAGAGGTTGCAGTTTATTGGCCAAGGAAGTTATCTCATCAGGAGGTAACTGATTGAATTGAGGAACAAGAGTTAAAAATTGTTCGACTAGTTTAGTCGTACCAGTATTACTCATATTTTAAAAAAGACTTAACTAACTACAGGACTGGGGAAATAAGATACTTGTTTGTTGACTTGCTCGTTTAGCCACTGACGAAACATCTCGTCCATCATTCTTTGACGCATCGCATCATCCAGCTGCGCAGAAATAAAATTTTCCATGCGAATAATCACGATCCACTCACCTACTCTGGTTGGCGGAACTAGCTGTCCTGGTTTGCAAGTACTCAGAACCTGGGCTATTCGGGGATGAGGTGCATTGACTTCTACTGGGCCAATTAATCCTCCTGTCTGAGCTTCTGCGCCTTCTGAGTATTCCATTGCTAATTCTTGAAAGGTATTTTCCCCTTCTTGAATCCGAAAATACAACTCTTGGGCGATTTCTGCTTTATCAGTACGGATCAGAGAATAAACAACCTTATCTAGTTGAGCTTTGCGTTTTAGAAAGTAAGCCTCAACCTTGTTACCGTAATTTTCTTGCTTATACTTGTCTAGCTTGAGTCTCCTAATGGCTAAGGCCTCAAACTGTTCTGCTGTCATGCCATGTTGCTCCAGCCAGAGCTTTTGTTGCTCTTCGTCGGCAATTTGATATTGCTGATATAGCTGCTGGCGGGCAGCTGTGACTTCTTCCTCTTTGTAGACAATATCTTGAATTGTGCGATCGATAATTAGCTCTTGCGCTAGTTTCGGCAACATTTGGTATTGTGCCAGCAAAGTGGCTAACTCTTCGCTAGTAAAAGCTCTCCCTTCTACTTCTAAAACTACACCCATATACTATCTAAGAACTCTGCTAAAAATTAATGAATCCCTTACAACCAATGTCTATGTGAAAAAACGTAGATAATTGCTTTGATTCTG
>CAZSEZ010000084.1:0-15705 GCA_964606015.1 uncultured bacterium
TCTCTATTCTAGCTTCTCATTTTTAGTCCTAACACCTCATCGTATTGCTATACATACTTCTTTCAGGGTCGTTCCAACAGGGTTGACCCTTATTTTTTGCTAGTGATTATCCACCTAAACAAAATTCACCAAATTTCTTTTTTCAAAAAAGGATATTTTTTTGCATACCCTCCGATATTCCAGAAATAAGTAGTGACGTAAGCAAACAAAACACTAATTATTTCAAGGATTTTGAATCATGATTAACACTAACAATTCCAACGTAATTATTCCTAACTTTGACCCTGGTGTAACTTCTAGCACTGTTTATGACTTAGGGGCGATTACAGGTAACCTAATTGTTCAAGAAAGTGTGGGCGGTAACGATCAAGGGGATGCCTATTCTTTTAGCGTTTCTCAAGCAGGAGAATATACCTTTAGTCTTGAGGGCTTAAATGCAGATGTAGACTTGTATATCTTGGATGCTCAGGGCAATCAAATCGATCTTTCCGCAACCGATGGTATTGTTGATGAATCGATAACCCTAGACCTGGCTCAAGGTAACTATGTGATTTTTGTTGATCCCTGGGATGGTAACCTCACACAGTACACTCTAAACATTTCTGATGGTAGTAGTTCCGTAGGTGGTGGCACAACCCAGACTATTATTCCTAACTTTGACCCTGGTGTAACTTCTAGCACTGTTTATGACTTAGGGGCGATTACAGGTAACCTAATTGTTCAAGAAAGTGTGGGCGGTAACGATCAAGGGGATGCCTATTCTTTTAGCGTTTCTCAAGCAGGAGAATATACCTTTAGTCTTGAGGGCTTAAATGCAGATGTAGACTTGTATATCTTGGATGCTCAGGGCAATCAAATCGATCTTTCCGCAACCGATGGTATTGTTGATGAATCGATAACCCTAGACCTGGCTCAAGGTAACTATGTGATTTTTGTTGACCCCTGGGATGGTAACCTCACACAGTACACTCTAAACATTTCCGATGGTTCAGCTGGCACAGGTATTTCTGGGGTCGACCCTGGTGATACGCCTGATACTGCTGCTAATTTAGGAGTCTTTACCGGTAGCGATCGCATTTTTGAAGCAGGCTCTATCGGTGGAGAAGATGCTGTAGATTTATTCAAATTTTCCATTAGCAGTACTCAAGAGTTCGATGCAGTTTTGGAAAATCTCAATGGTAATGCTGACTTATATGTTCTGAATGAAAACATGCAAGTCCTCGCTGATTCGATCAATTCAGGAACAGCTAGCGAAAGTATCAGTGGCACTATTGCCGCAGGTGATTACTTCTTGGGGGTGGTTTCCTACGATGGCGTAGAAACAAATTATGATTTGAGCATTACTACCGATGGTGGCAATACTTCTGGTTTCAGTCCAGTTGCAGACAGCACTTTAGCTGTAGTCAGCGAAGATTCCCATTTTGTCTAGCAAAAACCAAATTTAAGCTCGCTGATTCCTCTCTTGTGATTAGGGAGGAATTTTTTTTGCATACCCTTTGGCTCCTGAGAAATAAGTAACAACACAAGCAATCAAGGAGCAAACACAATGTTAAACAATACCGAAAACACTACTTTAGCAACTGAAGTTAATCTAACAGAGCTAGACCCCAACGCAGCTTATGGTCTGGATGCTACTCAAAATAACAGCGAATCAATCGCCTACTTTACAGGTGGTTTTGGTGCAGATTACTTTACTTTCGATGGTAGTTACGATGTCACTATTTACTCTGGCAACGGCAACATCGATTACGGTTTTGGTTATCAAGATACTCTCGATTTATCTCATATTTCTGTAGAACAAGTAGTTGGTTTCAGCCTAGTTAATATCAATGGCGGTGGTGAAATTTTTAATGTTGGTAATGGCGACAGAGCTTTTGACTACTTAGAGTTAGCTGATGGCAGCGAGATTTTGTTTGAAGGTCTAGATCAGGTAGTTTTCTCAAACCAAACTATTGATTTAACTGTCGATCCTAACGATCCTGGTTTTAGTCAGCAGTGGGGTTTGCACATGATGGGTGTCCACAACGTTTGGGGCATCACCGCTGGTTCCAACAGCGTTTTAATCGGGGTTCAAGATACAGGCTTAGCAATCGATAATTTCGGTAACTACCACCAAGACATCAAGACCAACACTCTAACCCTTACAGGAAATACAAAAGATGATTTCTATCGCGAAGCAGGAGCCAACTCTTATTCTAAGACTAGCTCTCACGGTACTGCTGTTCAAGGAATTATCGCCGCTAATAGCAATAATGGGAGTGGAATTGCTGGGATTAACTGGGGTTCAGATGTTGCTAATCTAGATGTTTTAGATGGTAATTTGGAAGATTTAACCTCTGCTCAAGCTACCCAACTAATGATCGACCAGGCAGCTAGCCAAGGTCAAAACCTTGTGATTAATATGAGCTTTGGGGTCGAAAGTTTTGGCGCAACGAACCATCCCAACCATGCCGAGCTAGAACAAGTAGTTGCAGCTAACCCCAATACTTTATTTGTAATTGCTGCTGGTAACAGTGGCAACCTAGGACAAGAAGGTATCGCCTCTCCTGCAATTTTGGCTCAAGCTTACGACAACGTAATTGCAGTAGGTGCTTCCTGGGGCTATCAAAATGAATTTGGCTCGGCGACTGAACCTGGAACTAGAATTGAATACGATGGCTACTGGGGTTCTCAATATGGTGCTGGCTTAACTCTCATGGGGCCTTCTGAAGTTATCACTACTGATGCATTCCCTGATTCAGGCTTCGGCTATAGCCCAGCTTTTAATGGGACTTCCGCTGCTACACCTAACGTGACTGGAGTTGCTTCTTTGGTTTGGAGTGCTAATAGTAATTTAACTGCTGCTGACATCAAACAAATTCTTTCTGAAACTGCCACCGATTTGGGTCAAGCTGGTTATGACATTTTTCATGGTCATGGTTTTGTAAATGCAGATGCTGCGGTAAGACGTGCGATCGCACTCAAAGTAACCAATTCTAATAATTTCTTCGGAAATAGTTTAGCTGCACCCTTGGTAAACTTCAGTTTTGAAGAGGTAGTTACTCTACCTGAAACTAATAGCTCTCAATCTGTGGTTAGCAGCTCTACTGAACCAAATTTGGAAGTTATTAACCACTTCGGTAACGAAATTACTACCAGTCTTTTTGATTATGAAGCTGCTGGTATGGGCGAAGTTATCGAACTCAATCCAGCTCTACACCCAGAACTAGTTGCTGATGTCCTAGCTGCTTAGTTTTAGTTTGATGAGACATCACAATCAAGGGAGACGCTTAATACTTCACCTAGTTATTTCCCCTATCATCATCAAAATTTTTGCATACCTCTAGTCGCTTCAGAAATATATCTCTTCAGAACAAACAAATTAACCCAAGAGGCAAAAATCATGACTAACAAAATAAACTTCTCTCAAGTAATCAAAAACAAAAAAATCTGGGCTGTTGCTGCTGTAGTGATCGGGTTAGCTGCCGTAGTTGACTCGATAGGTGGTTCAGAATACGCAAATCACTATGAGTCAAATTATGGTTATCCCCAAGGACAAGTAAATCACTATCCTAATTCTCCTGGCGGTGGTACTTATCCAATGAATCCCGGTTATGTCCCTATGCCTAATGTAGGTTCTTATCCTGTGCAACCTTCCATGCAACCCACTTTTAATCCACAGGAACAAATGAATACCTGGCAGAAAAATCAATTAAGGCAAGAGCGTAGCAATCAGCAATTCTTAGATATGATTCGCAACTAACTGAATTATTACAATTAAAAGACCAATAAACTGGCACCCTGAAAAAGCTTTTTGGGGTGTTTTTAGTTTCTTAATGGATTATTTGTTGTTAAGCAACTTTAATAGATAGATTTTGCCCCCCAGATTTCTCTATGATTATTTCAGGGAAATTACATATCCATCAAGCATGAGGCAGTCTAAGCAAAGCAATCTCAACTGGCAGTTTATTCAGACGGGTCAGATTTTGCGATCGCCTATTTCTTGTTTCATTACGAGTGTATGTTGCCTGTTTCCTATTCAGGTATTTGCCCAGAGCAATATAGTTCCAGATCGCACCCTGGGAGATACAAACTCCATTGTCATCCCGAATTTTGATGGTTTACCTCAAGAGTTGATTACAGGGGGAGCAGTTAGAGGACAAAATCTGTTTCATAGTTTTCAAGAGTTCAATATCTTAGAAGGGAGAGAAGCTTACTTTGCCAATCCCGAAGGAATTAGTAGTATTTTCTCGCGCGTTACAGGGAGCAATATTTCTGAGATCTTTGGCACTCTTGGGGTTAACGGGACAGCAAATCTCTATTTTATGAATCCCAACGGCATTATCTTCGGCCCCAATGCCAGCTTAGATGTGGGTGGATCTTTTGTTGGAACAACTGCTGACGAGATTCAGTTTGGCGAACAAGGTTTTTTTAGTGCAACAGAGCCTAATGCACCACCTCTTTTAACAGTTAATCCTTCGGCTTTTTTCTTTAATCAGATTAATCCAGGAGATATAGTTAATAATTCGACTGCTGCTGCTGGGACAGACCCTTCGGGATCTTTTACAGCCTTTGGTTTGCGCGTACCTGATGGAAAAAGTTTATCTCTATTAGGGGAAAATATCACTGTAGATGGCGGAGAGGTTCTCGCTTTTGGCGGTACAGTTAATTTCGTTTCAGTGGCAGATACTGGAAAAGTTAATTTAGATATTGCTGGGGATAATTTTCGGTTTAGCTTTACGGATCTGGCTAGAGGAAATATCGCGATCGCCAATAGTTCTAGGGTATTAGCTCTGGGAAATGGTGGTGGAGAAATTAATTTAACTAGTCGAGATATTGCGATCTCTAACAATAGTTTGGTTGAAACAGGCATTGCTAGCGATTTGGGTTCAGCTACTACTCAAGCAGGGGATATCACTCTTGATGCAACTGAAGATATTTCCATAGATAACAGTAGTTTCGTGTTGAACCGAGTTAGAACAACTTCTAATGGCAATAGTGGCGATATTGTAGCTAATGCTAATACTTTAACTATTAACAATGGCGGACAACTAGGGTTATTAGTTTTTGGAAGAGGAAATACGGGAAATCTTGAAATTAACGTCGCAGAATCCGTTGTCATAGATACTAAAGAATCTGGATTATTTACAGGAATTTTTGCTCAAGTTAGGGAGTCTGGTTTCGGCAATGTAGGAAATGTTTCTATCGAAGCAAATACTCTAAACTTAAGTAATGGAGGGAGAATCGATACTATCTCTTCTGGACAGGGCAATTCAGGTCAGATAAGTATCCAAGCTAATTCTCTTAATCTAGATAATTTCAGTTTTATTTCTACTGAAACAACAGGTAATACAGAGGGAGATGCGGGAAATATATTTTTTGAAGTGAATTCTCTTACTCTAACGAATAACTCCAACTTAAATAGTAGTTCTTTTGGCCAAGGTAACTCTGGTTTGATTGAGATAGTTGCTAATAATACTATTAGTTTCAACAGTAGTAGTATTTTTAGTGAGTTTGCACTGGGTGCTCTTGGCGAAGGAAATAATATAAAACTCAACTCTAATGAAATTATTCTAGATAATGGGTCTTTTATCAGCTCTAGAAATTTCGGTCAGGGAAATTCGGGAAATATCCAAATTGAAACCAACACTTTAACTGCCAACAACGGTTCGCAAGTAAATACTTCTAATTTCGGTCAGGGAAATGCTGGATTTGTAGTAATTGATGCAAATGAAAGTATCACCTTTACTGGGGTTGGCAATGGTTTTTTTAGTGCAATTTTTACTGAAACAGGACAAGGAGTAACTGGTAGCGCAGGAGCTATTAGCCTCAGCAGTAATTCTTTGATACTAAGCGATGGTGCAAGATTATCAAGTAGTAGTTTTGGCACAGGAAATGCAGGGAATATTGATATCAATATCACCGAAAAAATAGATATCAGTGGTGCAAATACTTTGGTCTTAGCAAATGTAGGAGCTACTGCTATGGGAGACGTAGAAGGCGGAGAGATTTCTTTGATCACCCAACAGCTTTCAGTTACAAGTGGAGCGCAGATATCTTCTTCTACTTTTGGTATGGGTAATGCTGGCAATATAAGTATTACAGCTAGCGATCGCGTAAGTCTTGTAGGCGGAAGTGACAATTTCAGATCGATTATTCTCAGCAATATTGAATCAGGTGCAATTGGTAATGGTGGAGAAATTCAAATCTTCACCAACACTTTTGAAATAACTGATGGCGCGCAACTCCAAACTCTAGTTAGAGGTGCAACAGACAATTTTTTTGGAGGTCAAGGTGATGCTGGAAGCATTGAAGTCAATGCAGATAGCAACATTATTATTGATGGCTTTGGCGGTGGTTTTTCCAGTGCTATTGTTTCTGAGGTTGGAGCAGGGGCAAGAGGAAATGCAGGAGATATCAAGTTAACTAGCGAAAACTTGACAATAACTAACGCAGCAATATTATCAGCCGATACTTTTGGCGAAGGAAATGTAGGAAATATCAAGCTAAATATTGCTGAATTAACCGAAATTAGTGGCGAAAATACCAGAGTAAGAGCAAATGTTCGTTCTAATGCCTCGAATATTCAAGGTGGCAATCTAACAATTGACACTAAACAACTTTTAGTTATTGATGGAGCGCAAGTCTCAGTTTCTACTTTCGGTCAAGGTGATGCGGGAGATTTAGTTATTAACGCGACAGAATCAGTAGAACTCAGAGGGGAAGACAATATCGCTACAGGTTTCTTTCCTGGAGGATTATTTGCCCAGGTAGATGTTGATGGAGAAGGCCAAGGAGGAGATCTCATCCTCAATACTTCCAGACTTAGTATTAGCAATGGTAGTAAAGTTCAAGTTGCTACCTTTGGTAACGGTGATGCAGGGGAGCTAATTATTACTGCCGATGAGATTGACATTTTTAATACAGCCCAATTTAGTGACTTTACAACAGGAATTTTTGGCTCTGTTGAAACCGATCGCTTTAGAACTGTTGATTCCCCTGAAGGGAATGGGGGAGATATCACAATCAGGACAAATCGCTTAAGAGTTATTGATGGCGGTAAATTATCAGTTACAACAAGTGGGATTGGCAATGCGGGAACTTTAGATATTGTTGCCAAAGAATCTATTGAAATCAGAGGCGTCGATCCAGAACCAGAAGACGGAGTCTCTTTTATCGGGGGAAGTGTTGAGGAAGAAGCAATAGGTGATGGTGGAGATGTCAACATTGTGACTCAAAACCTGGCTATTAGCGATCGCGGAGAAATTTCTGTGAGTTCTTTGGGAACTGGTGTAGGAGGAGATATTAACATCACAGCTAGCTCTCTAAATCTAGACGAATCAGCAATTATTAACGCCGAAACCTTAACTGATGATGGAGGCAATATCAATCTAAGAGTTGCAGACTTAATCACCCTGGATAATCAAAGTCGCATCTCCGCTACCGCAGGTACAGCCGAAGCAGGAGGAAACGGAGGCAATGTCACCATAGACACCGAATTTCTGGTTGCATTTCCCAGTAGCAATAGTGATATTACGGCTAATGCCTTTGCTGGAGATGGCGGAAGAATCGATCTCGCAGCAGAAAGTATTTTTGGTATTCAAGCAGGTTTAGCAACGCCCAACAACTCAACTAACGATATAGATGCCTCATCACAGTTTGGTTTAGATGGAGATGTATCAATCGACACCCCTGATGTTGACCCTGCCAGAGGTTTGGATAATCTTCCCAGCGATTTAGGAGATGCTTCTAGACTGATTACTCGTAATTGCCTGGCAACAGCCGATGCAGAAGAACAACTCAATCAATTTGTAATCACAGGAAAAGGCGGTTTCCCAACTAACCCAGAAAACCTCATTAGTGGTGATGCGACTCTTTCAGCAGAATGGTTAACCCTCCCAGAAACTGAGCAAGCCTTTGTTCACTCCACTAAATTAACTAATCAATCTTTGATAGCAACCCCAGAAATTGTTGAAGCAACGAATTGGGCTTTTAACCAGCAAGGAGAATTAGTCCTAGTCAGCAGTAAATCACAAACCGAATTTAAAATTCCCTGGCTACCTGAAAATTCTTGTTCTGCCAGTTCCTAAATTAATAATCATGTTATATCTGAGTCACAAAATACGTCATTTTTTACTTTTCTTTTTAATAACTACTATTAGTTTAGTTGGAACTAACTATTATCTAATGGCCAAAGCAACAATCAAGCCATCCCACCTAGAAATAGTCAATCAAGCTAGCTCACAAGTTGATTTACTAGAACTAGCCAAAGCAGCTTACCAACAAGAAAATTATCACCAAACCATTGAGATTTTATCCCAGGCCAGAGAACAAGCTCAAGCCCAATCTTTAGTAATAAGAGAAGCAGTCATCCTCAATAATCTGGCATTAGCGCAGCAAAAATTACAACAGAATGAAGCAGTAAAAAATAGCCTAAAAGCTAGTTTTAAACTTATCAACACCTTACCTGAATCAACTCAAAAATTTGCCATTTTAGCTCAAGCACAAGACATTCAAGGCAAGCTCAATTTAACTCTAGGTCAAGCAAAAATAGCCTGGAGAAATTGGCAGGCTGCTGCTGAAAACTATCAAAAAATCAATAATCAACAAGGAGTAATTCGCAGTCAAATAAACCAAGCTCAAGCCCTCCAAGTAATGGGTCGTTATAGACGTGCTAAAACAGCTCTAAACTCAGTTCAAGAAAGATTAGTCCAGCAACCGGATACTCGACTGAAAAGCGTTAGCCTCCGTTCTTTAGGAAATACTTTATTTGCTGTTGGCGAATTAGATACGGCCCGAACTACTTTAGAGGCTAGCTTACAAATTGCCCGTAATCTAGAACTGACATCAGAGATTAGTTCTACTCTCTTAAGTTTGGGAAACATCTCCAAGGCTCAAAGTAAGACAGAAGAGGCGATCGCATACTATCGAGAATCTGCTGCTATTGCCCCAACAGATTTAGCTAAGATCCAAGCTGATCTCAATTTACTGAGTCTTTTAGTAGATCAAGATTATCAAGCGCAACTGGAAGAAATTGATAACCTGATTCCCTCGCTTCCTGTTAATAGATCGGCAATTTATGCTCGCCTTAACTATGCTGAAACCCTGTTAAAACTGGATAATCTAGAACAGAACCAAACAAAAATAACCAAGATTTTAATAGATGCGATCGCAGATTCCTGCCAGATTCAAGACCGCTACACCACATCCCAAGGGTTAAAAACTCTCGGCAAACTCTACGAAGCAACTCAACAATTAGACCAAGCACAACTAGTAACTAGAGAGTCACTGAGCTTAGCCCAAGAAATTAACGCGAAGGAAATTATTTACCAAGATCAATGGCAACTAGGTAGATTACTCCAGCAACAAAACGAACCCGAGCAAGCGATCGCAGCTTATCAAGTAGCGGTGGAAATTCTCCAATCATTACGTAGCGATCTTGTAGCAGTCGCCCCTGAAGTTCAATTTACGTTTCGCGAAAGCATCGAACCGATTTATCGTGAGTACGTCAGCCTACTACTCAGTTCATCAAGCAAACCAGAAACTCATCTGATCGCTGCTAGAGAGGCGATTGATTCTTTGCAATTAGCCGAACTAGAAAACTTTTTTCGCGCTACTTGTCTTAATGCCGAACCCGTTATCTTAGATGAAGTAATAGACCGCGACGATCCAACTGCTGCCATTATTTATCCGATTGTGTTGACAGATCGGTTTGAAATTATTCTCAAGCTACCCCAAAAGCCTCTACTCCACTACAGTACGCCAATTGATAACCCTGCCCGTACCACCAGAATTTTAGAACGATTGCCCCAATCTCTGGCACAACGCAATAACCAAGAAAGTTTATTTCTAGCTAGACAAATCTACGACTGGTTACTTAAACCCCTGGCAAAAGACCTAGCCAATAGTCAGATCCAGACCCTAGTTTTCGTCTTGGATAGTCCTCTGAGAAATATTCCCATGGGAGTATTAAACGATGGACAACAGTACCTAGTAGAGAAATATAGCGTCGCAATCACTCCAGGATTACAACTAATTCAACCTAAAGCGATCGCTAATGCCCAACTCAGTGCCCTAACTGCTGGCGTTACAGAAGCTAGAGGTGGGTTTCCTCCACTTGAATATGTCACACAAGAATTGAATGCGATTCAATCACAAATTATTGAAACAGAACAGCTAATCGATAGTACTTTTACTCGCGCTGCCCTACAAGAAAAAATTGCCCAAATTCCTTTCCCGATAGTTCATCTAGCAACTCACGGTCAATTTAGCTCAAAAGCAGAAGAAACCTATATTTTGACCTGGGAAGACCGCATCAATGTTAATCAACTGAGTAATCTACTGCGATCGCGCGATCCAAATAGTGAGCAAGATATCGAGCTTTTAGTTTTAAGTGCTTGTGAAACTCTTACAGGTGATAAACGAGCAGCTCTAGGGCTAGCAGGAGTGGCCATTAGAGCAGGAGCCAGAAGTACTCTAGCGACTCTGTGGCGAGTCAATGACCAGGCAACATCCGCTATCATGGAAAACTTTTATCAAGAGCTGGCAACGAACAGTCAAACAATCAGTAAAGCAGAAGCCCTACGTCGTGCCCAACTATCTTTGATCAAAAGCAAAGATTTTAACTCACCCCATTTTTGGGCACCTTATGTTCTGGTGGGGAACTGGCTCTGAATCTTTCTCTCCCAGATGAAAGCAATAGATGAAATGAACCTAAGAGTTAAAGACTCAGATCATAATTTTTGTAAGATATATCAGTTAAGAAAATCATTTTTTGCGATCGCGTTGAACTCAGAATAGCTATCCTTAAAAAAGCACTTTTGAGAGGATCGAAATCTATGGGTAGAAAAGCCAAACTCAAAAAACAACGTCGTCAGGGCAAGTTAGCAAACTCTTCAGAAGCCCAGCCCAAAAACTTTATCAAACGTGTCGAAAAAGAAGGATATCGTCTCAACCGCATAACACGATCACCTGAAGTTCCCAGGGATGATGTCGAGCCACAGGTCTAAAAAACTAACTGCAAGTTCCTTGTTCTTGGATCATCACCAGACCAAATATCAAAAGCAACATTGCTAAAGTCGGTATTGCAAGAATCGCTAGTGCATGTGACTGCATAAGGTTACCCTCCACCCTATCTACTAATATCAACCGAAGATAATAGTCATTAATCTGGTTGATCAAGTTGAGGAGTCAAATTTTTTTCATCCCCCACCAGTTTATAGGGTCGCACACTTTAATTGAAAAGAATGTGTAAATTCTGACTGATCAACCAACTCATTCAAAATTTTTTCTGATGCGTGCAATATTCCCTGTTTTGGATTGACTACATTGCGATTAGTAAAACAAGCCTCAGGCATAGGATAAAGCCAAAGTTAACTACCGTTTAAGATAAGATTGAGTAAAGATTAAGTTAAGAACTACTTTTTACAAACAGATTTATCTTGAGCATTTTTTTATTAACTTTGGGCAGTTGCGCTAGCTGGCTACTAAGTACTGTGGCTGGAGGCGGAACACCTTTTATCATGATCCCTTTAATCGGCTTTTTCTTGGGGTCGGCTGCCATTCCTCCTGTACTAACAACTGTAATGCTTTGCGGTCATCCTCAAAGACTTTGGCTGTACTGGAAAGATATTGATTGGGAGATTACTTGGTGGTATCTGCCTGGAGCAATTGTCGGTGCAGTTTTAGGCGCGATCGCTTTTACGAAGGTAGAGGTAGAGTGGTTGCCTTTGCTGTTAGCAGTTGTCTTACTAATTTCTCTGCTGAGTTATATCCCCAAAGAAGATTCCGAAAAATCAACATTTAAGGTAAGACACTGGTATTTTTTACCTGGGGGATTTGTTTTTGCTTTTGTCTCAGGAATAGTTGGTTCGGCAGGGCCTTTACTCAATCCTTTATATGTCAATCATGGCCTGCTCAAGGAAGACTTGATCGGTACTAAATCGGCTCATCTTTTGGTAGCCCATGTCGTCAAAATTATTACCTACGCTATTTATGGAGCCTTAAACCCTACCTACTTACTTTACGGAGTACTCATGGGAGTAGCAGCCTTCCCTGGTAACTGGTTGGGGCACAAGATTTTAGCTCGGATGAGTACCCAAAATTTTCAAAAACTCCTTGTTAGCTTTGTGCTTTTGAGTAGCCTACTAATCTTTTGGGAACAAAGAGCAGTTTTTGCTTCCTGGTAGGACGGGATTTTACTAGAATATACAAGTATTTATCGCGATCCACAGGAGTAGGGAAACTTGACCCAGGCAAAAGTAACGGTAATTGGTGGTGGTTTGGCAGGAACCGAGGCAGCATGGCAAATCGTACGGGCTGGCGTACCCATTACTTTTTACGAGATGCGTCCCGTTCAGACTTCTCCTGCTCACCATAGCCAAGAGCTGGCAGAGTTGGTTTGTAGTAACTCCTTTGGGGCCTTATCAAGCGATCGCGCTGCGGGTTTACTCCACGAAGAATTACGCCGTTTGGGTTCGATTGTGATCGGCACAGCAGACAAACACTCCGTTCCTGCGGGTGGGGCTTTAGCAGTTGACCGTGGTGTTTTTAGTAAGGAGCTAACTGAAACTTTAGCCAATCATCCTTTAGTGGATTTTCGTCGCGAAGAAGTAAAAGAAATCCCTACTGATGGCATCGTAGTTCTCACCACAGGACCCCTAACCAGTCCCGACCTGACTAATAGTTTGCAGCAGTTCACGGGCATGGAATACATGAGCTTTTTTGATGCTGCTAGCCCAATTATTGTCGGGGAATCCATCAATCGAGAAGTTGCCTTCTTAGCATCCCGCTACGACAAAGGCGAAGCAGCTTATCTCAACTGCCCAATGGATAAAGAGCAGTATCTCAAGTTCTATGGAGAACTTTGCCAAGCCGAACAAGCTGAACTGAAAGATTTTGATCGCGAAACCTCTAAATTCTTTGAGGGTTGCTTGCCCATTGAAGAGTTAGCTCAACGAGGTGAAGACACCATGCGTTATGGCCCTCTCAAACCTGTGGGGTTATTTGATGCTCGTCTTGGAGATTTTCGCGCTCCCGAAAACCAGTCGAAACGACCTTATGCAGTAGTTCAGCTCCGTCAGGAAGACAAAGCGGGACAGCTCTGGAATATGGTTGGTTTTCAAACTAACTTGCGCTGGGGCGAACAAAAACGAGTCTTCCGTCTAATTCCTGGCTTAGAAAATGCCGAATTTGTCCGTATGGGAGTCATGCACCGCAATACTTTTATTAATTCCCCCGAACTGTTGAAACCATCGATGCAGTTTAAAAAACGTCCGACAGTTTTAGCTGCGGGTCAGCTCGTAGGTACAGAAGGCTATACGGCTGCTGCTGCTGGTGGTTGGCTAGCAGGAACTAATGCTGCCAGGATTGCTCTGGGTAAAGAAACTCTCACCTTGCCTAAAACCACAATGATCGGCGCATTGACCGACTTTATTAGCTCCGCCTCTCCCAAACATTTCCAACCTATGCCTCCTAATTTTGGCATTATTCCCCCTCTGGAAACCAGAATCCGAGGTAAGAGAGAACGTTATGGTAAATATCGCGATCGCTCTTTGGAAGATTTGGCACAATGGCAAAGCGGAGTAGATAAAGCTGCTGTGACTTTGAGCTAAACACACAATGATGTTGATTAATTACTTACGTTACTTCCTTAGGTTGACTAGGACGATCTAATCAAACTAAAACTAATGTCCACACAAACGAACAAAATTGCGAGTTATTTACAAGCTCATTTTGATACTGGTCGCTTTATGGGTTCGGTTTTAGTCGGTTATCGAGGAGAGGTTTTATTCAAACAAGGCTACGGTAAAGCTAATTTAGAACATGATGTTCTCAATACACCACAAACAAAATTTCGATTAGCTTCCATCACCAAACATTTCACTGCATCCGCGATCATCAAGCTTCAAGAACAAAATCTCTTGCAAACAAGTGACCCGATTGCTAAATACTTAAGCAATTATCCCCAAGGAGATCGCATTACAATCCATCAATTACTGAACCATACCTCAGGGATTCCCAATTTTACGTTTTTTGATGACTACCATCCCGTCAAAAAAAGACTCCCATCTTCAATAGATGATTTTATTCTCTATTTCCAAGACAAGGATTTAGAATTTACTCCAGGCGATCGCTTTAGTTACAGCAATTCAGGCTATACTCTCCTGACTAAAATCATCGAACTAGTATCTGATGAATCTTACGAAAGTTATTTACAAAAGAATTTCTTCCGACCCCTACAGATGGAAGATTCGGGTTATGATCGCCGAGAAAAAATCTTACCCAATCGAGCCTCTGGCTATGTTAGGACACCAAAAGGATTCGAAAACGCCGACTATATCGATATGTCTATTGTTTTAGGTGCGGGAGGCTTATATTCCACAGTAGAAGATCTTTATAAGTGGGAGAAATCGCTTTTTACAGATCGCATACTTAGTCAAGATTCCCGAAAGTTGCTGTTTAATTCTAGAGTTAGAATCACCTACAAAAAACCCCCTAAGCAAGATAATATCTACAATTACCCCCAATTAGAACATAGTTATGGCTGTTTGAGAGATTGCATGCATGATTATGAGCGAATTTCCTTTAATGGTGGAGTTGAAGGATTTGTCACTCATATGGCTAGATATCCAGCAAAAGAACTTGCCATTATTGCTTTGTTAAATATCAGCACAGGTATTCTTCCCGCTAGAATCGCCACTGACATTGCAGCCATTGTGTTTGATAAGCCTTACAAAACCCCTTCTAGAAACGATATACTGCCAAACATCAAACAATTTTTCCGCAGAATGATGAATCCTTTAAACTTTAGCAATTAATTATTTGGCGATCTCTTAGTAATTTAACCAAGAACAAGCTCAATCAGCTCTAGAATAAGTCACACAACTTTGGTTCACTGTAACTAAAGTACTTCAAGATTATCGTTATGATTGAGAATAAACTACCTTTAGTACCTTGAGAGGATTGGGCAAAATCTACAGAAAATGTGGTCTGGTTTTAATCTTGGTTGAGTCCAAGTTCTTTCTGTTTCTTTTTGGTTAAACCCAGGGAAACCAAGCGATAGGACTCTTGGAGATAATGCTTCAGTTCATCATCTAATGTTCCAGACGTGTCACATTGTTGAATCCACTTCATGCCTCTAGTAGCAAAATAAGGAGCTGGTTTATAACCAGGTTTTTCTTCTAAGTAGTAAAAGTCAGATTCTGAGGTTTTAAAGGTAAATGCTGGTTTGTCCGCTTTGCTCCAACCGCCGATCGCGAAAACCTTGCCCCCAACTTTCCAGACATGGGAGCCCCCCCACTGAACCACATGGGAAGTAGCTTTCAAAGAACCACAAAATTGATTGAACTCCTCGTAATTCATGCGATTGCTTAATTAATTTACTAACCATCTACTAGATAAAGCTTGAAAAATCCTACTGACGAGATTACTTTCTCAATAGCAAAGTGAATTCTCCCTAGATGCTCCTACATTAAGGATTTGATTAGCTCTCGCACTTTTGTTTAAGACCCGCAGCATAAGCTTGAAAATTTGGCGTGAGGTCAGGAATCATCCTAGCCATAATCGGTTCTAGCAAACCGCTAAAAACCTCACTCATCGTAAACTCGGTAGTACCATCTGATTGAGGAGTCAAAGTTATCGTGCGATCGCCTCTAAATAGATTTAACGGAAAACCACCACTTAGCGTAAATGTCTGCGGTGCTACAAAATGAGTTACTTTCAGGT
>CAZSEZ010000085.1:0-15509 GCA_964606015.1 uncultured bacterium
AATTAAAAAAGTTATTGCTATTCTAGATAATGTTATTCAGTTTCCTTCCAAATACTATAGTAGAGCTTGTGTTCGATAACAAGAACTTTTAACTCTTCCAATAGAAATTCGTCAATGTATTCTTTTAGGCGGGTTTTGAACTTTTTAGGGATTGTTTGTGACTTTTTATACAATCTCCCGTCGATATTGACATTATTTTTTCGTTTGGTAAATATTCCGCTTTCTTCCAAATCTTGTTGGTGAAAAATAATCATGAGACTAGATGCGATTAAATTAAATTTAGATGAGTTTAAATCATATTATTATCTTTTGTATTAAGTGAGCGGTAGCGTATATTACACTTGTGGTTAAGGTTACTTTAAGAAGTTGTTATTCGTCTTTTAACCATTTTTCGAAGACTATTTTCAATTTTTTTCTTGCTTAACTTACTTAAAATACCTTTTGATTCATGGCTTGTTGAATTGTGTTACTAGGGCTTAAGGTAAGACTGATAATCAAGAAATGGGCTGACTTAAGCTTATTTCTTTTCTAATTGACTTGATGTCATCAATATTTAGCTTATCTATACAGTTTTTGTTGTAGGACTTTTCGCATTATTTCTACAGGTGCGGTTTTATTAGTCCAGATTTTGAATCCTGCTGCCCCTTGCTGTACAAGCATTTCTAGTCCATCAATAATGGTTGCTCCATTTTCTTGGGCCAGAGCTAAAAACTGAGTTGGTGAAGGCGTATAAATAAGGTCATAGGCGATCGCATCTGATTTGATTTTCGCCATTAATTCAGCATTAATAGGAGAAGCATCTATCTTGGGATACATGCCAATAGGTGTTGTATTCACAATCAAATCCGCAGTGGGGATTAAACTAGTCAGATTTTCCCAGTAGTGAATTTTTAGTAAGTCTTTAACTGTTTCGCTAGTTTGCCAACTTTGCCAAAATTGAGCTAATTTATCTTTGCTTCGTCCAACGAGATTAATCTCAGGACAGCCCAAATCTGCTAACCCGGCAACTACTGCTCTTGCTGCACCACCATTTCCTAAAACAATAGGTTTGACTTGCCTCCAATCACGATCCATTTTCTGGAGCGGCGCAACAAAGCCGATTACATCGGTATTAGTCCCATGCCAACCATCATCAGTATGCCAAACTGTATTAACTGCACCAATTGCTTGAGCTACAGGCGTAATTTCTGTAAGTAAAGGCATAATTGCCTGTTTGTGAGGGATAGTTGCATTAAATCCCACCACTCCAACTGCGGCAAATCCGTCAAAAGCTTGTTTTAAATTAGTAACTGCTACAGGAAACGGTAAATAAACATAATCTAAGTTAAGTTGTGCCAAAGCTGCATTTTGCATTAATGGAGAGAGGGAATGCTCAATCGGATCGCCAATAATTCCTAACAGTTTAGTGGTGCCTTTAATTTCTAACATTTAATTTTTGCTTATTTCCCTGCTCAATATCCGTTTGCCATAATACTCGCTAGAAAGTTCATTCTTTATAAAAAAGATAAATGTTTTAAGGTACATGTAAATCTGAGAAATAGCTGAGAACTAGAGAAAATCATTTGCGCTTAAGCCTTAGATATCCTTAAGACTACTGGCAAACTATTGACCTAAAGTAAAACTAAACGACTAAGTGTAAACACGTATTAAAGTCGCTTCAAGTTATACATAGAGGTTTGAATAGTCAAATATGGAACAGCAACTCAGCAGTACAATTACTCTCGGCAATGGTGAGAATACTACAGTCACCAATGATATTACTGCTCCAACAGGTCAACCGGCTGTTGATATTACAGGTAATCGTGGTTCTGTCACTGTAGCTGGTGGTGGTTCAGTTTCTGCTCCAGATGATGGAAATAGTGCGATTGTTTCTAGTGGTAATGGGGTTTCGATCACCAATCGAGGGGACATTTCAGGTGCTTTTAACGGCATAACATCTTCTGGAAATGGTTTCAATCTTAATAATTCTCGTGCAGGCACTATTAGCTCTGACAGTCGAGCAGTTGATATTACTGATGGAGATAATATCAACGTTGCCAATGCTGGAACGATTCTTGGTACTGGCGATCAAAGAAATGGCACTCTTTACGTAGACGGCACAGTTGATAACTTTAGTCTAATTAACCAACGTTCTGGAACTATTGATGCCGGAGCTGGTAATACAGGTGATGGCTTCTCAGTACAAGTCGGTGCAGAAGGTGATCCTTCTAGTACCAACATCAACGCTATAAACGCTGGAACTATTGCAGGTAGAGGAGAAGCTGCATTTGCTCCAGGAGAAGGTCGTTTAACAGCTAATGGCTCTAGTGGTGTTCGCTTCTTTAATGGTTCAGGAGCAGAAGAAGCTGAAGTAGTGAGCTTTTTTACAAATAGAGGTTCTATTACATCCGAGACAACAAGTGGATTTTTAGGTGGTTTTGTTGTTGAAGATGGTGTGGCTTATCAAGGTCAGATTACTAACTCTGGTCTAATTAGCGGCCCCCAAAACGGTCTTTATTTTGGCGATGCTGATCACCAAGCCGTAATCGTTAACCAAGGACAGGGTCGTATCGAGTCTGGTAGTCGTGCGGTTAATTTGGATGGTGACGATATTGTGCTTCGCAATTCCGCAGATATTGTTGGAACTGGCGATCAGAGAAATGGCACAATCTATGTAGATGGAACTGGCGACGATATTAGAATCGTCAACCAATCTCCTGGTGTGATCGATGCTGGTGTCGGTAATTCTGGTAGTGGTGTATCGGTTCAAGTCGGAGCTGCTGGAGGACTTAGTGATGGTAGTGATGATCTCGAAACTTCAACTGACATTGTCAATAGTGGCTTAATTCAAGGTCGAGGCAGTGGCAATGTTCCTGTAGGTGTTCGTTTATTTGTCGGTTCTGGATTAGAGACTTCTACCTTCTCTGGCGAGATCATCAATAGATCCAATGGAACGATTACTTCGGAGCAAAGTGCAGGAATTCTAATTGAAGAAGGCGTTATCTTTGACGGTAGAATACGCAACGCAGGGACAATTTCTGGTGGCAATGGCCTAGCAGTTGATGCTTCTGGAGCCTTCGGTGATATTGATTTTGTTAACCGTTCTAGTGGTGATTTAGAAGGTGCAGTCATTTTAGGTGAAGGAGACGACACTTTTGTCAATCGGAACAATGCTGACCTTGATATTACTGGTGGTGGTGGGGACGATGTCCTAACTGGTGGTTCTGGTGCAACAACTTTTCGCTTTGATTCTGGCTCTGGCGATGACACGATTAGAGACTTTCAGATTAATCAAGATGTTATTGATGTTGGTAGCTACTTTGGTGGTGCTGGAGGTGCTTTGGATGCAGCTACTCAAGTAGGAAATAATACTCTGATCACTTTTGATGACGATAATTCTCTTACCTTATCAGGTGTCCAGGCAAGCAGTTTGACCGAGAATAATTTCACTGTTGCTTAATTTTTTGCCTTGTTGTTTGGCTTTTTACAAAGCTTTATGTTGTGGGAACTGCTTATTTTGGCAGTTCTTTTTCTTTAAGTGAACTCTAGGGTTGAGACATCAGAGAAATTAGATAGGATGATTGTTGGCTCATTTTAATAGTTTTATAGAGTTAGACTTTTTATAATGGCGATCACAGAAATTAGCACTTCTACCGTACAAATTGCCCATCCAGATGTAGTTATCGATGCTTATCTGGCTCAACCTAAAACGGCGGGAACTTATCCAGGAATAATAGTTGTTCAAGAAATCTTTGGGGTAAATCCTCACATCCAAGACGTTACTAGAAGAATTGCCGAGCAAGGTTATATTGCGATCGCACCTGCTATCTATCAACGCCAAGCACCTGGGTTTTCTGTGGGGTATGGTCCAGAAGATGTCACCTTAGGACGTAAGTATAAAGTAGCAACCAAGGCAACAGAACTTTTAAGTGATCTACAAGCCACTATTAATTATCTTTACAATTTACCTAATATCAAAACAGGTGGAGTGGGCACAGTTGGCTTTTGTTTCGGTGGTCATGTAGTTTATCTGGCAGCAACTTTGCCAGAAGTTAAAGCTACAGCCTCTTTTTATGGTGCTCAAATTGTTAATTGGTGTCCTGGAGAAGATACTTTTACTGTTGATCGTACCAAGGATATTCAAGGGACAATTTACTGCTTTTTTGGCATGCAAGATCCTTTGATTCCCAACGAACAAAACCATCAAATAGAAGCTGAGTTACAGCGACAAAATATTGAACATCAAGTCTTTCGCTATGAAGAAGCTAGTCACGGATTTTTCTGCGATCGTCGCGATAGTTATGACCAAATTGCGGCTGAAGATTCTTGGAGGAAAGTGCTAGACTTGTTTAGCCGAATCTAAAGCGAGCCATCGCAATCAGACCCAAGTTACATCAATCTTACAATCAGACCATCCAGATAATATGACTTCCGATTCTACCGCCAAAAATGCCCCTGCTTTTTCAATGGACGATTTTGCTCAGGCATTAGAAAAATATGATTACGAATTTAGTAAAGGGCAGTTGGTTAAAGGCACAGTAATTCAACATGATTCTGAAGGTGCATATGTTGATATCGGTGGAAAATCTCCTGGATTTGTTCCTGAAAGAGAAGCAGATGTAGACTCTTATGCCAGCCTCACAGCAGTTTTGCCCATTGGGGAATCTGCTGAGTTTATGGTGATCAAAGAGCAGAATGCAGAAGGCCAAATCACTTTATCTCGCCGTCAAATCCAGCTTAAGGCCGCTTGGGATAATGTTAGAGAAATGGCAGAAGGGAATAAATCAATCCAGATGCGTATCACTGGTACTAATAAAGGTGGTATCACCGGAGAGGTCGAGGGACTTAGGGGTTTTATTCCTCGTTCTCATCTCCAACAAAGAGATAATCTAGAATCCTTAGTTGGACAATTAATCACAGCAACATTTCTTGAAGTAGACCAAGAAAAACGTAAATTAGTTCTCTCCCAAAGAGACGCTATGAAAGCTGCGGCCATGACTAAGATTACTGAAAAAGTTGTTGCTGATGGCACAGTAGTTAGTATCAAACCCTATGGGGCATTTGTCGATCTTGGTGGGGTCTCTGGTTTACTACATATCAGAGAAATTAGTGGTAGTCGTATCGAATCTATCGAAAGTGTTCTTGAGCAAGGCAAAGAAATTAAGGTCTATATTGCCCAAATTGACGAATACAAAAACCGGATTTCTCTCTCTACCAAGATCTTTGAAGAATATCCAGGAGAACTTCTTGAGAAGTTCGATGAGGTTATGGCAAATGCAGACGAAAGATTAGCCAAAGCTCAAGCCCAGGCTGAAGCTCAAAGCTAAAAAGTTAGACGAATTATCAAAGAGGTGGACTGTTTGATTCTTTTCCTGGACACCTTTTCTGTTGATTATTGATTGAATTTTTTAAGTATGTATTTGGGGAAACAAGCTCGATACGCTGCTGTCTTTTGTTGTGGTTTGATTAGTTGCTTAATTTTGTCTAATTTAGCGATTGCGCATAATCATATTGGACGTATTTCTTATCAAGATTATTCTTTAGCAACTAGTAATGTGCATGTGGTTAAAATTCCTCATAATGCAGTACGAAAGATAAGAGTAAAAGTAGCTCCAAGTATTCAACCACTTAAAAAATTCTTGACCCCCAATAAAACAGTTGCTGCGATTAATGGGGGTTATTTTGATCCTGGTAATCAAAAAACTGCTTCTTATGTAATCCAAAATGGGCAAATAATTGCCGATCCGCGTACCAATGCTAGATTGATCGATAACCCTAAACTAGATCCTTACTTGGGCAAAGTCTTAAATAGAAGTGAATTTCGGCGTTATCGTTGTGGGCCAGAAACTCGCTATGACATTGTTTTTCATCGTGAGCCAACACCTAGTGGTTGTAGCTTAGTTGATTCTCTAGGAGCAGGGCCGCAAATGCTACCTGAAAACACTTCTACAGCGGAAGCTTTCACTGCTTATAAAGACGGTAAGTTGGTTCGTAATGCTATTGGAGAGAATTTACCTAATGCCCGTAGTGCGATCGCAATAACCAAAGATAATGATGTTTTGTTGGTTATGGTTGAACAACTTATGCCCAAAAATTCAGGAATGTCTCTTGTGGATTTAGGTAAGTTTTTAAGGGGACAAGGTGTTGTCAAAGCTCTGAATCTTGATGGTGGTAGCTCTAGTACTCTTTATTACAAGAACAAACTAGAGGATGAGCTTTATTACGGTAGATTAGACAGAGAAGGTAATAAAGTTATTCGTTCTGTTAAATCAGTTTTAGTAGTTGAATAACAACTCAAGTTTACAAATAGATTTTTGATATCTTCATCTAGAAGAGAGTAATCACCATAAAATCTTCATTTAGTGACAGCTGTAACTTCAGTAATATCTTATTAAGTAAAAATACTACAATGTGGCAGGTTTCCGAGTTTTCTCTGATAGAGCTACACCAAAATTTTTAAACTTAATATTTTAATAAATTACTGTGGCTAATATATTGCATCTCTCTCCAGTACAGACTTTATTGTATTGTTGGCTTGAACGATCTGTTCCTCAGGATAAACTGAATTGGCTTTTAGATAAGACAGAAAAGTTAGCAACTACTCCTTCAGATTTTTTATTATTTACTTCTTTTAGTTCAGCTCCTCGGTATACAAGTAAAGCTCAATTGGAGCTAAATGAAGAGGATTTACAAGCAGCTGAGAAAGTTTGCAGTGGTTGGACCCCTAGTCAATGGAGTCTCGACCAGGTTGGCAGAATGTTAATGTTTTTATCGTTACCGACTAATAATAGCGATCGCTATTATTCTTGGATCGAAAAGTTATTCTGGGCAGCAGATATTAATGAGCAAATTGCACTTTATCAAAGTCTAGCTTTACTCTCTCACCCTGAGCGATTTAAGCTAAGAGCAGCAGAAGGAATCCGTAGTAATATAACTTCTGTATTTAATGCAGTGGCTTTAAATAATCCCTATCCAGCAATGTATTTAGATGAGCTAGCCTGGAATCAAATGGTACTTAAGGCTTTGTTCGTGGAGAGTCCTTTGCAGCCAATTTATGGCCTAGAGAAACGTAATAATCCTCAGTTGGCTCAAATGTTAATTGACTATGCCAATGAAAGACTAGCAGCAGGTAGAACTGTCAGTTCGGAACTATGTGAATTAGCTAAAGTTTTTCAACCTAAAGTTGCTAATTCCTTAGCTGCGGAATTTAAAAGTTAATTAATTTAAGTGATTTTTTCTTGAATTAAGTTGTGAATTTAAGATATCTAACAGTATATTATTTCTGTTATCAGTGATTTTAAATAACTTCACAACTATTACTATTTTTAAGTATTAGAAATCATAGTCAAACTAGATAAAAAACAAGTATTAAACATGCAAACTAATAATATGATGTTTCTCGATCCTCATATCCATATGTCATCTAGAACTACAGATGATTATCAGGCTATGGCCAAAGCAGGAATTGTAGCGATTATTGAACCTGCTTTTTGGCTAGGACAACCTCGTACTAGTCCTGATAGCTACAAAGATTATCTTAGTTCCTTGGTCGGTTGGGAAAGATTTCGTGCTAGTCAATTTGGCATTAAACACTATTGCACTATTGGTTTAAATTCAAAAGAAGCCAATAATGAAGCATTAGCTAAAGCAGTTATGGAAATTCTTCCTTTATATGCTTGTAAAGAGGGAGTCGTGGCTATTGGAGAGATTGGCTATGATGATATGACTCCTGCTGAGGACAAGTATTTTCGTTTGCAATTGGAGCTGGCAAAAGAACTAGACTTGCCTGTAATGATTCATACGCCTCATCGTGATAAAAGGGCTGGAACATCTCGGAGTATGGATGTCTGCTTGGAACATGGCTTGCAACCATCTCAGGTAATTGTGGATCACAATAACGAAGAAACAGTTAAGGAAGTTTTAGACCGAGGGTTTTGGGCCGCATTTACTATTTATCCCAATACTAAAATGGGTAACGAAAGAATGGTAGAAGTAGTGAAACAATATGGTTGCGATCGCATCATCGTTGATAGTAGTGCTGACTGGGGTGTCAGTGATCCTCTAGCAGTACCCAAAACTGCTCGATTAATGGCTCAAAGAGGTATCCCTGAAGATCAGATTAAAGCAGTGTGCTATCAAAATGCACTTACTGCATATAGCCAAAGCGGTCAGATTAAAGAAAGCGATTGGTTAAATCCAGAACTTATCGATCAACGCAAACTTTTTGATGGGAACTCCGTACTCAGAGGACAAAAACCTTTAGTAGAATCATCAGCTGAATCTGAATCAGAGTCTTTGTTGATTGTCTAATTCAACTTGTAAGTAAGATCGGTTAGTTTTATTTGTAAGTTAATTAAAAACTAGGCTGGCTAGTGATGCAGTCAGATTAGTTGAAGGGTAAGGACTTTAGTGTTCTTATCTTTTTTTTAGGCTAAAACATACAAGAACAATGTAACTCAAGTTGAGCAGTGCATCACTTCTTAGGAAAAAAGATATGCTCTATCAACTTCATGCCATTTTTGATAATTCTAGAAGAGAACCATTTACCTCCAAATCATGGATAGATGAGTGACGTCTAGAATCGCTGTAACTTAATATTACTGAGGAAAAAAGCGTTATCCAAATTTATGAGAAGATATGTTGATATCTGCGAACATAATACGCGTGACAAAGATCTTTTTAGGGAATTGGAGAAAAAATGTTTAATCGATTGTTCGGCTCAGACAAGCAATCTGCGAGTATTTCTCAAGGAAAAACTTTAACTGTGCAACCTACTTCTGGTAATTTTGCGGGAAATACCTTGGCAGCAGCTGCACCAAAGTCTCCCAGTGTCTTTCCTAACAATACGCCAGTCAAGTTAACTACCAACGATTATGGCTCTGATGAAAATATAGAATTGGCTATTCAAGCTGCATACAGACAAGTTTTTGGTAATGTACGTTTGATGGAAAGCGAACGTTTAGTAACCGCAGAATCTCAATTACGTAGCGGCCAAGTTTCGGTCAAAGAGTTTGTTGGTCTACTTGCAAAGTCAGAACAATATCAAGCTTTATTCTGGAACACTAATACCAATATCAAAGCAATTGAGTTAAATTTCAAACATTTACTCGGACGTGCTCCAGAAAACTATCAAGAAATTTCGCGACACATCGAAATAATTGCTGAAGGTGGTTTCGCCGCAGAGATCGATTCTTATTTAGATAGTGAAGAGTACAACAATAATTTTGGCGAGACAATAGTCCCCTATTACCGTGGTTATACAACTCAGACAGGTAATAGTTTAGCTGGGTATATCTATTCCGTTTCGTCAGCGACATCTAGTTCTAGCAGCGACAGCTCTACTACTCAAATCGCTAGCATTAAACTTTTAATTGATAGTACCAAAGATAAGCCTGCAACTGTTTCCACAAGTTCTTACACTGCGCCAAGAGTTGCTGCTTATGGTTCAAGCGGTCCTCGTCCTAGTGACTTTATTCCTGAGGATTTGATTCAGAAGTATTGTTCTACTGGCAGAAGTTCAAGCGGTCGCCGTCCTGTATCTGTCGATCAAAGATTTATGGACATGGCTCGTAATACACCTGCTTATCTCAAAGCAAGACGTACTTAAACTTAAAAAAAACTAATTAAAGTAAATGAAAAAGGCAGCATATGCTGCCTTTCTAAACCAATACAAAAAAAAGTAATCTCTAAAGTTAATTATAGAGATTACTTTTTTAGTTAGCGAAGTCCCACGGCTCGACGAATAATATCAAGTGGGTCTGTAGGATAGCTTGATAGAGGCTGCGTAGAAGCGCCATTACTGTTAGCTTTAGTATCACTGGTTCTATCAGTCTGAGCCCCAGAATCTATTTCTTTAATAGAGCTAGGCAAGTTTTGAAGAATAACTTCGTTGAGCTTGCCATCAGTACTATTAGTGGTTGACTTATCACTACTAGAAGCACCACGAAGTAACTGGAAGGAATGAGTGTATCCAGCCATATTTTTACCAACTTGAGATTGGTAACCGCGATAGCAAGGAACTATGTTAGTCCCAAAGTTTTGGAAATATTCATCGCTATTTAGATAGGAGTCGATTTCTGCTTCAAATCCACCTTCAGCAATTATTTGGATATGCTGAGAAATCTCTTGAGCACTCTCAGGCGCACGTCCTAATAAATGCTTAAAATTAAGCTCGATCGCTCTTAAATTAGAACATCTATCGAAGAATAAAGTGCGGTATCTGTCGGATTTTGCCAGCTGTCGCACAAATTCCATTACGGTGATTTCGCCATTGCGTAACTTAGATTCCAGTAAAGGAGATCTTTCGCTTTCCATGAGGTGAGCATTACCAAATACCTGTTTGTAGGCAGCTTTGATAACAAGATCTTGTTGGCTTACAGAATTTCCTGCAATTAATTCAACTTTATCTTGATCGCTAAAAGCTTTGGTATAAGCTGAACTAGTTGATTTATAGGGATCTGGAACGTTGAAATACTCAACTCTTTCTTCATAAGAACCGCCAATAAATCTCAGTCTTTTAGCTAGATCAAATCCATCGGGGTTGAAAACAACAGGTTGTTTAACTTGAGCTTTACCAAACAAAGCACTTTGTAATTTGGAGCCTTGACCTGAAGTAGAAGAATCATTGACTGAGCGATCGCTACTACTCAAGCTTCTGTTCAATTCAAAGATACGGTTATACCCAGCAACATTCTTACCTGTTTGGGTACTATAGCTGATGTAATAAGGAACTGTATTGTCGCCAAAGTTCTGATTGTATTCTTCACTGTTTAAGTAAGAATTAATTTCAGCAGTGAATCCTTGTTCTACAAGAATTTGAATATGCTTTGATACTTCTTGGGCGTTGTCAGGAGCACGACCTAGTAAATGCTTAAAGTTCAATTCAACTGCTCTAACATTCGTACATCCATTCAAGAATAAACTACGATAGCGATCTGATTTTGCCAGTTCGCTGATAAAGCCTTTAACAGAGATTTGACCTTGTTTTAATTTTGTTTCAGCACTAACTAGACGCTCGCTTTCCATCAGGTAAGCGTTACCGAATACCTGTTTGTAGGCACTATTAATTAGGCTGTCGAGATCTTCTGCTGAAACATCTCCAGATAAAGTAACTGGTTGACTTAATCTAGCCGCAGGGAAGGTTGCCGCAGCTTTACGTGCTTGAAATTCTTGTGCCCATGCTCTAGGTGAAACAGTAGTTGTAGGTTCTGCCGAAGCTGGAGCACCAATACTTCTAATTTCTAAGTCTTTAAAGGTGTTTTCTGTTTCAACTGGTTCTAACGCTTTCAGAGAAGATAATATAGATTCTTGCGTAGGAGGAGATGTCGTTAGAGGTTGGATCTGAGTTGGCCTGTTTTCCAATAGTGCGTCTTGTAACTGAGGTGCAAAATCGCCACTAGTTGATTTATCACTACTAGATGCACCACGTACTAAGTTAAAGGAATGAGTATATCCAGCAACTCCTTTACCTGTTTGCGAATTATATCCTCGATAATAAGGAACAATATTTGTGCCAAAGTTTTGGAAATATTCGTCGCTATCGAGATAAGAGTCGATCTCTGCTTCAAATCCGCCGTCAGCTAAAATAGCAATATGTTGGGAAATCTCTGCACTTTCTGGTGCTCTTCCCAAAAGGTGTTTAAAATTTAGTTCAATTGCTCTTATGTTAGTGCAACTATCAAAAAATAAAGTGCGATAGCGTTCGGATTTAGCTAATTGTCGAACGAACTCCATTACGGTGATCTGACCGCTACAAAGTTGGGACTCTGCTTCTGGTGATTTTTCGCTTTCCATTAGGTGAGCATTACCAAATACCTGTTGGTAAGCAGCACGAATAACCAACTCTCTTTCTGTAACAGAAGTATAATCTACCAATTCCACAGGAAGTTGATCGGCAAAAGCCTTAAGATGACCGCTGTAAATATCAGATTTTTGAGCAGAAGACATGTCGGGACTAATTTGCCCTGTCTTCATATCTGCGGCGAACTTACGGGCTTGTTCCTCAAGCGCTAGCTCTTTGGCAATTTTCGCAGCTTTTTTGTCTCTTAAAGCCTGTGCCAAATCAAACCCTTCAGGGTTAAAATTAAGTCTTCTGCGGGACGCAGCAGAATCAAATAAACTATTTTTCATCTCATCTATAAACTAAAAATTATGAGTGAATTGATTAATGTGGAATAAAACCTTAAATTTCTCGAAAGATAATGAGAGTTAGGTCTATTAGCAACAATCCACCAATCATATCAACAACTGGATCTGTAAAACCTTCGAGGCCAGTCATCCCTGAGAAGAAGATACGTTTCTTAATATTCAGTCATAGCTTTCTGGCCAGAAATCTAAACTATGAGAAGATTAGGATACAAGTCAAAACAGAATTTACACAGTTTGGAATCTAATTCTTAAGAATGATTAAAAGTTTATTAGGTCGTGGTAAGAAATCTGGGTCAACTGGTCTTGCCGTCAAAGATAAGCCACCTGTAGCAGCAAAGTCTAGTGGCGAAGTGAAGAGTCCCAAAAAATCCGTTAAAGCTACCAACAAATCTTCTAAAGCTGTTCAGTCAACTGCCAAGTTTACTCCAGTATTACCCACTGATAAGACTTTGACAGAAAAGTATCGCGATAGTTTAGGAGAAAGTTCTCTCAATTTACTAAGTGCTGATTCTGTTTCTACAGAGAACGCAGATTTAGCAATTGAGCTTGCATATAAGCAGGTATTTGGTAATGCACACTTGATGGAAAGTGAAAGATTGCCTAAAGCCGAGTCACAAGTTCGTTTTGGACAGATTACTGTTCGCGATTTCATCCGACAGTTGGCAACCTCGGAACGCTACAAAACATTATTTTGGGAAAAATATTCAACTCCTGTTTTTGTTGAGTTAAATTTCAAGCATTTACTAGGTCGTGCCCCTGAGAGCTATCAAGAGATCGCCGAGCACATGCAAATTCTAGCCGAACAAGGTTTTGAGGCAGAGATAGATTCTTATCTTGATAGTGAAGAGTATTCCCAAAACTTTGGTGATTTCTCTGTTCCTTATTTCCGTGGCTATTCTTCTCAGGTTGGTAGAAATGCAGCTGGGTTCATTAATTCTTTCCCTTTAGCTGGGGTTGCTTGTAGCAGCGATAAGTCACTTTATACTGATGCTAGTTCCAAACTGCAAACTAAGTTGCTTAAGAAAAGACCTGTCACTATACCTGCGATCCGCGCAATTCCTGATTCTTATCCAGAGTCTTTTGCTCCTGCTCCTGAGCCAAGAATTCCCAAGGAGTTTCGTGAAATGGCTGTTCAAATCTTGAAAGATTTTAGTGGTAGATATCCGATAGATCCTCTACGTCCTTATTTCTAAATAGTTGGGAACAATAATAAAACTAGGAAAAGTACTCAAACCATTTATGCTTCTTGTTTTGAGTACTTTTTTCTATTGTTAAAGAAGAATTAATTATCCAAAGCTTTCATGCAACGGTGTCATCTACAGCAAATAGTAACTTAAGTGTAGAACTTAATATCTCCTTGTCATTTTAATAGTGATTAGAAAATGATTGCGCATATTTTTGTGGAAATTGCTGGTTATTTTTTAAGGGGATAAGCGAGCTTTTTTTGCTCTATTGTCTTGATACCAATGAGCTAATGCAGGCATCCATTCTTCAAAACGGAGATAAACTAGTTCACAAAGTTTTTGGGCTTCTAGTTGAGCATCTTTTTTCCAACGTAGATCTAAAAGGTGCATTACTGAGCGAGCATTGCAACTCATCACGAAATGCTGTCTGGCATCAAAAGGTATTAGCGATCGCGCATGTTCTTCAGAGAGGCCCTCATTGATTCTTTTTTGGTAGAGCTTACAAGCATCTAGACACCATTCAAGATCTTTAGCTCTTTGTTCTTCGGAATAAAAGTAGCGTTTACCTTGACGATTAGTATAGTTGCCTACAGGACGGAGATAAAAAACATCTTCAAGTTCTCTTTTGCCCTCCACAACATCTGTAATTCTGGAACCTGTATACCTAAAAGACTGTACATCGAAGCTCATACCAACTCGGTGAGTACGTATCTGTTGCATCATCGAGTGTGGAAAGTAACCTACATTAAAAGTAATTTGTGGATGTTCAGTACATCCATAGTGGCCACGGTTCCCCGCTAATAAGTGTTTGACGATTAGCTCTCCAGCTTTTGTTTCGTCGGGAAATTTATTTTTACCATCAATTACTAAGTCTTCACTATAGTCTTGGTGCATCGCAGCCCATACTAATTGTTGGGGATTTGGTGTTGCTGCAATGGTCTCAACCCGAAATTTATCCATTAATATGATTTTTCTCTTCTCTCAGATGCCTAGAATTTTATCGAGAGATTATCGAACATCTGGTATTGGCCAGTAAACATTTAATATTTAATTGGCTTTGATCAATAAATTGATATAACGAGTTCTTTTGCCACTACTTTTGTCAAATTGAGAATAGTTAGGTTAACTGATTCTTAATTTGAGCAAATGGAGTATGAGCCAGAACTCATTACTAAGATAGGAAGTGTTAGAAAAGTCCTTAGTTTCTCATGACTTATACTTTCGAGTGTAACTTTAAATTTGAGACTGCATTGATTAATTGATCCAGATGGTGTTGCTCATGAGTAGCCATAACAGTAAAGCGAAGACGACTAGTAGGAACAGTAGGTGGCCGAATTGCTGGAGCAAAAATTCCTGAATCTTGGAGTTGTTGAGCTGCGGTCAGAGCAATAGTAGGATTGGGTAGATTTAGACAAATAATGGGGGAATCGGAAGGAAGTAATTTGTCTTGAGGAAGATGGGTCTTGAGATAACTTACGTTGTACCAGAGTTTTTCTCTTCTTTGAGGTTCGTCTTCAATAATTGCGATCGCTTCAAGAGCTGCAGCTGTGTCCGCAGGGGATAAACCCGTAGTATAAATCCAACTTGCCGAACGGTTTCTCAGAAAATCGATTAAATTGCTATCCCCAGCGACATAACCCCCCAAACTTCCTAGAGCTTTACTAAGTGTGCCAACTTGAATTAGCCTTTTGCCAGTACAGTTAAAGTATTCGACGCAGCCAGCACCTGTTTGTCCCATTACCCCGGTAGCATGAGCTTCGTCTATTAAGACCATACAGTTATGAGTTTCTGCTAAGTCAAGAATTTCAGGTAGAGGACAAATATCTCCATCCATACTAAAAACGCTATCACTGACAATCAGACAGCGACGATAATTAGTACGATGTTGCTGAAGTTTATTGGCTAAATCTAAAATCTGGCAATGTTGATAATTTATTATCTGGGCTTGGGATAGTTTAGCTCCTGATTTGAGGCTAGAATGATTGTACTCATCTGCCAAAATTAAGTCTTTTTGATTGACTAGTGCAGAGATAGTACCGAGATTGGCTAAGTAACCAGAACTAAAAACTAGAGCATCTTCAGTTTGTTTAAAATAAGCAATTGATTTTTCTAGTTGCTGATGGACATCGCGATGTCCTGTTAAAAGACGCGAGCCAGTAGAGCCAGTTCCGTATTTTTCAATTGCCGCAATTGCCGCAG
>CAZSEZ010000086.1:0-15243 GCA_964606015.1 uncultured bacterium
ATGTGTTGATGCTGCCTTCAAAGAATGTCCTAACGTATATCCGTAGCGCTATAGTTGAGTTCTTCTATACCAAAAAATTTCATACTTGAGTTTTCGTAATCTCTTGCCCATTTTTGTGCTGCTTGATAGGCTTCTTCTGCATCTTGAGCGGCTAAAAGAACATTGCAAGTTTCACAAATATATGTGCCGTCAGATCCTGGTTCCCTGGCAGCAAACAACAGATAACTCATATACCACATAATTTTTTTATTTATTCTGGAGTTATTGTTCTAGTGCTTAAAAATTCAGTGTAATCAAAGATAGCGATCGCTACAATTAATAGTTAACTTTTAACCATCAACCCATATTTTTCTTCATTTGCTGCAATTCCTCATCAAGCTCCCATTTCTGAAACTCGGCTTCTAAAGGATCGGCGGCACTACTTGATCTGCTAGCACCTTGGTTCCAACCAGTAGTGTAACTATTATTTTTTTGAGTATTGGCTTGAGCTTTTGCCTGAGTAGCTTGAGCCTTAATTTCAATGCGTCGTTTCTCAATTTGTTGCAATAATTCTTGGGACTTAGCAATACTCGTTTTAACCCCTTCCATTTTGCCCCATACTTGGTTTCCCTCACGCATTAGAGCCGCTTCTCTTTCTTGCGCTGCTTGAGCTAGATCCTCTCTACTTGCTGACTTGGCCTTATTGACTCTGCCATGCCAAGTCTGGATTTTATTTGCGATCGCCAGTACTTCATCTTGCAAGCTCTGTTGCTGCTTCTTGAGATCCAGTAATAGCTTTAAAGTATCTCGCTCTTGTTCTTTAAGTTGTTCTTCGATTGCTTGTAGTTCTAGATGAGGGTTGTTCTTGAGAAACTCATCTAATTGGTTTTCGAGAAAATTACTAATATCGTCGAAGATACTCATTACACAAAACAGATAAATAAAGAAACAAAAGAAAAAAGACAGTTATTCACTACTTCTTACTCAAGCTTACTAGGACAGAGATGAGCCAATTGGCATTCAGGACAGTTGGGTTTGCGAGCTTTGCAAACAGCTCTGCCATGATAAATGATCCGAATTGAAAAATTTTCCCAATCTGGCTGGGGTAAGAGTTTTATAAGATCTTGCTCGATTTTAACTGGACTATCGTTTTTAGTCAGTCCCAAACGATTACTCAGGCGTTTGACATGAGTGTCTACAGTTACACCAGCATTAATCCCAAAACCATGGGCTAACACGACATTGGCGGTCTTGCGAGCAACTCCTGGAAGTTGCAGCAGTTCTGGCATAGTATTTGGTACTTTGCCATTAAACTCGGTAACAATCTTATGGCAAGCACCCTGAATATTTTTGGCTTTGTTGCGATAAAAACCTGTAGAACGGATTAAAGTTTCTAGTTCTTCGCGGTCTGCCCCTGCAAGTGCTGGGGCATCAGGAAAACGAGTAAACAGGGCTGGTGTTACCTTATTTACCCGTTCGTCAGTACATTGGGCTGAGAGAATTGTTGCTACCAGCAATTGCACGATACTGGCATAATCCAAACTACAAGTAGCATCTGGATAGAGTTGCTTTAGTAGTTCGAGAACTTCGCCTGCTCTAGCTTTTTTTTGCTTGATGGTAGCCATTTACTGAAATAGCTCTTGGAAAAAAGCTAAATTAACCGTGTCGCGGACAATCAAGAAAACACTTAGACCCAAAAGTAAGACCATACCTGTTTGCATGATGCTGTCTTGTACTTTGCTAGGTAGGGGCTTGCCAATCACGCCTTCTAATGCCAAGAAAACAAGCTGACCGCCATCTAAAGCTGGTAAAGGCAGAATATTAATAATTGCCAGGTTAATACTAATCAATGCTCCAAACTGAAATAAATTGCTAAGGTCGTTACGAGCAAGTTCTGCACCAACAGAGACGATCGCAACAGGCCCGGCTACTTGTTCGGCTGTTTCCTGGAAGTTGCTAATTAGCTGCCAAAAACCTTGAACAATCAATAAAGAAGTTCGCTGATATTCTTTGGCACCAGCGCTAATAGCTTCAATGACATTAGTGGTAGTACGTCGCACAACTTCTCCATTGGGAGCTAGCATAACCCCAATTTTTCCTTTCCCTTCTTCGCCCACTTGCGGAGTAACAGTGAGATCGAGCTGTTCTTCTGCGCGCTGAACTGTAATTGCTAAGGGTTGCTCGGGAGAATTTTGAATAACTTCTCTAAGTGTTTCTAAGGCCTCAGGAGACTTACCTAGAGTGCGATCGCCAACCTGCAAAATAATATCTCCTGCCTCGATCCCTGCTTGAGTAGCGGCAGAATTACTATCTTCGACAATTTGCGGTACCAGTACTCCAGGTTGGAAATTAACATCCTGAAACCCAATAGTCATTGCCTGACCGACTAAGAGGAAATAAGCAAAAATCAGATTGGCAATTACCCCCGCACTGATCACAATCGCTCGATCAAGAATAGGACGGTTACGAAGTAAATCAGGATCGTCAGGAGGAATCGTACTCTCGGGATCGTCATCAGGGAAAGCAACATAGCCACCTAAAGGTAAGGCACAAACTACATACTCAGTCACTTTTCCTTGAAACTTGAGTATTGCAGGACCGAACCCAATTGAAAAACGACTTACTCTAATACCCTGGAAGCGGGCTGCTGCAAAATGACCTAACTCATGCACAGCAATTAATAACAACAAAACTGCGATCGGTGCCAATACTGACATAGTTTAAATATTATTTTGCTTTTAAATTTATGGTTACGATCTCTTATTTTAGAACAGTCGAGAAATTAACGGGGATAACGCAGAACTTAAAGCAGTCAAGAAGGTGCATCAGCAATCAATGAAAAATCAATAAACCCTGAGACTTTGGTGTTCTAATTACCCAAAACTAACTAAACCCAAACACCTCACTGTAAAAGTAAAACTCCTCCTCGATCGCTTTTTGGATGTTAGCTGCTTGACGGAAACCATGTCCTTCATCCGTAAAGGTAATGTAGCTAACCTTGAGTCCTTTAGCTTGGATTGCTTTAACCATCATTTCTGCTTGGTTGGGCGGTACTACCTTATCTTCTAAGCCTTGGAAAAAGATGATCGGGCAAGATAGTTGTTCTAGATGACCTATCGGTGATCGCTCTTGGTAAATGACCTGATCTTCAGGGTAAGCTCCTACCAAACTATCGAGATAGCGAGCCTCAAACTTATGAGTATCTCGTGCCAAGATTTCAAGATCGCTGACTCCGTAGTAACTGCCACCTGCTTTAAAAGTATCGTAAAAAGTCAGAGCTGCCAAAGTGGTATAACCGCCTGCACTCCCCCCAGAAATCACTAATTTGTCTGGATCTGCTAGTTTCTGTTGGGCTAAATACTTAGCCGCATTGACACAATCTTGAACATCGACAATTCCCCAATTACCTTTGAGGCGATCGCGATATTTCCTGCCATAGCCAATACTGCCACCATAATTTACGTCCAAATAACCAAAACCGCGGCTAGTCCAATATTGAATCCGTAAACTCAAACTAACTGAGGCGGCAGCAGTCGGACCACCGTGACTCTTGACAAATAAAGGAGGTAACTCGCCATCAGGTGCCGCGTAATCTTGATTAGTTGGAGGGTAATACCAGGCGTGGGCTTCAAGATTGTTGGCTGTCGGAAAAGTTATCGCTTGAGGTAAAGAGATATATCCAGGATCAAGGCTCAACTCCCCTGCTTGCTTAAGGATAGTTGCTTGCTGTTGTTGAAGATTATATTGAACTACGGCATTAGGTTGGTCGGGTCGGGAAGCGACAAATAGCGCATTATCTTGGCTATCTGTAGCCATCGAAGAGATATTGCTGTAAGGAGTCGAAATCGCAGTGAATTTTTTCGATTTAAGCTCGATCTGCCCTAAGTGCCAGCTACCATTCTGGGAATAAGTACAAGCCAATAAATCTGAACTGACAAAGCTATAGGTAGACAAACCAAATACCCAATGAGGGTAGGCAAACTCCGCAGCCATCTCGTGTAAACATTCTACTGAGCCATCATCTAGACGACGATAAATATTCCACCAATCAGTGCGATCGCTACTGAAATGAAGTAGACCATCAGGACTCCATTTTGGCTCGCAAATCGACTCGGTTTCGCTACCAGCAACTATATCCCCGCCCCTTAGAGAACCATCATCATCGATTTCGCATAGATACAACCAAGTGCTGTCCCAAGGCATAAAAGGATGTTGCCAACTCAAATAGGCCAACTTACTACCATCAGGACTGATGCGAGGTGAAGTATAAAAATCCTGCCCCGAAGCTAAGGTAGTTATTTTGCCGTCAGCTAGCGCGATCGCAACAATACTATTGATCGGTTCTTGGTCTGCGACAGAATGATCTTCACAAACACAAAGCAAACGATTCCGAGCACTATCTAAAACAAAATCTGTAAACCGCAACTCTGGTTCATTCGTGATCGCTTGAGGCTGTTCTCCCAATTTTTGTTGATAAACCTGACCGTCACTGAAGTTACTAAAGTAAATTGTCTCCTCAGTAATCAGATAAGCCCCACCACCATACTCGTGGACTCTGGTACGAACATTAAATGGTTGTGGCGTGATATCTACTGTGGTGCCATCCGCTGCTTGTCTGACCAAGACATTTCGTCCTTTCTCTTCTGGTCGAGCTTCCAGCCAATAAATACTACTACCTACAGCAGTCACACTACCTAAACCTACTGTTTTTGCTGTGATACTCTGGGGGCTAATTGGCGATCGCCAAGAACCGTAGGATTTTACTTGCTTTTGATTCATCTTGTTATTTGAATCCATTTTTCTGAAACGGCTTTTCTGAATTTCAATTTAGCAGCGATTATTCTCGATCCCGCAAGCCTTAATCCCAGCTATCTATTCTGAAAAAGGTAAAGTTGCCTCAATCAACCATTTCTTTTGTTCTATCTGGTCGAACTGGAGTAGAGTTAACTCAGAAGCCTGGAAATTGGCTCGGAATTCTTTAGTTTCAAACTCTGCCCAAGCTCGCTGAAAATTCTCCTTGCTTAGGTCTTTAAAACCAACTGTCATATGAGGAGTAAAAGGACGAGTTTTAGCAACTCGATGCACAATACCCAATTCTGATTCCAGCTCATTCATCAGAGCTTTTTGGATATTTAGCAATGACTCAGTATGCTCTACATCAACATAAATTACTCTAGGAGCAAAAACAGCAAACCCATCAAGATTCACTGAGAAAGCTACTTGTTTGCGAACAAACCGCTCTAATATCGCTTTGAGTTCTCCCAGTCGCTCTACTTCCCAGTTGAAAGGAGGTTGCAGTGTAATGTGGGGTGGTGATTTGAGGGCAGCTTTGGAATCGTATACTTCGGCAAAATATTGTTTGATCGTGGTAACTTGTTCCTGAATCTCTATCGGTGGCAACAGAGCAATGAAGAATAGTTGTTTACTCACTGTTTAAAGTTTGGCTTGAAGATTAAGGATTATAGTTAGCGGGCAATCCAAATCACCGCCGGAGGCTCCTCTGGAATATCCAAATCAAGAATTTCAACCATGTCATCTGGAGTAGCAACAACATAGTGGATTATTCGATCATTTTCCCTAACGCCACAACTCTTACGATGAAACCACTTCACATAATGAGAGTTTTGAACTGTGTAAAGGGGAACTTGAACTAAGTCAGAATTATCTTCTGATTTTATACAGTGATCACCAAGTAAAAAATCGCCTTCATTCATATTGCGATACGCATAGTAGCCATCAAAATGAATTTGCAGTATCGGAGAATCAGCACTCTCGCTCAATCTTAGGATTAGTCCATCGCGATTATCGATTAATTCTTCGAGGTAAAGCTCTCTGGGGATATGGTCTATTGGTCGCCATCGGAACCACTGTTCTTTCAACCTATTTTGTTTGTGACTCATCAACGGAGACTTACCAACAAAGATTAATTAGAAGATCGCAATCAAAGCTTACTCAAAGCCAGAATAGCATTTTGTCCGCCAAAGCCAAAGCTGAAACAAAGAGCATGGTTAACTGTTTGACTCTGGCCAACCCGAACAAAGCTGAGGGGAAACTCTGACTGGTTTAGACCAACACAGGGAGGAAGCTTACCTGATTGAATAGCTAACAAACACCAGGCTACCCCTAATGCCCCTGATGCTCCCAAAGTGTGCCCAGTTGCTCCTTTGGTTGAACTCACAGCCACAGACTGATCAAATAAATGCTGAATCAAAGTAGCTTCATGGCGATCATTTAGGACAGTACTGGTTCCATGAGCATGAATATAGTCGATTTGCTCAGGAGCAAGCTGACTATATTCAAGACAATTTTTAACAGCTATGGCTGCGGGCAAGCTGTTTTGCGCAAAACCAGTAAGGCTACTAGCATCACAACTCAAGCCCCAGCCAGAAATCTTGCCATAAACACGAGCATTACGACTAAGAGCCAACTCTGCTGTTTCCAGAACAAATATGGCTCCACCTTCCCCCAAAACCAAACCTTGGCGATCGCGGTCAAAAGGATAGCATCCTGTTTGAGCCAACGCTCCCATGCGTTCAAATCCTGCCAAACTCAAAGGTGTAATTGGGCTTTCTACCGCTCCTGCGATAACCCTATCACAAGCCCCTGTGGCGATCAGTTCGTAAGCTCTAGCAAGAGCATGAATTCCTGTAGCACAAGCAGCCATAGGGGACAAAACAATCCCCCTTGTTTGAATTTGCTGCGCTGCGACGATAGCAGTCTGTTGAGGCAAACTACCTAGCCAACTAGTAGTAGCAAAATCATTATTATTAGCGATCTCCTGTTCCCAAATCTGTTGATAACCACGACTAGAGCCAATAACGATGCCACAAGTTGTGAGTGGAGGCTCTAAGCCTGCATCAAATAATGCCTCAGCGACAGTTTGTTTGGTTAACAGACTTAAGTTACTAGGCTCAGTAGCAATCATCCCCAAAGGATAAGCGGTTATCTCAGGAAAAGGCTGCTGTAGCTCTAGTCCAGACTTACCTTGCAAGATGCTTTGCCAGCTTTGATTTAGGGAACCGAAACAGGATTGCAAACCAATCCCGCTTACGACAACATCCATTACTTAATGAACTTAAAAAAAGTACTTTACTTGAGGTTCTCTCCACCTTCGATCACCTGTGCCGACTCGATGCGATCGCCCTGGTTAATCCCATCTACCACATCCATTCCAGAAAGCACTTTTCCGAATACAGCGTAGTCACCATCGAGGAAATCTAAATCGGCGAGGGCAATATAAAACTGAGAAGAAGCAGAGTCAGGAGCAGCGGAGCGTGCCATTGCTAAAGCACCGCGATCATGTTTTAACACAACCTTGGGAGAACGAATTCCCGATTGTTGACCCAAACCTTTGCTATAAGTAGGCTCACTATCACCCTCCAGTTTGATCTCAAGAGGGATTTGGCGCTTACTACCTGTTTCATCGACATAACCACCAGTACCCAAACGTTCTACAGGAAAATTAGGGTCTTTTCCTTGGGGGTCACCTCCCTGAGCAACGAATGGTTGAGGCGATTTAATCACTCGGTGAAAAGCTAGGCCATCGTAGACCCCTTTCTGTACTAAATCGACAAAATTACCTGCTGTAACTGGGGCTTCATTGCCATTGATTTCTAATACTATTTTCGAGCCATTTACGGTGAGCTCTACCTTTGCTATTCCTTCGAGTTTTGGTAAATTGTCGAACATTGCTTTGCTATTGGTTGATACTGGTTGTACTTGAGCCTCTGATAGGTTATCAGAAGATGAAGTACTGTCTCCGGCTGAAATGCTATTGCAGCCAGTGAGTAAAAAGCTACCAAGGAACATTACCAAAATGAGGCAGTTTAATAATTCTTTTTTGTTTGTAACCATAGTTCGCTAAAAAAAAGGGGGCTCAGAAATTCTAAGATCTCGCGCAAAAGATTTCTAGAGTACTAGCTTAATTTGGTACCACAGCTAGCACAAAAGCGATCGCTAAGTCCGACTTTCTGGCCACATTGGGTGCAAAAGTTTTTTTTACGAGATGGCTTCATTTTTAATGACATATTTCCCATTTGCATAGACATGTCATTGAGATTCATCGACATATCACCCATTTGCATTGGTTGCATCGGCTGTATGGGTTGCATAGATTGCATTGGTTGCATCGGCTGCATAGATGGCATTGAAGCGAATTCGGTATGCCCCTGTGAAGCAGGTTCATCAAACTTACCCTGCCACTCAAGCTTCATATTTGGCGACAAACTTGGCTTAGAAACAACAGTGATACTAGTACCCTGTACGAGGATAAAGTGCTCTTGATCCCCGCTTACTAAGCTAATAATGTAGCCAGTTTCTGTTTTGTATAGTTGAGGGGGACTACTCCATTCCCCTGTAGAAAAGACACTGGACTGGCTTTGCTGCTGATTTGGAGAGCTAGAGCTTACAATAACAATGGTCTGAAAATTTTGGTTCTTTACCACCAATTGTTGATGGCGATCTAAGTAGGTTTGATAAAACATAGTGCATTGGCACCTTTAGATTGAACTCTACCCAATAATAGTAAGCAATTTAATAGTAAAGAAATATTAATTCACAAACTCAATTACTAACTATCTTGAGGAAAACGAATAATATCATCATCACCTAAATATTCGCCATTCTGGACCTCAATCATAACTAGAGGAATTACACCAGGATTTTCTACTCGATGAGGAGTGTTCATCGGAACGTAAGTAGACTGATTTTCCATGAGCAAAGTCTCATGTTCGTCAAAAATAACTTTTGCTGTACCCGAAACCACAATCCAATGCTCACTACGGTGATAATGCATTTGTGTACTAATGTGTTTACCAGGCTCAACTTCAATTCGATTAATACAGTAGTGTTCACCTTGTTCTAGTACACACACTTTTCCCCAAGGAGGGGTTCTGGTCATCTCTAACTCTGCATCAGAAAGAGAAGTACTTTCCGTTTGTCCCTTTTGAGTTGGTGATTCACTCATTGCTTAAAGCTCCCATTACCTTGAAAAGTCTCATTCAATTCAGTAAATAGTTTAACGGAAAGATGCCGCTTCACGAGAAACAGTAATGTTTATCAGATAAAATCTTAAATTTTTATTTATCTTTTGTCGGTGTAAACTATTGTGATATTCAGCCAAAATTGCTAGCAGTTTTGGCAAAAGCGAACCCAAATATTCCATCACATCCGGGTTAAAGAATGCTGAGATAAAAAGGTTATTTTGATTCAAAATAAATTATCTGTATAGAACCACAAGAATCTTGAATTCAAATTTCATTAGCTATCACTAAAAACCAAGCAATAATTTAATTTATTACTTTTAGGTTAAATACTTATCTTTAAAAGATCTCTCCCACCACCAAAGTTTTAGTTTGAGGTCCATTACGAATCGTAACCTGTTGATTACTAACGGATTTTAAAATCCAGTCCGTGTTCCCAACTTTTTCACCTAGCCAAGTACGATAGGTTATGCCATCAGCCTTGAACAAGGCAGCAGAATTCTCATTTAACGCCACAACACCCACTAGGGTATGAGACACAACTTTGTTTGTTGTTGGTTTAGTTGGTTCAGGACTAGATACTTGGCGCCTAGTAACCTCAGGAGTATTAACTGCTGCATTACTAGGTAATGTTGGCACGGTAGCCACTGATTCTGATTGACGTGGTGGGGGAGGAGAAACAATTGGTGCCGCAGAGATTGGAGGATTAATCTTTGCCCATTGATTTGGAGGTGGTGGAGGAAGCAAATTAGGCAAAGATGCTTTAGCTTCTGGCTGTGAAGGAGCAGATACCGCAGCACTAAGTGTGTAAATAGGGATAAAAGTACCAGTTTTTGAGGTGTTTTCCGAATTATGAGCCTGGGAAGCTTGTCCTGTCTGACGCTCGATAAGCTCCAAAGATTGCTGCATGTACTCAATAAATTCAGCATCTGCGAGAGATACTTGTCGGTTAATCACCCAGGGGAGTGTAAATAGAGCACCTTGACTGAAAAAAAGCCACCAAACCACAAACCCTAGATAACAAGTTGCACCAGCGAAAAAAACTTTATCTAAGTTACGAATCCAGGGTTTACCTCGATTTTCTTGATTATCAAATTCGGAAACAGGCAACAAAATAACATTGCTTAAGCTGCTGTTTCCCATTTCCGGAAAAGTATCGTTAGCATACCAGTTAGGGGCAATAGTCAAAGCTGCGTTAGACTCCAGAGCCAAAGCTGACTCTACTTTACGTGAAGATCTCTGAGACAAGGCAGCAGACTTTTGGCTTGAATTTTCTGACTGACTTAAGCGATCACATTCTGACTTTTTGTCAGATTCTGAAATAGTCTCGATAAAAGAAAATCTTTCCATCTCTTGAGTCAAATTACGGACTCGACTAGAGCGAGCTAAATTGCGATCGCAAACCATCTTAAATACAGTTTTAGGAGGTATATCTTGTTCACTCTAGCTTCAACTTTATTTCTAGGCTATGGTGTTTACCCAGAAATCTATTTGTCAATTTAGTTACTATTTCAGTAGTTGTACTGACTAAGGCATAGATTCTTAATTTAAATCAGTTGACAGACGTATTTTTTCTAGTTCCTGAATCCGTTTTTTGCTATAGCGAATTTCTTCGTAAAGATGCTGAATCTTGTCACTCTCAGTTAGAGGGTCGATATTCTCTAGCTGTTGTGTACAGTAAAGCTCATACTTAATACAGCTCACTTGTTCGAGTAAGGCGATCGCATTTTCAATTCTAGTTTTGGCGCGAAAAACATCCTCTTGAGTCTTTTCGGTCAGATTTAGAAATCTATTTAGCATCGCCATCTCGGGAGGGAAATCAAGACTACGATTGTACAACTGTGTCAAAACATAGTTTTCAGAGCGAAATTCTTGATCACTGTACTGCTGCTCAACTGCTATGATTTCCTGCCATAAAAACCGATACTCGGCAATACTAAAACAAAGATCTTTAGCTTCTAATTTATTGATAATGATATCTCTCTGTTTTGGACAGTGAATATAAATCAGCAACAATAAAGATTCTGCCTCTTGTAACAATTGCTCCTCAGGATTAGTAAGCAAGTTCAACTTAGTTTTTAACGCTGTATTAGCGCGTTTTTTTTGATAGTTAAAACTATTACGAGAGCGAAATTCTGGTTTCAACTGAGATTTAAGATTCGCTAAATTAGACGAAACCAATCTACTGTCCTCTTGAGATAAAATCTCTGCACAAAGATTTAGATAGTAGTTGCGCTGATTAGTATCAAGTAAACGATTCAATAAATTGACCATGCCTTTAGCCACTGTCTGCGCTTGATCGGCAGCCTTGAGATTTTTTCCCAATACGAGATTATTAATTTGCCAGTCTAACCATAATGGTGCCTGTGCTACCGCAGCTAAGTAGGTTTCTAAACCATCTTGACGAGAACTCAAAAACTCATCAGCATCTTTGCCGTCAGGAAGATTTAAGACCCTGAGCTTGACTTGCCCTGAGTAAACTAAATTTTTAACATCTGAGATCGCTCTTTCAGTTGCCTTAACACCTGCTTTATCCGCATCAAAATTGAAAATCACTTGCTTGGAAGGGGTATAACGCAACAACTTTTTAAGTTGAGTATCCGTAAAAGCAGTTCCTAAAGAGGCCACAACATTAGTTACGCCTGCTGAGTGAAGAGCGATCGCATCAAAATAACCTTCTACCACAATAGCTCGATCTGCTTGAGAAATCGCTTTTCGAGCACAGTCTAAAGCATAAAGAGTTTTACTTTTATCAAATACAGGAGTCTCAGGAGAATTGAGATATTTCGGTTGATGTTCTTCTTTAAGAGAGCGACTGCCAAAAGCAATAATGCGACCCCGAACATCTTTAATCGGAATAGTAACGCGATCGCGAAATGTATCGTAATAGCCTTTACCTTCTTTGCGTGGTTTAACTAGACCTGCTTCTTCGAGTAGGCTTACAGGATAGCGTTTCTGCTCCACCAAATATCGATATAGGGTTTCCCATCCGGCAGGAGCATAACCCAACTCAAACTGCTTAATCGTGACATCACTAAGTTGACGTTTTTGGCGCAGATATTCTAAAGCGGCTTCTCCTGGAACTTGATGCAAAGCATGCTGAAAAAAACTAGAAGCCACGGACAATACTTCATAGAGTTGTTCTCTTAAAGTAAGCTGACGCTCGATTTCTTGTCTTTTTTCTGGCTCAACGGTTTGAACTGGAATCTGATAGCGTTTAGCTAAGTCTAAAACCACCTCAGCAAAAGACTGCTTATTCAATTCCATCAAAAACTTAAAGCTGTTACCACCAGCACCACAGCCGAAACAGTAGTAAACCTGTTTATCCCCAGAAACACTAAAACTGGGAGTCTTTTCATTGTGGAAAGGACACAACCCTAAATAATCCTTGCCTTTCTTTTTGAGTACTACATAGTCCGAGATTACTTCGACTATATTAAGTCCGTGCTGGACTGCTTCAATGGTATCTGGATGAATCCGAGGAACTGACACTTTTGCAAAGAAGAGAGATAAAGAAAAAAAGAGACAGAATTACTAGCAGACTGGGTTTCCAAAGGAGTTCACAAGTCAAGCAGTTAGCCCCAGCAATACTACTATATTGATTTCACGACGATTGGGACTGAAAACTTAGCTATTATTCATCAACGTATTTAAAGAACAGCTTGCACAATTAGCTGCTCAACCGATCTCTACGAAATTTTTGCCAACAATTTACAAGAAAACTCAATCTATCACGTTGGTTGTAGAGGTTTCTGAGCGATCGCTATAACTATCAAGTAGAACCAAATCCCCAGAGTACAAGACTAGGCTCAGTATCTCAGGAAGCTTAAAGCTACTAACAAAACATTAAGCTATACTCACTGGAACCAAGAATAATTTCAGAAAACAACAAATGGTTGCAAGAAAAAAACGTCATGGTTGCCTGACTACCTGGCTAGTTTTTATGATGCTCGGAAACTCCATATCAGCCTTGGCTTATCTTTTTGGCAGCCAAATAATGCGACAAATTCTACCAGACCTTCCTACTTGGGTTTTTCCTTTACTAGCAATCATCACTACCTTCAACACCATTTGTACAATTGCTTTATTCAAGTGGAAAAAATGGGGATTTTGGGGATTTCTCGGATCTAGTGTAGCTGCCTTGATCATCAATCTATCCATTGGCTTAGGTATTGGTCAGTCATTATTTGGTTTATTGGGAATAGTCTTGCTTTACGGCGTTCTTAATATTGGTACAGAGAATAAAGGATGGTCACAGCTTGAATAATCAAACAAGAGACCGTCGCATATTTTGACTCAAGCCTATCTTGGAAAGCGTCCAGTTATCCTTCAAGCAAAATCCCAAAGAACTCTCGTCAAGTTGGTCTTAAATTTCAGAGCTTACTAGAAAATAGTTAATGAGCAAGTTGTAATCCTCTCAACAACAAATCAATAATTGACAATTGCCAATGATTTACATTTTCAGAAATCAACTCCAGAAAGAGCTTTGTCACTGACCCCTAGTTAGCAATTATTGCTACCATAATTCAGCAGAAATCAACCAAAGGAGAACTAACTTGCTGAGTTTGGGAGTTAATATCGATCACGTTGCTACGATTCGTCAAGCAAGAAGAACCGTCGAACCCGACCCTGTTGCTGCTGCTGTCTTGGCAGAATTAGGTGGTGCAGATGGCATTACTGTCCATCTCAGGGAAGACCGCCGCCACATTCAAGACCGTGATGTCAGACTTTTAAGACAGACTGTTCGCACCCATCTAAATTTAGAAATGGCACCTACTGACGAAATGGTGGGAATTGCTTTGGATATCAAGCCTGACTATGTGACTCTAGTTCCTGAAAAAAGAGAAGAAGTCACCACTGAGGGCGGAATTGATATTGTTAGCAATCTAGCTCGGTTTACTGATGTAGTATCTCAGCTCCAAGGAGCCAACATCCCCGTAAGTTGGTTCATCGATGCAGAACAAAACCAAATCGAAGCTGCAGCTCAGACTGGAGCAAAATTTATTGAACTTCACACTGGGAAGTATGCTGATGCAACAAACGAAGCAACTCGTCAACAAGAACTAGATGCGATCGCAGAAGGTACCAAAATTGCTCTTGATAATCGCCTCCGAGTCAATGCAGGACATGGTTTAACCTATTGGAATGTTTACCCCATCGCCTGTATTGCCGGTATGGAAGAATTAAACATCGGTCACACAATTATTTCGCGAGCAGTATTGGTGGGTTTGGAAAGAGCAGTCAAAGAAATGAAGCTAGCAATGACCAATCAACTCTAGATGAATTCTGCGCTCAAGCGTAAATCTTGATTAAGCCCAAAGCTTGAGGGCTATACCTTTAAGATATTATTAAATCTTGGTTTGCGCTTTTGAGTCATGCTTTTGGCACCTTAGAAAAAGCTATAAATTAACCATTAAATAAAAGCTTAGGAGTAGTTAAATGACCACTTATCATTACGTTTTAGCCAGTCAAAAATTTTTATTTGAAGAAGAACCATTTGAAGAAATAATCAAAGAAAGAGTTCGCCACTACAAGGAAAAGAACCAAGAGATTGATTTTTGGGTAGTCAAGCAACCCGCTTTTTTGGAAGCCCCTGAAATGAAAGAAATTAAAGCGAAGTGTCCTCAACCCTCTGTCGCTGTTATCACTACTAAAAAACAGATGGCTACTTGGCTGAAATTAAGACTAGAGTACGTATTGGTAGGCGAGTTTGATGCTCCATCTGATACGATCTCCGAACCATTGGCCTCTCTAGAACCTGTTGCCTAAGAATTATCTCCCTAACAAGCATAAAAAAGGCTTGGTGTGTTAACCAAGCCATAATTTATTTTCCCTTAAACTAAGATTTATTCTTCTTCGTCGCCTTCCTCATCTCCTGCTAAAGGTACAAGTGCCACCGCTGCGATCGCATCATCTTTATCTAGTCTTTGAACTCGGACCCCCGTAGCAGCCCGGGATTGCAGAGAAATAGCTTCTACAGCCTGACGAATTATGATGCCTCGATTAGTAACGATCATTAGTTCGTCTTCTGGGTTAACTACTCTAACCGCAGATAGCTGATCGTCTTTAGACTTAAACTTAATTGCTCTGATGCCCATTCCCGCTCGATTCTGTAAGCGGAACTTACTTACTGGAACTCGTTTGCCATAACCATTATTGGTAATAGCCAAGAGCCAAGGTGCAAGACTAGCTTCTTCCGAGATTGTTTCGTCATTCTCGTCATCTTTGTCCACATCTTCATTTTCTGCTACAGCATCGATCGCCTCGACAACCTGAGAAGGCA
>CAZSEZ010000087.1:0-14940 GCA_964606015.1 uncultured bacterium
AGAAAATTTACTAGAATAGATTAAAGTAAAGTTTTGTAACTTTAAATTCCAATCACCGTACAACAGGTAAAAGACATGGCAAAAACAGAACCAACCGTAACCCCTAATCTAGAAGACCCCAAATTCGGGTTTAACAAGTATGCCGAACGCTTGAACGGTCGTGCTGCCATGATTGGTATCATTTTGGCTTTGGTTGTTGAGTACACCACAGGACAAGGTGTTTTATCTTGGCTAGGCTTGCAGTAAGTTGTTAGCTAAATCTTAGCTAAATCAAATTCTTAACTAGAAGCACTGGTATAAAACCTGAGGGCAAATCGCCAGAAAGCGATCGCAACTAAGAAGAGCCCCAAAGCTAGAATCCCCGCTCCAGCGAGCCAGATAAACTCTGTTTTACCTAACATTGCCTGGGCGGGGACAGTAGTCAGGAAAGCCACGGGTACAACAAAAGTAAAGAAAAAGCGATAAATCGCAGGATAAGCTGCAATAGGATAACGACCAGCTTCTAATAAACCCCGCAGCACCTCAGTCACATTGTAGATTTTGACAAACCAGATCGAGGTCGCACCCAGCAAAAACCACAGGCTATAAAGCACCACAAAGCCAAAAAACAGGGGAATCAAACTAAGCAAGTAATCAGACCAAGTAAGCTCTAGTTGATTGCCTGCATAAAAAATTAGAATCAATCCAAAAAAGACATCTGGCAAACCCCAAGGAGAGATGATTCTCGTGGAAAGCCAAAATTGACTGCTAATGGGCTTGAGCAACACAAAATCAAGAGTACCCTTTTCAATCTGCTCAACGATTTTATTGAGATTGGGAGCCAGGAAAGTCGCAGAAAAACCTTGTAATAAAGTAAAAAAGCCCAAAACAATTGTCGCTTCCGACCAAGTCCAGCCTTGAAAGTTGTAGCCTCCTCGGTAAAACAGAAACAAGCTAAACAAGCTGCCTAGTAAATTAGCTGTACTGGTAAAAGCAGCGATCGCAAAATTGAGACGATATTCTAATTCAGCAGCGATCGCAGTTGCCCAAAATAGTTTTAGAACTTTCCAGTAACGGGACATAACAACTTAGTTAACTTTCAATTTCATGACCATTAGCAAGATTACCAGGGATCTTCAACCACAAAAGCAGTTTCTGTTTCTTTCTCTTGCTGCCCAACGTCATCAGGAGCTTCTTCTTTAGCAGTGTCTTCAAAATCCTGAATGATTGTCTGGGTTTCTATTTTTTCTTTTTGCCAAACCTCACCAAGAGTTGCTTCTTCGGTAATGTCTTCCAGATCTAAAACAACCGTTTGTCCTACTGCTTGCTTTTTCTCTTTCTGCCAAACCTCACCAAGAGTTTCTGCTTCAGCAACTTCTTCAAGATCCTGAATAATTGTTTTACCTACTTCTTTTTCTTTCTGCCAAACATCACCAAGAGTTGCCTCTTCGGTAATGTCTTCAAGATCCTGAATAATTGTTTGGGTTGTTGCTCTGACTTCATTCCAGGTATCGTCAATAGTCTGTTCCTCAGAAACGTCTTCAGAAAGATCCTCAAAATCTTGAATAGGTGTCTGGGTTTTGGCTTTGCCCTCCTGCCGAACAGCATCAAGGAGTTGTTCCTCGCCAGAGTCTTCAAAATCTAGAATGATTGTTTCAGTTTCTTCTTTTACTTCATTCCAAGCATCACTAAACATTGAGTCTGTTGCCAGATCTTGAATGATGGTCTTGGTTTCTGCTTTGACTTCATTCCAGACGTCTGCCAAGACTGGTTCACTGGTTAGTTCTGGTTTTGGCTCAATAGATTCGGGAATTAAAATAATTACTTCAACATGGCTCTGTTTCTCTAGGTCTAAAGGAGCATCTAAAACAAGCTGTCCTGCTGCATTCACTGTTCCTGTCGTCTTGATAGCTTTCATTATTGTTTGGGTTCTTAGCTGCTCGACTATCTACTACGATTTAGCTAACAATTATAAACAATGTAAATTCTGTGGTCACCTAGCTACATGGGTTTGCCGTGAAATCACGGGCATTGTGCGATCTCCTATTTGGGAATGTCTCTTTTCTCGTTGAGCTTTGAATTCTACCAAATCTAGTTCATCTTTTTTTCTGCAACCTTTCTACTAATAAGCTCCGTAGCCAAAAGTTACATTAAATTCTTCGCACCAAACCGCTACAGCAGAATAATCAGCCAGATTTACGTTATTGGGAACTGCATATCTTTGAGAACCCCTAAAGCTTTGGATCGGTGCAAGGCTAATGTAATCTCCTTCGTTGATACTGGCAGAAACGGCAGAATTTTTGTGGAGAATGATCTCTAGAGCGGGGCCACTAGAGACTTTGAAATCATCGCTAAATTCAATATATTTTCTACCGTTAGCTTCAACGATGTTAAATGTCCCTTCTGTTGTGGTACCAGCTTTGACCCCAACAAATTGACCGCTGTTTGCCTTGGCAGCACAGGGATTTTTTGCAGCGCAGGGATTGGCAGCACAGGGATTTTGAGCCACAAGAACTGAAGAATTTTGACGATTACTTTGGCCAGGATTTGCGATCGCATTAGCAGCTAAAAATGCTGTACCACCGATAGCTAGTAGAGAAGCAGCAGCGACAGTGGCCAGGTGTTTGATTTTCATAATTTGAGGAAAATTTAATTTCGGATTTGTTTGACAGTTTTTATTTAACTCGTCCAAACTGAATTTATTCTGAGACAAAAATTTGTTTTCCCTAAAAATTCTCCGATCCTCTCTTCAGGATAATTTAGGTTAAAAATCACTTACTGCTTATTGAACACTTATTTGAGTTTTACGTGGTTCCTGCGATCGCATTTTGCTAATGACTACTCACTGATTGCCTTTTAATTGGGCACTGAAACTAAATTGGGCACTGCAACAATCAATAAATAGAGAGAGAGAGTTGTAAGCCGGATTCTGTTCCAGAACTTTCATTCTGGGGTGATTATCTATCTGGGATGGCTGTTACCAACCACCTCACGCGGTACACCTAAAACGAGATCGGTAAAAGACCAACCATAATCTCTTCGACCTTGCTCCCCACCGGGGTTTACCGAGCCAACACCTCTCGATGTTGCTGGTGCGCTCTTACCGACACCTTTGCACCCTTACCCTATTTCCCAAAGAAAAAAGGCGGTATTTTTCTGTGGCACTATCCTCGCAGTCACCTACACTGGGCGTTACCCAGCAAGTCTGGCCTTTCGGGAGTCCGGACTTTCCTCAAAAAGACAACTAATGCTATCTTTCTGCAACCACCGCACCTCCTCTCTCCGTTGTCTATTCTATAGTGTTAAACGTTAACTGCTGCTTTATGGCAAAAAACTCTAATTTACTTATGAATCCTTTAACTCAAGCCGATCTCTCTGGAGTACGTTTAGTGGCAACAGATATGGACGGAACTCTCACTAGACATGGCAAGTTTACAGTTGAACTCTTGAGCGCTTTAGAGTCTCTACAAAAAGCACAAATTCCCGTTCTCATTGTGACAGGACGCTCTGCTGGTTGGGTCAGCGCAGTAGCCAACTATTTGCCTATTTTCGGAGCGATCGCAGAAAATGGCGGGTTATTTTTTCATAATCAACAGCAAACTAGAGAATTTATTGGCAGCTTTGCCAATCTGAGCGATCATCGTCAACAGCTCAAACAGGTTTGGCAAAGATTACAAACCCAATTCCCTCAAATCCAAGAATCAGCGGACAATACTTTTCGCCTTACGGATTGGACTTTTGATATTGGAGATCTAACCATTGCTGAACTAAAACAAATGGCTACAATTTGTCACCAAGAAAATATGGGCTTTACCTATAGCACTGTGCAGTGCCACATCAAACCAGCCAAACAAGAAAAAGCGATCGCCCTACAACAAGTTATCGCCAGCTATTTTCCCGAACTATCTCCTAAACAAGTTGTCACAGTAGGTGATAGTCCCAATGACGAATCTTTATTTAATTCCGCTTATTTTCCTTTATCTGTAGGCGTAGCTAACATTGCTGATTATAGCGATCGCCTACATCATACTCCAGCTTATATTGCCACAATGCCAGAGGTCGGAGGCTTTGGGGAACTCAGCGACCAGCTAACTATTTGCGCCAGATAACTATAAAAATTTCCCGTTACTCTCAGGAATAAATCAGAAATCCATTGTATGCTAGCTGAAAATCAGAGCCAGAGGGGTGAGTCGATGGATTTTAATAGCGATGCTTTAGAAATCCTCAAGCAAACGAGTAGAACCTTTTATATTCCGATTGTCCACTTGCCAAATAAGTTGCAACTTGCTGTGGCGTCTGCTTATCTTTGTATGCGAGCCATCGACGAAGTAGAAGATAGTGACATTCTAGAAGTTAAGGTAAAAGCACAGTTGCTCAGGGGGATCAGCCTGCAACTCCAATCCCAAAGCTATAGCCAAAGCCATGATCCTTTTTCAAGTACTTTCCAACCATACGAAGACTTTCTACCAGAAGTAACCCTCCGCATCAACGAATGGTCGTTACTAGCAGATGAGACTATTGCCCCAAGAATTTGGGATGCTACAGCTGCGATGGCAGATCGTATGGCATATTGGGCTGAGCAAAACTGGCAAATTAGAACCGCTGAAGAGCTAGACCGTTACACTTTTAGCGTGGCAGGAGCGGTAGGTCTACTGTTAAGTGACCTTTGGAATTGGTACGACGGAACCAATACAAATCGTTCTTGGGCAATTGGTTTTGGTAGAGGGTTACAAGCAGTCAATATCCTCCGCAACCGAGCAGAAGATTCTAAGCGAGGCGTGAATTTTTATCCCCAAGGCTGGGAAGAAATAGACATGATCCGCTATGCCCGTCATAACCTTGATTTGGGTCAGAAATATACTGATACGCTCAAAGATAGTCCTGCTAGAGATTTTTGTAAAATTCCTTTGGCTTTGGCATTTGGCACACTTGAAGCGATCGCTATTGGCAAAGGCAAGCTTTCACGCCAAGATGTAATCTCGCTAGTTGAAAAATTAATTAACAAAAGATCGGCATAGATAGCCTAGGGTATAAACTAACTGAGAATACTTAAAAATATCTACTTGCTAAGTATTATTGAAAGGTATCAGGAGAATTACCCTTGAAAAAGATAGAAGCAATTATTCGTCCTTTTAAACTAGATGAAGTCAAAATCGCCTTAGTCAATGCAGGAGTTGTCGGCATGACAGTTTCTGAAGTTAGAGGATTTGGCCGCCAGAAGGGTCAAACTGAGCGATACAGAGGATCTGAATACACTGTAGAGTTCTTGCAGAAACTCAAAATTGAAATCGTTATTGAAGATGATCAAGTAGACATGGTTGTTGACAAAATTATTAGCGCAGCCAGAACAGGAGAGATTGGCGACGGCAAGATATTCGTTCATCCAGTTGATGAAATTATTCGTATCCGTACAGGCGAGAAAAATATCGAAGCAGTCTAGTTTTGTAAAATAGTTTAGGTTAGAAGTTCTAAGGCTTTAAAGAACTTGAAGACCGCTTAACTTAAGGGTAGGGAAACTAGGAGAGATTCCATTTGGGAAGACCCAATTCGTATCGTCTCAAAATCTAAATTTAGGGATAAAAATCTATGCTGCTTTGTGCCGCTTTGGGTGCCTCTTCTTTCCCCGTTTCTCTAGCATCTTAAATCTCTCCACAATAACGCTTCAAAACCGCCCTTATAGAGAGACAATATGGAAATTACCGCTACAGGCAAAATCGAGAAAAAAGGCTTTGGTTTTGGAACATGGGCATTTACTACCACCGAGGGGAAAACCTACGAACTCTACGAGCCCCCCAGTGAATTGGCTCAAGAAATAGACTCGGTCACTATTGAAGGCCTTATTCGAGAAGATATTATGACTATGGCGAATATTGGACCAGTTTTAGAGGTTAAATCTTTTCAGACGTAGTCAGATATCAAGTCTTGGCAAGCCATAACTACAGTTTTGGGAATGATAAGACTAGTTAACTCACTTATCTAGTGATTGGTCTTTACTTGCTATGATGCAACATCTCAAAAGCTACTTGTCCTTATTTCTTATTACTCTATGCCTGACTCTAGGGATACAGAGTAATAACAGCTCGCTAGGTAAGCCTGCAATCGCGATTAATCAGCCCTCTGCCAATAGCGAAATCTTAGTCAGTAAAAAGAGCAGAAGTAGCTCCACTAGGAAAAGTGGCGGGCGTAGTAGCGGAGGCTCCTTTAAGACCAGGAGCAAAACTAAAACCAGAAAAAGTCCTAGCTCTTCTGGCTCTCGTAGTAGCAGTACTAGCAAAAAGAAGAGTAGTGGCAATACTAAAAAAATAACTAAACCAGCAACTCCTACATATCGCGATCGCTCAAGAAATCGTGATTATTATGAGCCAAAACCTTATTATCCCAAGCCTAGCTATCCTAGTACTAGAGTAAGAACCTATAACTCTTACGGCAAGGCAAGACCTGTAAATCCGATACTGAAATTACTTGGTTGGCTAATTCTAGCTTTACTGATTTTTATTCCGCTGTTTATTTTCTGCAAATTTTTAACTAGATACTTTAACCGAGACAATAGAGAACAAAGAAAAATAGCTCAAGAAGTAGACAACGATACGGTTACAGTATCCTTGATTCAAGTAGCACTTTCTGCGACCAGGGCAACAGCAATTCAAACTGAACTTAATGAGTTAGCTCTAAGTGCTGATACCAAGACACCTGAAGGCTTGCTAAGCCTAATGCGCGATGCATCACTCATTTTGACGCGCAACTTCGAGGCTTGGACCCATGTTCTAGCTCACTCCGAGTCAACAAATATTAGTAAAGCAGAATCTTTATTTGAAAGTTTATCCCTGAAACAGAGAAATAAATTTAGTGGTGAGAGCCTCAGCAATGTTAATGGAGCGCTCAAAAGCCGAGAAATAATAAGCTACCAAGAGGATTTTGCTGATTATTTAGTCGTAACCCTAATTTTTGGTACCGCAGACGATCAACCTTTGTTTGGGAAAATTACTAACGAGCAAGAACTAGAAAAAGTCTTACTCAAATTAGCTGCTATGGATGAGGCATATTTGTTTAAGTTTGAGCTGCTATGGACTCCCCAAGCAGAGGGGATTTACCTCAGTGACGAAGAACTATTGCTGCAATATAGCGATATGCTCCCACTAATTTAAAACAAATTCAAAAATACAAATTACTGGCATATTGATTCAAAATCTCTTCCTAAGTTATTGATAAGATCACATGTTTAGATAGCGCAAGGTTTCTTTCCAGCAAATCACATACAGATACTTGCATAAATCAAACCACATCACAGATAATCAAAAGCATACTTGGGGATTTTGGAGTTTAATAGCTTTGAAAAAACTAATTCGAGGTTTAGACGAATTTCGCCAGGGATATGTTAGCGAACATCAAGAGTTATTAGAACAACTTTCTCATGGACAGAAACCAAGAGTTCTTTTTATTGCTTGCTCTGACTCACGAGTAGACCCAAATCTGATTACTCATGCAGATATTGGCGAACTTTTTGTTATTCGCAATGCAGGTAACATCATTCCTCCCTATGGCGCTGCTAACGGTGGGGAGGGGGGCACTATAGAGTATGCCATTAGTGCATTAGGGATCGATCAAGTGATTGTTTGCGGACATTCTCATTGTGGTGCCATGAAAGGACTACTAAAGCTCAATAAGCTCCAGAAAGATATGCCATTGGTTTATGACTGGCTCAAACATGCTGAAGCTACCAGACTCTTAGTTCAAGAAAACTATCCTGATCTTGATGATGACGATTTCGTAGAAACTCTAGTTGCCGAAAATGTCTTAGTTCAGATTGATAATCTCAAAACTTATCCTGTCATTAAAGCCAAATTACACCAGGGCAAACTCAAAATCTATGCCTGGGTGTATCAGATTGAAACGGGAGAAGTCTTAGCTTACGATCCCCAAACTCACAGCTATGTGTCCCCTCAAAGCCAAATCCCCATCGATCAAAATACAGACTACATCAATTCTCTCGCACCGAAAGTCAGTGGCGAAAAATCTCCTAGTTTAGAAAAAGTCCGCGCCAGGTTAGAAATCCTACTACAAAGAAACCCTCGCTCTCCTCGCGAAGCAGATTTGGCAGTTAAGTCCTTAATTAATTTGTTTGCTCAAGCTAAACAAGAAGGGATGGATAGCTCAGAGCTACGCGATTATCACGCTTTATTCTCTGAGCCAATTCAAGCTTGGACGAAAATGATCCACAGTTAAAAACTCCCTAGTTATTTCACAATTAAAGTTCAAGATTTAAGAGATTGAGACCTTGAATACTTAATTACTTTCCCCAAAGCTATGATCAACCAAGAACTCCAACTACCACCTTTCCTCAAACCTGGAGATACAGTAACAGCGATCGCACCTTCAGGCTCTTTAAAAAATAGGGTTGAAATGGAGCAAGGCCTGGATGTCTGGCGGAGGTACGGATACAAAATCAAGCTAGGGCTAAACTATGACAAGGGAAATGGCTATCTAGCTGGAAGTGACTCCGATCGCCGAGAAGCCTTAAGTTCTGCCTGGCAAGATCCTGAGTGCAAAGCAATTTTGGGAATCCGTGGGGGCTATGGCGCGGCTAGATTACTAGAAGACTGGCAATGGGATCTCCAGGTAACACCTAAGTGGTTAATTGGCTTTTCAGACATTACTGCTTTGCTGTGGAGTCTAGCGAAAGTAGGGATTGTAAGTCTTCATGGGCCAGTTTTGACAACTTTAGCCGATGAGCCAAATTGGTCACAGGAAAGAATGTTTAACTTCTTGGCAACAGGAGAATTAACTGCTCTAGAGGGAGTAACCTGGCACAAGGGTCAAGCAACAGGAACTCTGTTACCGGCTAATTTAACGGTAGCTACTCATTTACTTAAAACACCCTGGCAACCAAATTTTTCGGGAGTTATTTTAGCCTTAGAAGATGTTACTGAATATCCTTATCGAATTGATCGCATGCTTACCCATTGGAGATCGCTAGGATTACTCCAACAAGTCAAAGGAATTGCTCTAGGTCGTTTCAGTCGTTGTGAACCTTACCCAGGAACTAGTAGCTGGACGATTACTGAAGTTTTACGCGATCGCCTACTTGAACTCAAAGTTCCCATTGTGAGCGATCTATCTTTTGGACACGATGGAGCAAACGCGGTTTTACCAGTAGGGCAACAAGTCTTCCTCGACGGAGATCGAGGCATCTTGCAATGTAGCCCAAGCAAAAATCTGTTTTAATAAACAAGAATTAAGCAGACCATCATCACTAAAGAGGAAACCTCAAACATATGCCCCATACTATTGTCACCGATATTTGTGAAGGCGTAGCAGATTGCGTCAGCGCTTGCCCTGTAGCTTGTATCCACGAAGGTCCTGGTAAAAACACCAAAGGAACAGATTGGTATTGGATCGATTTTGCGACCTGTATCGATTGCGGGATCTGCCTGCAAGTATGTCCGGTAGAAGGCGCAATTGTCGAAGAAGAAAGACCAGATTTACAAAAAACCCCTAGCTAAATTTTCTTGATAAGTTCTTCAAAAACCCGTAAAAATACGAGGAAGTTGTCGTAAAAAGTGTTGCTATGTGACGCTTTGTATAGTAAGTATACTGAGTATTACAAATGCGTCTAGCAATCCCACTTTGATTCGGCTGTGAACAAATATCTTTATTGGTCATTTTTACTCACGAGTATTTCTTCCTTGAGTGGCTTTACGGCATCGGCAACAAGAGAAAAAGTAGCCCGCGTCAAATTTAGCGATCCTGTCATTAAGACAAAAGCCAAACCTTCTACTCTGGATAATCTAAGCGATTTAGACTCATTGTCTTTGAGCAAAATCATTCACGATCAAGAGCTAAAAGCGATCGCGAATACTTCTCTAGTATCAGCTACCTTAGATGGCAAGCTAGGGCCAGAAATTATTCCAGAGTCACCAACAAACTTCGCCTCAGAACCACAATCACCATCCAGCTTACGCCCAAATCGTGTGGCAACTATAGTCCCTGCTCCACAAACAATTGCGTTGGTTAAAGAGTTTGAGGGTTTTCGGGCAAATGCCTATATAGACACAGATGGGACACCAGTGATTGGCTATGGCCAATCTAGGATTAATGGCAGAAAAGTCAGACTAGGAGATCGTATTTCTCCCTATGTTGCCAATCAGTCCTTAAAAAACGAACTAGGAATCATTCAGCAAGAAATCTTGTCTGTAGTTCAGGTGGAGCTAACCCCCAACCAGATCGGGGCAATGACTTCTCTGGCTTACAACGCTGGAGTACATGGAATCCAGCAAAGCACTCTGGTAAAAAAAGTAAACCGTCGTGATTATCTAGGAGCAGCCAACGAATTCACTCGTTGGGACAAAGGAAATCTTCGAGGACGTATTGTCAAAATGCCTGGCCTAACTAGAAGAAGACAAAGAGAAAGACAAATGTTTCTGGCTCCACAAAAACCAACAATTACTGCTTACAATCAAAAGAACTAAGACTCTTTAGGTCCGGCTTCTGCCTCTTGGGAAGACTCATCAGAAGAAGTTGTGGCACTGGCCTCTGGTTGGATAACTGTGACTGCAGAAGCAGGAATATCCTCTACTTCATCATCCCAATTTGTTTCTTCTTCAATTACAGTTACCTGCTCCACGGCAATTTCTGTAACTTCAGATGGGGTAGACAACGACTCAGCAACTACAGGTTCCTCAGGAGCGGGCTCCGATTCTTTAGGTGTGGCTTCCTCTGGGGTAATATCCTCAGCTACAGATGCTGGCTCATCTTGTGGCGACTCTGACTGATCTTCCGAAGCATCTAAAAGCTCGTTGAGATTAGTTTGGCTTAGAGGAGTAGATTCAGTCTGCTCTGGCTCTGCATCTTCTGGAGTTTCTTGAACAACCTCTTGCGTAATAGTTTTCTCTGTTGAATTATCTGCTGGGGTATCTACAACTTTTGTAATTGGCTTAAGCGATACTTTCTTGATTTCAATCGGTTCTTCTTTGGCTTTACTCACTACTTTGGAATCAGTAGTAGTTTCAGAAACTGTCTTATCAGTTGACTCAGGCTTGCTAGGAGACTCTTTTGGGGCTTCTTGAACTGTTTCTTCAGCACTTTCTGTTGGTTCATCGGTAGCCACTTGAGCCGTCTTAGCTGATTTATCTGAGCGAGAAAGCAAATTTTGCAAAGAACTTAAAACGGAAAAATCTTGAAGCTCTGATTGCTGTTCAGGATTTGCGATCGCGCCTCTAAGTTTAAACACTTGCCAAAAATAAGCACTCAACAAGGCTACCACCGCTAATTGGCCCAAAAGCACTGCACCACGAATGCTAGTCGCACAAAACCACAGCACTAAAGCGTAAAACAAGCCAACCCCACTCCACAAGAAATCATCCTTACGATGAATATCTGGGAAAAAGAAAGCTGTCAAAAATAGAATAGAACTGCTTAAGCCAACGATAATAGCTAGTGCATAGGGCAGCATGGTAACCTTTTACTCCATCAAAATCTTTACTTAGAATAGCACTCGGCTAGAAACAAACTGCCTGGGTGTTAAGCCATATTTAAGGTTTGTTTGTCTCCCAACTTTTCAGGAGTTAGCCATTCCTTATAGACTTTTAAAAATACAGCTCTTAGCCTTAAAATTAGAATGATAAGATTCGTGTCTTGATAAACAGCAAAGAAATAGATTCTTTAATAGCCAAGAAATTAGCAATATTACGCTAATACTATGGACAACTAGCCAAGCTCTAAGCTATCACGAATAAACTGATATTTAGCTGCTGAACTTCTATGACCTTAATAAACTAGTAATCTAGATCAAAGTTACGTGATTACTAATAATTTATCTCAAGCGTTGTTCATAAAAAATCTTCGTAAAAGTCCTCTTTAAGCTCTGCTTCTAGTTCAAGAATTGTGGCTGGCTCTAGTTCGCGAATTTCAAACAGCGGTTTTTTGAGTAGTTCATTCAATGCGGCCAGATCAGTTGCTTTAGCTCTTTTAAGCTTGATTCCTGGTAGAGACTCATCGTAACTAAAAGAAGAAGTTGCAGCGATCGCTTGTTTTAATAAAACAGGAGTCGCGCTCAAGTCTTCTAAAGTCCCCTTGATCGTCTGAGTCTGCCATCTTTTGTCATCCATGAGATCTTTAAGATTTGCCATGGCTGATTCTCGCGAGGGAGCATAAACCAGACTAGTAGAATACTCGTCATATCTCATTTGAAACTGCTCTGCACCACAATCCCAAAGAGCATAGAAAATAGGCTTAGCTTTAAATTCCACTAGTTGATAAGCATGAATATCTCCCAATTGAGCAAACTCCATAACCTCGCGATCGCTCATTTGAGCAGGGAGAGTAACCCCATAATCCACAAATTCATTCTCTAAAATATGAGTTCCAGTTTTAGCAAATACATAGTCATCCATTTTTTTGAGATAGTCTTTGCCACCATCAAAAAACTCCCCCAATTCTCCTAGATTGGAACCTCTGAGATAGGCAACTTCTAGTTCTTGATATTTGCTTTCTGCCTCTTCTCGGTCGTGATAGATACTGTTGATATAACTACCGCAGACATAAAAACATTCATCGTTATAACCAAAGTGATAAGCGCGGATGACATAAGTAGGCTGACTCATGAGACACTCCTGATATTCTTAGTTCACTAAGTCTGTTTCAGCTTGCATAAGTTTTTGGCACTGGCAGGAACAGTTAAACCATTATCCATCCAGGGTTCGACTTGCATGGCGTTAAAAAAGTAGCTTGGTGCGATCGCAAAGTCACTAATTATCGGTCGAGTCTGAAAGATCTTCGGCAAAATCTGATTGATAAACCAACTGTTGTGAGTGATTAATAATGACTTCAACTGACCTGTGACAGCCAAAGGTGACAGCAACATTTCACTAATTGCTGGATTTTGAGCCAGCTTACTATGTAATTGTTCTACTTTACTGGCAAAATCTGGAATCGATACATCGGAAACAGCACTAACAAAATCCCCCAAGCTGGGAATAAACCGATTGCCATAGTCAGCTAATAAATGATCTCGCTCACACATATCCTTAACATCTACAGCCTTACCATCAGAGTTGATCAAAGTATGGCCAAAGATCGGAATTACAATCTGATTCACTCCCCAGTGGGTATGCAAAATACGATGGCGACAATCACTACAGAGTATTTTGGTCGAATCGATAAAATTGTGGATGGCATAATAATCTGCTTCTGTGCCACCCCAACGGCTGCGAGAAATTCGACAATGCATCATTGGGTTCATAAATTTACTCAAACAACAATTCTCATGAATTTTCCGCCTGTTTAAGGATTAAGCATAAATAGCCCCCTAGTTTGCCCTTAGCTTGGTAGATCTCGATAGCTAAGTCAGCTTAAAGAATCCTGAGAACTCACGACCACAAAAAATAATATCTTTTACAAAAATTACGATAAAAAGTTACCTCAGATGAACTAGCGTTGAGCTTGATAAATCCAAACATTACATCATCTGGAGTATTCTTCCAACAAAAGCCTCAAGCTATATATACTAAGTGTTCCAAACTAAAACAACTTGATATAACATAGTACATAAGAACGCATAGCTCAATATGAAAATAGTTTGTGCCTCATCTGATCTCAAAAGCCAAATCGCCTTAGTGAGTAGAGTAGTTCCATCGCGACCTGAACCCTTAGTCTTAGGGAATATTTTGCTAGTAGCCGATGAAATTAATCAAAAAATCACCCTAACTGCTTTTGACGGTAGCTTAGGAATTGCGACAAGCTTTCAAGGAGAGGTACTAGAAGAAGGGATAGTTGCTTTGCCTGCTAAACTACTTAGCGATATTGTCTCGCGTATTGGTGAGCTAGAAATAACTCTTTACTGTGACACCGAAGCAGCAGATAACTTTGTAACCACCCTGACTGCTGGGTCTAGCAAACTGCAAATCAATGGCATGGATGGCTCAGAATTTCCTGAGTTACCAACTGTCAACAACGCACACGCAATCAGCTTGCCTGTAGCGATCATTCAAGAAAGCCTCAAAAGTTGCTTATTTGCTGCCAGCACCGAACTATCAAAACAGGTTTTGACAGGAATTCATGTCGCAGGTAGTAACGAAGAAAATGTCCTCGAAGACAGCTGGTTAGAATTTGCAGCTACAGATAGCCATCGCTTAGCAGTGGTTAGGGCTTTTTTAGAAGACGATACAGAGAATGCTTTATCTCCAGATATTTTGCCCAAACTAGAAAACCTAGGAGTAACTATTCCTGCCCGAGCCCTTAGAGAATTAGAAAAAATCATCGAGGGACAAGCCGAGATCAAAATGCGCTATGACGAGAGCCAAATAATCTTTGAGGCAGGGTCTAAAATCCTCACTACTCTGAGACTTACAGGAGCTTATCCCCCCTATGAAAGATTAATTCCTGTTGACTTTATGCGCACTATAGTTTGCGATCGCAAAGACTTGATTGGCAGCCTAGAACTAGTCTCAGTGTTGGCACAGAAAAATAATATTGTAAAATTCAGCATTAATAGCGGCAGTGAAGAACTTACTCTATCAGTGGATACGCCTGATGTTGGTAATGCCAAGCAATCACTAGATGCTGAAGTGATCGGAGAAGATCTAGAAATTGCGTTCAATATTAAATACTTTATGGAAGGCTTGAAAGCAATCCCAGCTCAAGAAGTCAAAATCGAGCTAAATGAATGGAATCAACCTGTTATTCTCTCCCCTCTTAGCGGTCTAAAAGTTACTTACTTGGTCATGCCCGTACAGATTCGGGGTTAGTTCGTGAAGGGAAATCAGTAGTCAAAAGACAGAGTTGAAATTTTTGGAAAAAGGGCGTGATGATTACGCCCCAGAAACATTAACTCAAACAATAAAAACTGCCCAATGGTTAATGATAAATATTTAACCAGCTTATTCAGCCTCGCCACCTTGGATCTTGAGAAGTAAAAAGCCCCAGGATAAACCGACTAAAACAAGTACAGCACAAAGAATTGCACCG
>CAZSEZ010000088.1:0-14901 GCA_964606015.1 uncultured bacterium
TCTCTATTCTAGCTTCTCATTTTTAGTCCTAACACCTCATCGTATTGCTATATTTTTGCTCTTATTGGATTAGGGTTACTTCTAACTCACGAACCAGACTGCACAACAAAAAGAACCTTAAAAGCAAAACACTTAAACAAATTAAAGGTAAAAAATAAGTGTCCAAATTGTAATTTAGGCGATGCAGTACTTAACGATTGGGATCTACAAGGGGCAGATTTACGACGAGCCAAATTAGTCATAGCTCATTTGAAAGGGACAAACTTACAAGGAGCAAATTTAGCCAGTGCAGAATTTAGTTGGCATCAGACTTACAGAGGTAACGAGCTTGTGGCAGTGCCGAAGTGGGAGGTCGCAGTCTCAGCCATATTAGATAATGCCAATTTGAGTTATGCCAATTTATTCAGAGCTGATTTACAAGGAGTTAGCCTAAATTCTGCCAACTTAACCCAAGCGAACTTACAACAAACCAATTTATCCTACGCCAATTTAGAGGAAGCAAACTTAAATAGTACCAACCTTGAATTAGCTTATATCTATAGGGTTAATTTTACAGATGCCGATCTACGAAATGCTAATTTAATGAATAAAGACATTAGTAGTTCAACCTCATTTAAAGGAGCAAAATACAACAGTCAAACTATCTTTCCTCCTGATTTCGACCCAGAAAAAGCAGAAATGGTTTTTATTCCTTAATCGAAACCGATAATTATCAGGGAAGTTATGGTCGCATAGTACTTCGACCTATTGGGATTATTCTGAACGTATATTACTCAGCTACCAGAGAATTCGACATCGGCTGTAAATAACTAACTACAAGCTTTTTAACCAAGCTAGCCAAAGGTACAGCGAGGATTAAACCCAAGAACCCCCCTATTTTGGCTCCTGCAAGCAGAGATAACAGAATCAAAGCAGGATTCAGACCTGTGAATTCGCCCAAAAGTCTGGGAGCGATCGCACCTTCGATAAACTGTTGAATAACTACCGCTACAGCTAAAACTTTTAGACCTAACCAAATACTTTTGAGTGCCACTAAAAAACTCACAGTCGCAATGCTCAAACCAGCACCAAAAGGGAAGATTGCCATTGCTCCCACGCCGACACCAAACAATAAACCAAAGGGAATTCTCAGGATTAAAAAAGCCGTAGTTATTACCGACCCCATAATCAAAGCAACTGTAATTTGTCCGACAAAATAGTTATGAAAAGTTTCGCTTAGTGCAGGACGAGTTTTCTCGGCAAAATCATCTGGTAGGATTTCAAACAAACCATCCCAGAGCTCTTGACCCTGGAGTAAAAGATAGAAAGTCAGGACCAAAGTCAAAACGATATCAACAATACTGCTCAGGGCTGAAAATACCCCACCCAAAAGTTGTCCACTCACTTGCTGTAGTTGTGTGGATAAACGAGTTAGTAGATCTGCGCCAATAGAAGTAATGCTCAAAGGAAAATTACGATTGTTGGCCCAAGCTTCCAGATAGTCTAGCTGCTCGCTACCAGAACTCAGCCAACTAGGGAGTTTTTCTAAAAGTTGATTAAGCTGATCGACAATAATCGGTACCAAAATAATACTAATTAGAGTCAAACCACTGATCACAAAAAGTAAAACAACTAAAATAGCTAGCGATCGCGATATTTTCAACCTTTGCAACCACTTCACAGGATAATCGAGCACAAAAGATAGCAAAGTAGCTGTAACAGCAACCGAGATCAGTGATTCAAAATAGTTAAACGTAATCAACAACAACCAGCCATTGATCACAATTAAAGGAACAATCAGAAAATAAGATATCCATTTAAAACGCTGCTCGTTTGTTTGAGACAAGCCAACTTTAGTTTCTTGAGGACTAAAAGCCAGTCCTTGAGCGTTGATTTTTGGCTGCTGCTCGGTCATTTTAAGATTACAGTTCAGAACTCCTGAATTAACTAGCCCGATCTTAACGAAAAACCAATTCTGGCAGGGCTATTTTTAAGATTATTCAAAGGGGGAAATCCCCCAAATTTAAGATTGCGCTGCTACCATGAGACGGAAAATTTAAGCACGATATCAAAAATCAAAAAATTCAATGGAACGCAAACAGCTACAACGTATTTTAATCGTGGTCTTTGGACTGGCTTTTATCGGCTCAACAGGTGTTGCCATTATTAGTGGACTTTTGAGTGGAGGTAGCAACCGTTCCCAATCTAGTAACTCTGGTACAACAGAAATACCCACCTATGAAGAACAGCTAGCATCCCAAGCCAAAGGCTATCGCAATGTCCTCGAAAGAGAGCCAGAAAATCTCACTGCTCTTCAAGGTTTACTTCAAGTAAGCCTACAGCAAGGTAACTTAGAAGGAGCGATCGCACCATTAGAAACCCTAATTGCGCTCAATCCCAATCGTAGTGACTTTCAAGATCTTTTAGAAGAGATCAATATCCGTCTAGTTCAGCAATCTCAGCCAGCAGTCAATCCTGAAACAGTAGATCCAGCCAACGAAGCAACAGAAACCGCCGAATAGCAAGAGAAGCTCGATTCTAGACAACTACTGACGTACTAAAAGTCCTAGTCCTCAAGCACATCTCTTGAACTTAGAGATTCAGTCCAAAGCAACACCATATCTAGTGACTAACTCATAACCATCCCACCATCAACATTAAAAGTCTGTCCAGTAATGTAAGCAGCAGCGGGATCGGCTGCTAAAAAACGAATCATCCCAGCAATTTCTTCGGGTTTACCGTAGCGAGCTAGAGGAATCATTTTCAGAATTTCCTCTTCTCCTTTGAGGTCTTGAGTCATATCAGTAGCGATAAAGCCAGGAGCAACCGCATTAACTGTCACGCCACGAGAAGCTAATTCTTTAGCAACAGTTTTGGTCATACCAATCACGCCAGCTTTAGCAGCACTATAGTTGGCCTGACCAGGGTTTCCCATCTGCCCTGCTACTGAGGCAATATTGATAATTCTGCCACTACGCTGTTTGAGCATAGTTTTAGTTACTGCCTTGGTACAAAGAAAGACACCAGTAAGATTGAGATTGATTACCTGTTGCCACTGCTCTAGTTTCATCCGCATCAATAAGGTATCTCTGGTAATCCCGGCATTATTCACCAGAATATCAATCCGACCATATTTAGCTAGAGTCTCTTTGATTAAGTTATCTACTTGATCTGCTTGGGAAACATCAGCCTGAAGCGCGATCGCTTCTCCCCCCGCATCGACAATAGTTTTTACTACCTTATCAGCAGCACCACTAGAATTAGCATAATTCACAACTACTTTGGCGCCAGCATTAGCCAACTCCAAAGCTGTAGCTCTACCAATTCCTCGAGACGCACCGGTAACTATGGCTACTTGGTCTTTGATGGTTTGCATTTGTTCGGGTAGTATTGCCATTTAAATCAATTGTCCTCTAAAACTCGCGCTGATAATTGTACGCTTCGAGCAGGACTTCAGACAAGACGCTAGCTCCCAAATCTCCTTGAAAAGAAAAAACCAGACTCACACAACAGCATGAGGCTGGCTAAGTTGACGCACTACCTAATCAGCAGATAGTCTCAATCATCAAAAGATCAAAGATATTGTCAGAAGGAAAAAACGAGAGATCTGGATAACGAAAGTAGTTAGATAGAAGGTCTAAATGTCTAGATATTTATTAGACAGAATCAGAAACCCCATCACCTAGACTGACCTTTACTACCTTATTTTTCTCTGCTTCTGCTTTGGGTAACGTAAGAGTGAGAATGCCATCCTGGTAGTCAGCTGTAACTTCGGTATTCTGAATTCTTAGTGGCAAAGGAATTACTCTTTGAAAGCTACCATAACGAAACTCAGAACGAGTATTCTCAGCATCTACTTGTTTGCGTTCTCCAGAGATAGAAACTCTTTTCACGGTAGCTTCAATATTAAGTTCTGCTGGATCGATTCCTGGTAATTCTAAACGCAACAAAAGGTTATCTTCAGCTTCGGTAAGTTCCGCAGCAGGAACCCGAGAAAGGGTACTAAATTCATTTACCAAACTAGGAGTAAAAACATCATCTAGCATTGTATTCAATTGACGTTGTAGAGAGTTCATTTCAGACCAAGGGTTATAACTAACGATTGCCATAGTTTTAATTTCTCCGATGAATTTATTTATTGCTTGTTTGCTTTGAGTTCATCATAAGAAATCTACCCTCAAGCCCAAAAGTGTGGTTAGACTCCTATCTAGTAGGGTTTTCTGCCCGAATACGGTTTATTGGGGAAAACCGAAATTTTCAGTGCCAATAAACTGCCAATGGCTCATAACTAAGCTATTCACTACCAGTTAAATTCTAGGTTCAATAACTCTTCTAGCTTTTGATTGTGGGGCATAAAATAATCATGTAGCCTCTGATAAATACTTTCATCGACCTTACTATAAAAGCCTTTATTGACAGTAAAATACTGGGCTAATTTTTGAGGTACCACACCAATAAAATTAAATACTTGTGCCATCACCTCAGCAGTATTCCGGTAAAAATCTTCACTTTTGAGGAAAAGAAGCTGTTCTCTAGGAAAGTGCTTTAGCCATGGTTGCAACTGGTAGTAGTAGAGACTGGAATAAATATTGTCTACTTTACGATAGCCTCCTTGAGCTAGCTCTACTTCGCTAATATTTTCGAGTTGCTTGAGTTCGATCGCGATCGCATCTTCCAAAGAACCTGTCGTCAAACCGGTATTTATCTTGTGATGATGCCAAGAAATTGCCCGATCTGCGGGGTCACGCAACAAAACAATCAACTTAGTTTGAGGACAATGAGTTTTAATCCGCTCAGCAATGCTGGGAAAACGCAGATAATTTGGAGTAGCTTCCCCTGTAAATAAATTATCGCGATCAGTAATTGTCGGAAAATGGGCTAGATACCAAGCCATGCCATAATCATAATTTTTGCCAAAAAAGTCCAACTCTTTTTTATGGGAAAGTAAAAGCTGCGGATGATAGCTCAGATACTTATAAAGAGAGGATGTTCCGCACTTAGTAGCACCTATGATAATGAAGTCAGGAGCATTTTGCTTGGGTCGTTCCCAATTCAGATCTGCCAAATGAGGATAGCGACTAGTAACTCCTTGGTAACAACTAGTATGATAACTAGCGATCGCTTCATCGATCTGCCCTTGTTTTGCAAGAGCATCTCCCAAGTTGCCCCAAGCGATAGGAATATCAGGTCTTTTCTTGACTAACTGACGATAAAAATCGATCAGCTCCTGAGTTTCTACTTCTCCTGCGGGGGTATATTGAATCGTAATATGAGGATCCACCCAATATGGTTTGAGCTTGAGAGCTCTTTGACATGCTGCAATTGCCTGAGGAAAACAACCTTGAGCGCGACATAGCTTGCCAAGATGATAGAAATGTTGAGCTGTAGTATTAGGATTATCCTCTAGATACTTTTGATATGCAGCAATTGCCTGATATTGAACAGGAGTTTTCTTAGAAGCGTTGCAAATAACATGCTCATATGACTTAATTGCTTCTTTCGGCTGTTCAAGCTTCAGATATATCTCTGCCATCCTCAAATAACCATGCATCAAATCTGGTTTGAGTTTGACTACTTCACGATAAGCTTTTAGCGCAGGTTCCCAGAGATGACGATGTTGAAGTATTTTACCTAGATGATGATAGGCTTCCCACAAATCTGGTTGGAGCTTAATTGCTTTGATAGTAATGGTTTGAGCTTTTTGCCATTTGTTCAATTCCACCAATACTTTGGCCCAATTTAAATAACCCCAGGGATTTGGAGGATCGTTTTTGAGAGCTTTTTGAAAGAACTGATTAGCTGTTTGCCACTTTTTTTGTTCACTCAATAATTTGCCGATAGCCAGAAAATAAGCAGGATGATCAGGATTATTTTCCGCTCCAAGACGGTAAATATCGATAGCAGATTTAGTTTTACCTAAAGACTTAAACAATTCAGCTAAATATTCATAGGCTTGCCAGCACTGAGGTTGCTCAGAAATCACTTTACGGAAACACTTTTCTGCTTGCTCTGGTTGATTTTTTAGTAATAGCTCTTCACCCAAAGCAAGTTGTGGCAGCTTAGATGTTTGCTTTGGTTTATTTACTAAAGTCCCCGTTTGTTGATCCGTCATGAGCTTTTCAATTTAAAAATTTCGATACTTTATTGGAACAATTCCGCTCTCTAAGATTTTGCCAAAAAACTGAGCCATTCTTTTTAATGATGTCTTGAAAAGATTGTGAAAAATGTTTAACAAGATTCCCATTTTTATTTATCTATTGACTATTAATTACTAATTAATAAAGGACTTAGCTCCAGTCAAACTCCATTTCCAACAACTCCTCAAGCTTCTGATTGTAAGGACGAAAATATTTCTTTAGCTGCTGAGAGATCTGATCATCTACTTTGCTATAAGACCCTTTATGAACCGTGGGATACTCTGCTAATTGTTGTGGAGCAACACCGATAAACTCAAAAACCTGATTCATGACCTCAGCTGTATTTCCATAAAAATCCTCACTTTTGAGAAAGAGAAACTGTTCTCTAGGAAAATTTTCTAACCAAGGTTGTAGCTGATAGTAGTAAAGACTAGAGTAGATATTATCTACTTTACGATAACCACCTTTCTGCAATTCTGCTTCGCTAATATTTTCAAGTTGCTTGAGTTCAGTCGCGATCGCCTCTTCTAAAGAACCAGTAGCCAAACCTGAATTGACCTTGTGATAGTGCCAAGAAATTGCGCGTTTTACCGGATTGCGCAGTAAGACAATCAGCTTGCTCTCTGGACAATGAGCCTTGATTCTTTGAGCTACTTGAGGAAAACGAATATAGTTGGGGCTGGCTTCTCCTGTGAAAAAGTCCTCACGGTCTGTGATAGCAGGAAAATTAGCGAGATACCAATCCATTCCACGATCATAATGTTGCCAAAAGAAATCCAATTCTTTTTTGTGCGGTAGTAGCATCTGTGAGTGACGACTCAGATAAAGATAAAGAGCTGTAGTCCCACATTTTGCAGAGCCAAAAATAATAAAATTAGGATTTTTTTGCTTTGGTTTTTTCCAATCAAACTTAGCTAGCTCTGGATAACGTTTAGTTACCCTTTGATAACAGCTATTCTGATAGCAACTTATGGCTTCACCAATTTCTCCTTGCTGAGATAGGGCATCTCCCAGCCCACCCCAAGCTAAAGGAAGATTACTTTCTTTAGCAAGTAACTGACGATAGAACTCAATCAGTTTCTTATTTTCTTCAGCTCCTACCTTGGTGTATTGAATACGAATATATGGCGATTCCCCTTGAGGATCGAGTCTAATTGCTTCTTGGCAGGCTGAAATTGCCTGAGTAAAGTAACCATAAGTACGACAAAGGTTCCCTAGCTCGGAGTAATCTCTGGCCGTGGCGTTAGATAATGAGGCTAGCTGCTGGAAGCAGAAAGAAATAGTTTGAGGGCTTATTGCTGCATTGTCTGAGTCATCAACAAAGCAATGTTGATAAGCAGTAACAGCTTGAGGCAAAAACCCTCTTTCCAGGCAAAGGTTACCTAGCTCTTGGAAGTCTTTCGCCACAGTATCAGGATGATCTACCAATTGTTGAAGATAAAGCTCAATTGCTTGATATTGTACCGATAACTGCTCTTCAGCATTCGTAATAACGTACTCATAGGCTGATTTTGCCTTCTTGAACTGTTCGAGCCTGAGATGTATTTCTGCTATTTGTAAATAACAACGCATACAGTTAGGTCTTAATTCAATTGCTGCACGATACGCTTGAAGTGCTGCCTGCCAATGCTGATCATGTTGGAGAATTTTCCCCAAATGATAATGCGCTTCCCATAAATCTGGTCGGAGCTTGATAGCCTTAATCGTTATTTTTCGAGCCTTTTGCCAGCTATTTAACTCTACTAGAACCTTAGCCCAATTTAGGTATCCCCAGGGAGTTGCAGGATCGTTTTTTAAAGCTTCGTGAAAATACTTATTGGCCAGTTGCCACTTTTTTTGCTCACTTAATAATTTTCCAATAGCAAGTAGATAAGAAGGATGCTCGGAATTATTGTCTGCACCAAGGCGATAAACTTCAATCGCCGATTCTATATCTCCTGACACATAAAATAAATTGGCCAACGATTCATATGCTTTCCAATGTCGAGGACGATTTGCAATCACCTCACGAAAACATTGCTCAGCTTGATCGAGTTTATTTTGCTGTTGTAGCTCTCGGCCCAATTCAAGCTGTGACAACTCTGATGCTTGATTTGGTTTATTGACTAGAGTCTCCACTTGTTGCTCCACCATGAACTTTCCAATTTAAAATTTTAAATACTTGACCTAACTAGCGAAGCTCAACTCCCTAATACCTTGCCGAACAGCCTAGCCTACTTTTGTAATTATGTACTGAAAAGATTGTGGCGAGTACTGAACGCGTTGCCAAGTTGTTTCCTCAAGAGATCCCAAGAAGCGGTCAATTCCTTCTTTAGGATTGAACTGTGGAGTAGCTGGATTGCGCCAGCCATAGTCATTAAATATCAGCAAACCCCCTACTTTTAAAAGCTGCCAAGCAGCCTTGGCATTAAATTCAGCAATTTCTGCTGATTTACGTTTGTCTTGGAGATTGATCAAATCAAAACTCTCAGAAGGTAGCTCTGTTGTTAGCTTTTCAACCGTACCTGAAATAAGTTTCACCTTATCGGCAGCCCCTGTAGCTTTGATATTATGCTCTAACTTAGGTTCAAATTGTGGCTCTAAACAAACCAACTTGGCATCAGCAGAGGTTAATACCGTATCTAAAAACCAGCAGCTAGACATTCCCTGATAAGAACCAACCTCAAGAAACTTCAATCCTGATTTCCCAATTAATGGCTCTACTAAAGGTTGCCACAGTGCCAAACGATAACTAAAGGTATCCCGAGTAAATTCGTATTCGCGAGCCTCACATTGCTGCCAACCCCTTAAAGTACAGGCTTTTTTATAATTATCAATTGCATCTCTCATCCTGCCCTTTTCTCGTAGAGCGTCCCCCAACTGAACATAAATCCAAGGATACTCTTCTACCAAGTTAACGATGGCATAACAAGTGGATATCGCTTCATCCCACTTCTTGAGCTGTAAGAAAGTTTTAACTAAATCTCGATAAGCCCAGGGAAATTCTGGAGCCAAGGTAATCGTTTTACGAAATTGTGCGATCGCTAGTTCGTAATCTTGTTCTCTAAGTAAAATATTACCTAGTTTGTAGTGAGCTTTTGCCTGTTGCTCATCTTGTTCAAGAATTTTCTGAAAGCGGTCTTTTGCGAGATCTAATTTCCCTTGTCTAAGCCAAATCTCCCCAAGATCGTAGTGAGCGGGAAAAAGCTTTTCGGAACGGTCGCAAGCTCTCTGGAGACATACTAAAGCTCGTTCCATTTTGCCTGCTTTCTCAAAGGCTTTACCCAGCTTGTAATACCCCTGAGCATTAATCAGTTCTGGATCAGCTTCTAGTGCTTTATACCAAGCTTCGATTTCCGCTTGTTTCTGGCCTAAATGTCCATAAATCTGGGCTAAATTTGAGTAAATATAAGTCGCATCTGGATTATGTTCCAGAGCACGGCCAAAAGCAACTACTGCACTTTCCCATACAGACTCTTGAGCATACAGTCTACCAATTTGGGCATAGACATCTACTAAACTAGGTTCTTGATCGAGTGCGAACGAATGCCACACTACCGCCTCATCAAATCGACCAATCCCTTGGAGTATATTTCCCAGCTCTCTACAAGCAGCTTGGCAAGACCCAATATCATTGGTCTTTTGAACAAAGGTAGTTTCACACTGATTTACTGATTCGATTAAAAAGCTAGACATTTTAGGCAAAAACTAAAGAGGCTACAACAGGTAAGTTTAGGGCTGATTGAAAAATTTAGAGTACAAAAATTCACTCTTAGATACTAATCATTACTAACTCCTGCTGCTTTGAGAACTAGTTCTAAAGACTGAATATTCACTAAAATATCCTCAGTTAAGGAATTTTGGTACATGATATTGCACAACATTTGACAATTAAAGCTTTCTCCCAAGCAATAGTAATGCTTTAAATCCAACTCTTTGGAGATCATCCAGTAGTCTGTTCTAAGATAGTGAGGCGAAAACAACTCAATTACCTTTGTTCTGGGTGAGCAAAAAACTAAATTAGTCAGTCCAGAACCGTGAGGCGTAACAATAACTTTGGCATTAGCAAACAAAGCAACTTGCTCAAGGACAGTCATCTCTTCGAGATAAACAATTTTAAAACCTTGTTGAGTTAAAAGTTGTCTAACTGCTTTTTCGTTGATGATTTTGCGATGTTTAGCACGATCGCGACTTATATAGATTTTGTCACCATAATTGGCGTTTTCTAAACTTAATTTAGCTAGAAAAGTTTGTCGCAAAAATCTAATAGTACCGTAAGGAACCCAGTCTAAATAACCAGGAAAAGAAGGAACAATCAGCTCATCTGCCTGGATAAAGGAAGTATCATCACTAGAAATTACTTTATCTAAGGGAATACCCAAATGACTTAGAGTTTCTTTTTGGAATGATTTTTCACTGTAGTTGATAACAAAGTGATCTACAGAGTCCAGATCAATTCCACCTAAACGCAATATCTCTAGACGAGGCAAAATATCCATCATCCAGTGATAATAAATATGACCAGATAAAGCAGTCAGTAAAACTACCTTGCCAGAAATTCTCTTCATGTCTGGCAACTCTTCCAGCCCAAAAACGGTGTGGTCGGTAAGTTCCTTTGTGGGACAAGGAGGTAAATGCCACGGAAAATCTCGGGAAAGATCACCCAATAAATAATTATCAGGAGTCATCACGGCAATAGCATTACAAATTAGCCACGAATTTTTTTGCGGAGCATTCCAAACTCTTCCCTCGGGAATTGAGACAACAAAAGGTAGAGCAGCTTTGATATCTACAGCATCTTCGAAAGAACACTGAAAACTGCGATGACCCAAGCTAATCGGATTAAAACCTGCTATTAGTTCACCCATGCAGCTACCACAAGTTACGCCTCCACAATTACGTGGCTTAACTGTGTTGGTAGCATTACTCACAGGTACAGGTGTTTTATGACCACTGTAATACTTGGCCTCCGTACCTTCCCAAGCTACTTCAACATAACTATAGTCTTCCAAATCACAAGTTCTGATCCAATCATGCGTACGTTGATAAATTGCCTTGGGTAAAGAAGCCAGCGTAGCCTCTGTAGGGAATATTTGAGGAAGACTTTGCCAGATACCTTCATGATAAGGCTTGTCTTGGAGAATTTTTTCGTAATAACTAACCGCAGAATGGGGGAGGTCTGTCTTTTCTAAGATTTTGCCTAACTGAAAACAAATCTGACCATGATTGGGTTCTAAGGTTAATCCCATTTGATAAATTGAGATCGCAGCATTCCACCGCTGCTGTTTTGCCAAACAGTTACCCAAATTTAGATACAAGGAAACTTTATCTGGCTTAATATCAATGCCCTGACGATAGTAGCCTTCTGCTTGCTCTGAACTGCCATATTCCAGTAAAACATCACCTAAATTACTATAGATCTGCCAAAGGTAATCAAGAGCTTGGCTGTCAGATACGTTGTCATCTTGAAGAGCTGTCAAAAACCTGATGCAAGAGGCCTGAGCACGCTCCAGTAGATCATTACTAGTTTCGCTGTATTCTCTAGCACAGAAGGCAGTAATAAATTCTGGCTCAAGGACAATGACCTGACGCAGATACTTCAAACCCTCTTGGTGCTTACCTTGATAAAATAAGACAGCCGCTAAATGCCCTATGACACTTGTATCTGTAGGCTCCAGATCAACATATCGTTTGAGATATTCTCCCACCTTGTCCCAGTTGCGCTGCTTTTGCCAGAGCTTGCTGAGATTACTGTGAGCTATACCCATGCCCGAATCTAGAGTAACTGCCATTTCAAAGCTGGCTAAAGCTTTGTCAGGTTTTTCGTCAAGAAGATAGATTTGACCAACATTATTATGAAGAGTACTCCAAGTGGGATCTAGTTCCAATCCCTGTTCCAAGACGCTGATAGCAGAATCATGTTGATTTTGTTTAGCAAGACTACTGCCAAGATTACTATAGGCTCTAATATTATTAGGCTGAATTTCGATTGCTCTTTGATAATGCTGAATTGCCAAATCTAACTGACCGCGTCGATCATAAAGCACCCCTAAATTGAAGTACACCGCAGCGTAATCAGGTTTGAGTCTCAGTGCTTCTTGATAAACTGCAATTGTTTTTTCCCAGTCCCCTAACTGATGGAACACAACTGCTAGGTTGTATTGCAACTCAGCCCAGTCCGGTTTAATTTCAAGTGCTTTCTGATAGTGCCAGGCAGCATTCACAAACTCCTGTTGCCTACTGTAGAGCAAACCCATTTCCGCATTAATTTGAGCCTGATTTAGAGTAGTGCCAATGGTCTGTTGATAAACTTCGATCGCCTCAGTCAAACGACCTTGAACAGTATAGGCTCTGGCTAAAAATGGATAAAACTCAATCCGATTAGGATCCTGTTCGATCTGCTCTTGGCAAAGAGTGATGACTTCACTCCATTGATTCTGAGCTACGTGAATTTTGATTTGATTGATGGCAGATTCGCTGGTCATTCTTTACTTACTTGATATTTGCCAACCTTTTGGTCATCGCGGTCATAAGCCTGAGGATGTTCAAGGACAATGAAACCATCATAGCTTTGACCAATTAAAAAACCACAGCCCAATGTTGTAGGCTGTGGTCATAGTTCAAAAGTATTAAATTCTCATTTGCTGTACTAGCTACAACCTAGAGCAATGTGAAGTTACCATTACCTTGGTCAACAACAGTAATGTCAAGGCCTTCACCAATGTTTGCAATTAGATGACCGTCTACTGTAACGTCTCCAGTATGAGCATCATACTCAGCAACGCCACCAACATCTTGAAGTACTAGAAGGTCTTCGCTATCACTGAAATCAGAGATGACATCTACACCAGAAGGTAACTCTCCATCAATTCCGCTAATTACGAAGACGTCGGCACCATCACCACCACGAAGGTTGTCAGCACCATCACCACCAATGATTACATCGTCACCAGCACCACCAATGATTACATCATCGCCAGCACCACCATCAAGGAAGTCATCGCCAGCACCACCGATGAGGACATCATTTCCAGCACCACTAAGGAAGGCATCCCCTGCAGAACCACCAAAGATGAAATCATCACCAAGGTCGGGACTTCCATCTTCTCCGATGGATATAGTGTTTACTCCATTTGGACTACCGAAGATATCAAACCCACCACGAGCGTTAAAACCTAGATCCGCGCTCTCTAAATCGAATCCGCCAAGGCTAGAACCTGGACTAATAACACTAGACATAAACCTAAAACTCTATGTAATTGTAATTTTTGACAAAAAAACGTAACTTAAATGCGTGCTTAATTAAGATTTATTTACGTTTTTATTTCCCCAATCATAAGCGACGGTTTTTTGGTTTGCCAATGAGTGAGATTGCGGATTTCTGATAGAAAAAAATAACCTATAAATAACTTTTATCGTCATCTTCTAGGATTATTTTTCAAAAAATTTTCTCCAGAAGCCATACGCTTTCCATAGAGTATTGCTTATAAGTAATCCATTCTCTAGTGATTTGATTACTTTATAGATAAAATCACGCAGTAACTAACACTACAGTCAATAGATATTGTCAGGGAAAATACTGATATATTTCTCAGCCTAAAAAGTACTTTGATAAGTTAATTTAATCTAACCAAGTTGGATTTTTATAGCATGAGTAAATCAATAGCAAGAATTAAATATTTTGCATCGAATTATGCCGTAAAAATACTGAGATGTAAATCATTATTCAAGGGTTATTTGATCTGTATTGCAGTTGGTTACGTTGAGGATCTCCTAGAAAATTGCGATCGCGCTCAAATTGCTGCTTTTGCGGCTCTTGTCTATCCCACTGCTTAACTAGCTGTTGTAAAAATACATCCTGTTGCCGACGAAACTGCTCGATTTGCCAACCATAGTTAATAGTCGTAAACCAGACATTTTGATCTTCACTAAGAGGAATAACCCCAGCTAAAGCACTCACCTGATTGAGCGTACCTGTCTTAATTGCAGTTCCCTGGGGCAGATTACGATTTTGCATGGTGCCAACGAAATCCCTGCCTGCAACGGGCATAATATCTGCGACAGAAAGCTTGTGTGATTGAAGTAAGCTATTGATCGCTATCAACATTTTGGTTGCCGCACGGGGTGAGATACGATTTTCTGTTCCTAAACCAGATCCATTGATTAATTGAATCTCCTCTGGGGAGACATCAATTATTTGACTGGCTAAATTTGCCATTTGTGCTGCTCCTCCCACCAAGTCTGCCAACATCTGAGCCATGTAGTTATTGCTGTAGATATTCATTTGGCGCAAAATGTCCACCAAAGGTAGAGAATAATGATCAATTAGTAGCTTTGCTTGATCTGGACTCTGATTAATTAGTTTTAATTGCCCTTGGATCTGGAGCTGAGGTCGAGCTGTACCCACAGGTAAGGTTTTGAATTGTTGTTTGACCTCAGATGTCCAAAGACGAGAATTCAACCCACGATACAGTAGTGTTGCCGATTTTTCTCGATCTCGTTGATAGTTCATGAAGAATTGATCACTTACTAATAGGTCTCCTGTGATCTGTTGAATTCCTAGTTGATTAAGACTATTGGCTAATGCGATCGCTTCTTCCCAAACGAAAAAAGGATCGTTATCTCCAACAACGATGAGATCTCCCTTAAGAATTCCTGCTTCGATTACTCCTGTGTAGTAAATCTGAGTGATAAATTGATGGTTTATCCCAAAGCGATCAATTGCCACTAATGTAGTGGCAACCTTAGTCAAAGAAGCAGCAGGCAGTGGTGTCGAATTCTCTTCCCCATCCCTTTGATGTCATGA
>CAZSEZ010000089.1:0-14754 GCA_964606015.1 uncultured bacterium
TAGGTATTGTCTTTACTTTGCCTGAAAATCTCAGACCTATCTACCAAAACTTTGGCATCGATATTGCTGCCAATAATGGCGACGCTACTTTTGAATTACCTTTGCCAGCTACCTATGTCGTAGCTCAAGATGGCAAAATTATTTATCGCTATGCAGATGCTGACTATACCAAGCGTGCTGAACCCCAAGAAATCATTGCAGCTTTAAGCAAATAACCATTTTTAAATCATGAACAAATACATCACTCTAACAACAGAGAACTGGGACGCTGAAGTCCTAAATAGCGATCGCCCTGTACTAGTAGACTTTTGGGCTGCTTGGTGTGGTCCTTGTCGAGTCATGAACCCAATTATCAACAACTTGGCAGAAAAATATGCCGATATCGTAACTATTGCTAAGGCCGATATTGATGAGACTGAAGAGATCGCATCTCAGTACAATATCAAAGCTATTCCCACTATTTTGATTTTCCAAAATGGTAAAGAAGTAGAGCGTATTCCTGGTCTAGTAACTCAAGAGGTATTGGAGCAAAAATTAAATGTGCTAACAGTAGATGCTTCTGTTGCTTAACATCATTGAGGATGGGTCAAATGTTTACTTATGAGTTTTCGCAAGTAACTAGAGACCTTTCCTCTAAGCTCTAAATAGTTTTACTGACCATACTTAAAAGCAGTTATCGCCAAACAAACCCAACCTACAATCATCGCCAAACCACCCAATGGTGCGATCGCGCCTAGTACTTTGACTCCTGTTAAGCTCAAAGCATAGAGGCTACCTGAAAATAGACATATCCCTACAATAAAAGCCCAACCTGCAACAAGCAATGTGGTGGATTCGGGAAAACTCGTTAGTAATAGTCCCAATAAAACCAAGGCCAGGGCATGATACATCTGGTATCTAGTTCCTGTTTCCCAAATTGATAAAGCCTTAGGGGGGAGTCTATTTTCTAGAGCGTGGGCAGCAAAGGCTCCTAAAACTACAGATAATCCGCCAAATATTGCTCCAAAACCCAGAAATATCTTAATCATTTTATTTTCTTTAGCTAGCTAAACTATTAGTCTCAAAACTACTTATCCGATGCTAGTTTATCTGCCCAACGAGTAGTTTCTGGCAGACGATATTTAGTTAGACAACTCATTACATAGTCTTTGGCTGTCATTAAACTAATTTTGTGACCAATAGAAATATAGATCGGTTTGACTTTAGTGCGCGATCGCAATACCAAACCAATAGTTTCATCTCGATCTATCAGTAGTTGATAGCTTCCTTTCTCTATTCCCACTTTTTCATGTTTACCAACAAATAAAGATTTAGCCACACCAATAGAAGGTAAATCTAGTAAGACTCCTAAATGACAGGCTAGACCAAAACGTCTCGGATGAGCATAACCTTGACCATCACAAAGCAGTAAATCAGGAATAATCTTTAGCTGTTCAAAGGCTGGCAAAATAGCAGGGATCTCTCGGAAAGATAGAAAACCAGGAATGTAGGGAAAAGTAGTAGGGATTTGGGCGATCGCTTGATCCACTAGCTTTAATTCGGGGAAGCTCAATACTGCGATTGCAGCTTGTGTAATTTTGAAGTTATCTTTAAAACCAACATCAACACCAGCAACATAGCGAACTTGTGTCAGTCGATCTTGGACGATCGTGCTACTTCTGAGGCGCTCTTGGATTTGTTTGGCTTCTGTCGTGTTGCTAGCATAGCTATCTGTATAGTTGATTTTCCTCGTCATCTTGAAAAATAAAAAAGGCTATAACTCTTTATTTAAGGTGATTTCACTGTTAGTTTAGCGAGTATTTTTGGGCATTATAAGAAATAAATACGATAACTTTTACTTTGGTTTTTTGGTAACTTCTCTCTGTGGCACAAGCAAACATCTTGATTGTGGATGATACTCCACAAAACTCTACCCTTCTCACAAAGATCCTCAAGCAGCAGTATCAGGTCCGCTCCTTTGAGAGTGGCAAAACGGCTCTTCAAGCTGCCCAATCTGGTTGGGCTGATATTATCCTTCTTGATACAAAACTACCTGATATCAATGGCTATGAGATGTGTCGCCTACTCAGAGCCAATCAGAAAACTCATGATGTAAAAGTTATTTTTTTGGGAACTTTTGATAATGTTCTCAAAACTAGAACCTATACAGTGGGAGGTAATGATTACATTACCAAACCGTTTAGGGTAGAAGAAGTAATTGGTAAAGTAAAACAGCAAGTAAAACTCCTAGAGACTCAAGAGCAACTGAGAGATTTAGACTTAGACACTCAGCAACCCAATGAAGAGTTGGATGCGCAAAATAGAGCTTTGCATTTAGAAATTGAAAAGCTCAAGCAAACTCAAGAGCAGTTAATGCATTTGGCTTTTTATGATGCTGCAACTGGGTTGCCAAATCGTAACTCTTTTTTGGGGAAAGTAAAGGAACTAATCAATCGTTATCAACAACAGGCAGAATATCAATTTGCTGTTTTTCTCCTCGATTTCCAACTGGATAACTCTGATGATTCTGGTCTGGATTTGGCCTCACTTAAGCTGTATCTAGAGCGAGAAGAAAATGATAAGTTGTTAGTCGCAATAACTCAGAGAATTAAGGCCTGTCTCTCTCGAACTGCAGTTTTAAGTCGTTTTGAAGATGATAGGTTTGCAGTTGTTACAGATAAGTTGACTGACGGTAAGCAAGAGAGTGAGCAATGGTTAGCTGCTATCAGACAGCAGTTATCTCAACCTTTTCCTGTTGTATTTAAACAATCTGCTGGTAAAGATCTAGAGCAACAGCTTTACTTGACCATGAGAGCAGGGATTGTGACTAATAGCGATCGCTATAAAGCCGCCCATGAACTTTTGCAAGATGCGGAAATGGCACTTCACCAAACTAATAAATCTTCATCGCAGAACTATCATATTTTTCAGCCTGATCGAATCTATCAGCAAGAGACCGAGGCTATCTCAGTGGATGAAGCGCCAATTTATCGACAACTAAAATCTCATTTTTTGGAGTCTGTAGAACGCGATAAGGTTAAATTTCTCTATCAGCCTATTTTTACTCTGCAATTGAGTTATTTGAATAATGTTGGTGATAGTCAAGTAGCAGGGATTGAGGTATTAGATGATCCTAAAAAGAACTATCAGAAATTATTAATTTTGACTAGTTTATTTCAGGATCTAGAGACCTCCAGTGTTAGTAGACATATAGATAATTTCACAATGGAGCTAACAGCTAACTACCTCAAAAAGCTTCAAGAGCAGCATCCTAATCAGAAAAACTTCTTTTTTACGATGGAGTGTGATGCTGATTTTTTACAGTCAGCTAATTTATGTGAAAAACTGCAAAATATCTTGTCCTTGAGCGGTCTTGATTCTTTTAATCTACATCTAGATGTGACTCTCAAATCGCAGGAAATGGAGCAGTCTGAAATATCCCAAGTAATTTGGCAATTAGCAGATTTAGGAATTAAGCCTAATTTGGTTTGTAAGTATCTTACTTATGGTGCGCTTAAAAGAAACATTAATTTACCATTTGCTAACTTCAAGTTGACTTCTAACTTGATCAGTAAGATCGTTTCAGCCGATGTGGCAGCAACCTCTTCGCTAAAGGATTCCCAAGATATTGTTTCTTCTCAGCAGTATGTTGCTAAAAGCGAGATTGCCAGAATTATTAGCTTGGCACATACTAACGGAATTGAAGTGACAGCTAAGGCTATCAAAACCCAGGAACAACTTGTATATCTAGCCTCTGTTGGTTGTGATTATGCACAAGGGGACTTTTTGGCTCAACCTTTGGATAGTCAAGCTCTAGAGGATTTTTTGGTCTGGAGAATTTAGTTAGAGTTTGCAATCATGCTTACTCACTTCTTCTGTGTTGGTGGTTGCCAATCAGCTATTTCTTTTTGTCTAGAACGAGCAATTACTAGAGAGTTATCAGGAACATTTTTGGTAACTACTGAACCAGCAGCAACAGTAACGTTCTTCCCAAGAGTTACGGGAGCTACCATGACACTATTTGAGCCTGTTTTTGTCCCACTTTTAATCGTTGTGGGATGCTTGTTGACGCCATCGTAATTAGCTGTGATTGTTCCTGCGCCAACATTGACGTTGTTTTCTAAAGTGGCATCCCCCAGATAAGAAAGATGAGCTACATTGGTATGTTCGCCAAGGCTACTTTTTTTGATTTCGACAAAGTTCCCGATGCGACAGTTAGCTGATATGTTGGCTGCACCTCTCAAATGAGCATAAGGCCCTACCGTTGTGTTGGCTGCTACTTGAGAATCACTAATTACAGAGTAGAGAACTGTAACATTTTCTGCGATCGCACTATTATCAATCATTGAACCAGGGCCAATTTTGCTGCCCTTAGCGATAGTCGTCTGTCCTTTAAGGTGAGTATTGGGTTCGAGAATCACATCAGCTTCTAGAGTGACCGTTTCATCAATGGTGATGCTATCAGGATTGTGCATCATTACTCCTGCTTTGAGCCATTTTTCCTTGACTCTTTGCTGGAGAATATCATAGGCATTAGCTAATTGAAGGCGATCATTAATCCCATTAATTTCTTGGTAGTCAGCAACATCGTATGCCATGACTCGCTCTAAATAATCTACTACTTCAGTCAGGTAGTATTCTTGCTGATCATTGTTAGTAGAAAGCTTGGGTAGAGCGGCTGCAAGCTGTGGCCAATTAAAGCAGTAAATTCCTGCATTGACACGATTATTGCGTTTTTGCTCTAAGCTACAGTCACGGTCTTCAATAATCTGATTGATTCTGTTATCGCGGTTGCAAAAAACTCTACCGTAGCCTTGTGGGTTGGGTAAGAGTGCTGTCAATAAAGTAGCTGAACTCTTGGTTGTTTGATGCGTCTTAACCAATTGCTCCAGTGTTTCAGGGCGTAATAGGGGGGCATCACCATTAATTACTAGTAAATCCCCTTCATAGTCAGTTAGTGCTGGTATTAGCTGTTGCACGGCGTGACCGGTCCCTAGTTGTTCTGTCTGTTCGACAAAGTCAACTCCAGGACGATGAGCTAAGGCCTGCTGAACTTGCTCTCCTTGATAACCCACGATGACTAGTTGCTTTTCTGGCTTGAGTAATGAACAACTGTCTAATACTCGTTCGACCAAAGATTTTCCTGCCAAAGAATGCAGAACCTTGGGAAGAGTAGACTTCATCCGAGTCCCTTTTCCTGCTGCCAATACCGCGATCGCTACCATTGCCACTAAGATTGTAATTTTCTCCGCTTGGAGTATAGCCGTTTTTAGACAACTTGAGCAAAAGATTTACTTTCGGAAAGAGGAGTTAGCTAGAAAATCAATAAAACTAGCAAAAGCACTGACTAATTCTGGATTACGCCATCCTTTTGTGGTTTCATCTTGAATAATCCCTAGAGCCTCATCAGGAGTGTAGGCTTTTTTGTCTCGGCGATCGCTAGTTAGGGCATCATAAATATCAATAACCTGGAAAACCTGTGCCAAATAAGGAATTTCTGCAGCTGCCAAACCATCGGGGTAGCCACTACCATCCCAGCGTTCGTGGTGGTTGCGAATGATTGGCAGTACTCCACGACGATTACGTAATGGTTTACAAATTTGTTCGCCAATTAGAACATGTTGACCGATCATTTCACGTTCTTCTTCGGTTAGCTCACCTTCTTTGAGCATGACTGAATCAGGAATAGCAATTGTGCCTATGTCGTGGAGATGCGCAGCAAAGACTAAATTTTCGATATCTTCTGCTGATAGTTCTAAATACTCACCAAACATTTTGACCAAATCAGCAACTCTGGCGCAGGAACCACCACGATCTGAGGAACGACTTTCTACTGCCTTAGCAATGGAAAATAAAACTTGTTCTGTCTGATCTAAACCGTCATTAAGACGCTTGCGAGAGAGTAAACTTTTGACCTTGGCTGCTAGCTCAAAGCGATCTAATGGTTTGGTTAGGAGATCGTCAGCCCCCACTTGGGTCAGTCTGATTCTTTGTTCTCGACTAGCCTCTATAGTAGTGAGAATAATTGGTAAATCAGAGGTGCGATTATCTTGTTTCAGCTGTTGACAAAGTTCAAAGCCATCTTTGCCCTGAAGCATTGTATCTAGCAGGAGTAAGTCTGGTTGCTGTTCCTGAATCGCGTCAAATATTGAACGATCACTTTCAGTTTCCAGTACTTGGTAGCCTTCCAATGCGAGGAGGTCAACTGCTGTCATTCTACTAAGGGGGCGATCATCTATCACCAGAATCCTGGCAGAATGGGAATTTAGTTGAGATTTGTTTGCTGTGGAAGCGTAATGATTTTGTGGTGAGGAGCAGCCAGACATAGTTAACTTTACCTAATACTTATCTAGATGGTAAATTCGTAGCCTAAATTTGTCTTGTAGTTTCTACTTTTCGGAAAATTATATTCGGGTATCATTCCTGATTATGGCTTTTTTTTGGCAAACTGTTATCCGTTAAATCACGCACATATGGTGAATATTTGATACTTCCCTGAGGCTTAGTGTATTAATTTCTAGAGTTTCTAGCCTTTCAGTTGGCTTTTAACCATCTATTTTCTGGTCTGCTAGTTTGTGTTGCCAGCGTTTTTTCCACTTGCTGGTAGATTCTAAAGTGCTTTGAGCCTGCTCTTTGATTCTAAGAGACTTAATTTCTGTCGCTGTAGCTCTAAGGTTGTGATCGCGATAAGGAATGGCTGCTCTAGTGTTTAAATGTTCTCGTTCTTGCTCAGAAATAGCAACAAAGTTAGCGTCCCACGCAGCGAGGGTTCCTGGTGCCTTACGTCCCATGCCTGGAGTAGAACCATAGCTCAAACCTGCTGTTGTCAATGCTGTTCTTACCGCAGCGGCACAAGAATAGGTGGCGAGTTTTCCTGTTGGAGCTAGACAACTAGCGACTAAGGCAATAAATTCTATTGTCCAGAGTTGGGGGCATTTGGGAGGAGAAAAAGGATCGAGAAAAATCGCGTCTGCTTGCCAATTCTGGTTAACTAGTTTCTGAATAGTTTGTCTAGCATCCCCCAAAAGTAATTCACCGTGAAAATTATCTCGACTTGCTCTTTGCTGGTTGGCTAACTCAGTGAGTAAGTTAGGGATTGGTGTTTGCCAAGTATCTAGTAAACTATTTGCGATCGCACTCTGGGGAACGCTACTGTTAATCTCTAATGCCACTAGTTCGATTTGGCACTGAGGGTTGATTATCCAGATTGCTGCGATCGCAGCAGCAGAGTTATATCCTAAGCCATAACAAATATCTAGAATCTTGATCTTAGTTTGTGTTTTTGCCAGTTTCCTGAGTTCGGTAGGAGTGACAAATTTTACTTCTGCTTCTTGTTTCGCCCCATAAATAGAGTGAAATGCCTCATCAAATTCCTCAGAAAAGAACGTAAAAGATCCGTCTTTGGTTGATTGAGGCGTAAAGTTCATGTGATTGTCTTAGTTATTAGCTAATGTAGGTTGCTTATTAGAGACTTTTAGTAAAGCTCTACACTAAACGAATAAATTTCTTTTTCCCTACTTGTAGGACTTTGCCTGTCAGCTCGTCGGCAGAATCAAAGCTAAGGTTAACATCAGAAATGCGATCGCCATCTAAACGGACTGCTCCACCTTGGATGCTTCTTCGACCGTCGCCATTACTCTTACACAAACCAGTTGTATTGAGTAGGGAGGTTAATCTTGCAGGAAACTCTACTTCTGCGAGGGAGTATTCAGGAACACTGTCGCCACCTGCGCCACCTTTTTTAACGAGATTGATCGCGTCTTGCTGTGCTTTTTGGGCTGCTTCTAAACCGTGGAACTGAGAGACAATTTCTAACGCGAGCAGTTTTTGGCATTCCCTGGGATTTTCAGGCAAGTTCCCTAAGTCTAATTTGGTAAGTAGTTCAAAATATTCAGAAAGTAGCGTATCAGGAGTTTTCTCTAATTTGGAGTACATCGAAAGTGCATCTTCTTGTAAACCAACATAGTTATTGAGAGATTTGGACATTTTTTGTACGCCATCTGTCCCCAACAAAATTGGTAACAACAAGCCAAACTGAGGGCGTTTCTCAAAGTAACGCTGGAGATCGCGCCCTACGGCAATATTAAACTTCTGATCGGTCCCCCCTAGCTCAACGTCAGCCTCAACTGCCACCGAGTCATAACCCTGCATCAAAGGATAGAGAAACTCATGCAAAAAGATAGGGGTTTCTTTTTTGTAGCGTTCGGCAAAGCCTTCTTTAGCTAGCATTTGCCCCACTGTCATCGTAGCTAAAAGTTCTTGAATTTTAGCTAGGTCTAGTTTGCCTAACCATTCGGAGTTGTAGCGAATTTCTAACTTATCTGGGTTATCAAAATCTAGAATTGGGCGTAGCTGTTTAAGGTAGGTTTCTGCATTAGCTTTAACTTGGTCTGCTGTGAGCTGTTTGCGTACGTCAGATTTGCCTGTAGGGTCACCAATTTGCGCGGTGAAGTCCCCAATAATCACAATTGCTTTGTGTCCTGCATCTTGAAACGCCCGCAGCTTACGAAAAGGAATACTATGTCCGAGGTGAATATCAGTTCCTGTAGGATCGATGCCTAGCTTGACTCGTAAAGGGCGATCAGTTTTGAGGATTCTTTGTTCGAGATTGTCTTCGGGACTAGTCGATTCTAGTTGGTTGGGGAAAATTTCGCTCGTGCCTCGGTGTAACCAGGAAAACTGCTGGGGGGAATCTGACATTACTAAAACTAATGCTCTTAACTACTTTTTATTCAATCTTTTACCCTAGCAAAAGATGTAGTTATTGGATACGTAGTTTTGATTTAAGAAAAAAACGAACTGCGACTATATTGAAGCTTAATTTAGCTGTTCATTAACTACTCAACTTCGTGGTTATTTTCTAAGATCACTCATTATTAAGATGGCAATCTTAAATAACATCTCTGTGAAAGTTTGGCGATCGAGCCGCAAGGTTCAACCAGCTTGCTATACTTACCGATACAATTGATTCTTATAAGAAGCAAAATATAAGTAATTTTCCTTATGCAGCCTACTGACTCTAGTAAATTTACCGATCAAGCCTGGAATAACGCAATCGTCAAATCCCAAGAAGTCGCCAAAAGCTTTCAGAACAAGGATTTAGAAGTAGAACACGTTGTCTTAGCGTTACTAGAAGCAGAAGGATTAGCTAATACTATTTTTGAGAAAGCTCAGGTTGATATTCCTCGGCTCAAACAACAGCTAGAAGGTTTTACCAATCGCCAACCCAAACTAGGTGGTTCGCAACTATATCTGGGTCAAGCTTTGGATCGAATGTTAGATCGGGCTGAGGCTTACAGGAGTAACTGGGGCGATAAGTATATTTCTGTAGAACACATTATTGTTGCTTTTGCCGAAGATGGCAGGATTGGTAAACGAACTCTCAGGGGTTTTAACGCTACACCCGAAAGTATTGAAGCAGCAGTTAAATCGATTCGTGGTTCGCAAAAAGTAACTGAGCAAAACCAAGAAGAACAATATCAAGCTTTAGAAAAATATGGTCGTGACCTCACAGAAGAAGCTAAAGCTGGCAAGTTAGATCCAGTAATTGGTAGAGATGAAGAAATTAGAAGGGTAATCCAGGTTTTGTCCCGTCGCTCTAAGAATAACCCAGTACTAATTGGGGAGCCAGGGGTGGGTAAAACTGCGATCGCAGAAGGTCTAGCTCAACGTATTGTTAATGGAGATGTTCCTGAATCCCTGAAAAATAGACAACTAATCTCTCTGGATATGGGGGGGTTGATTGCAGGAGCTAAGTATCGCGGAGAATTTGAAGACCGCTTACGTAATGTTCTCAAAGAGATCACCGAATCTGACGGTCAAGTAGTCTTATTCATAGATGAAATTCATACCATTGTTGGTGCTGGGGCTCGTGAAGGTGGCGGCGCAATGGATGCAGGTAATTTGCTCAAGCCTATGTTGGCAAGAGGGGAACTGCGTTGTATAGGTGCAACAACCCTGGATGAATATCGCAAGCATATCGAAAAAGATCCTGCTTTGGAAAGGCGTTTCCAGCAAGTTTATGTCAAGCAACCTAGTGTTGAAGATACTGTCTCGATTCTTAGAGGTCTTAAAGAACGCTACGAAGTTCACCATGGGGTAAAGATCACTGACTCCGCTCTAGTTGCAGCAGCAAACTTGTCTCATCGTTATATCACTGAAAGATTCTTGCCTGACAAAGCGATCGACTTGGTAGACGAGGCAGCTGCCAAACTGAAAATGGAAATTACTTCCAAACCAGTTGAGCTAGAAGCGATTGATCGCCGAGTTATGCAACTCCAGATGGAAAAGCTTTCCCTGGAGCAAGAAAACAAAAGCACTCGTCCGGGAATAGTTGTTCTAGACCCTGCTGCCAAAGACCGTCTAGAGAGAATCAAGGCTGAAATGGCAGAGTTAGAGAGCAAGCAAAATGAACTTTCCTCTCAGTGGTCATCGGAGAAAGAGCTAATCGACGAGATTAATACTCTCAAAGAAGAAGAAGAGAAAATTCGTCTGCAAGTAGAGCAGGCAGAAAGAGCCTATGATCTCAATAAAGCAGCTCAACTCAAGTATGGCAAGCTCGAAACCTTACAACGGGATATAGAAACCAAAGAAGCCAAGCTTTTGGATATTCAGTCTCAGGAGACTGCACTTCTTAGAGAGCAAGTAACCGAATCTGACATTGCCGAAATTGTGGCTAATTGGACAGGTGTACCTGTTAGCAGGCTTCTAGAATCGGAAAAACAAAAACTACTGCAATTAGAAGGCCACCTCCATGAGCGAGTTATCGGTCAAGAAGAAGCCGTCGCAGTCGTAGCTGCTGCAATTCGTCGGGCAAGAGCAGGTCTCAAAAATCCTAGCCGTCCGATCGGTTCTTTTCTCTTTATGGGGTCCACGGGGGTAGGTAAAACTGAACTTGCTAGGGCTCTAGCTGCTTTTCTATTTGATTCGGAAGATGCCATGGTCAGGATTGACATGTCCGAATACATGGAAAAACACGCTGTATCTCGTTTAGTAGGTGCTCCTCCTGGATATGTGGGTTATGAAGAAGGAGGGCAACTCTCCGAAGCAGTGCGCCGTCGACCCTATTCTGTCGTTCTCTTGGATGAAGTTGAAAAAGCTCACAAAGATGTATTTAACATCTTGCTACAGGTACTTGATGATGGACGTATTACTGATTCTCAAGGGAGAGTAGTCGATTTTCGCAATACGATTATTGTGATGACTAGCAATATTGGTAGCGAACACATTCTAAATTTAGCTAGCGAAGATGAAGATGTTAACTATGACTTAGTTAAGAAAAGAGTTGAGCAGGCTCTGATGAAACATTTTCGTCCTGAGTTTATTAACCGAATTGATGAACGAATCATTTTCCATTCTCTCAAGCGCGCCCAACTACGAGATATTGTCACGATTCAAATCAAGCGAGTTGCGGATCTATTGGCAGAACAAAAAATTGGCATCGAATTGTCTCCTGCTGCAATTGATCGTATTGTCGAGGTCGGATATGATCCGGCCTTTGGTGCTCGTCCTTTGCAGAGGGCAATTCAGAGAGAACTCGAAAACCCCATTGCTACTAAGATTTTGGAGAATACTTTTGCAGAAGGGGAGACTATTTATGTTGACTATATTGATGGAGAATTAGCCTTCACTAAAGAATCTCTGGAGCAAAAATCTCCAACTCCAGTCGATAAACAACAACCTCTAGACCTTAGAATCAAAGAACTAGAGTCTAAAGCGTCGGAACCGCAACCTCTGATTGTCGATCAAACTCCTCCTGCTGAAAAAGCTAAATCTCAGCCAAAAGTAGTTAGTGCAGATCATCAGGTTCAAGCAGAATCTGGTTCTCCAGGGGTTGAAAAAGTTACAGCATCAACGGAGCAAACTGAGGAGGAAGGCATTGAACCTCAACAAAATCAGGTAGTTGAAGTTACCCAAGCACAAAATCCAATTGACCCCGCTAATACCACTAATGTTGACCTAGCTGATGCAGAAGCAGTAGCTACAACTGAAACTGAAGTTGTTCCCGCAACTCTTGTAGAGGATGTAGAGGACGATGATGAGGTAATTGAGGTGAAAGAAGTTACTGTAATTCCTCCTTACAGTATGTCTTAGTTAATTCTGTCAGTTTTCCTATGACCTAATTATCAAATCAATATGGCTTTGGTGGTTAGCTTGAGCTTGTTAACCAATACTGGACGTTTAGCTTAAGGCTGCTTAAATTTAACGAGAAAGCTATCCGTTTGGATCGGGGAACTTTCACAGGCTGAATACTCAATATTATTAAGCTCTTTTTATCTAAATAATGAAGGCAATCATTCTCTCTGGCGGTAAAGGAACGCGTCTGCGTCCTCTAACCTATACTGGTGCTAAGCAACTTGTCCCTGTCGCGAATAAACCAATTCTTTGGTATGGCATCGAATCAATTGTCGCAGCGGGGATTATTGAAATTGGAATTATTATCAGTCCTGAAACTGGTGAGGAAGTCAAAGCTAAAACTGGTGATGGCAGTCAGTTTGGCGCAAAAATTACTTATATTCTGCAAGATTCACCTCTGGGATTGGCTCATGCAGTAAAAGTAGCTCAACCTTTTCTGGGAGATTCTCCTTTTGTAATGTATCTGGGAGACAATCTAGTAGAAAGTCAACTCGATCTCTTTTTAGATAAGTTTAATTCCAAACATTTAGATGCTTTGACTTTGCTCTGTGAGGTTGAGAATCCTACAGCCTTTGGTGTGGCTAAAGTAGATGAGCTAGGTCGGGTTTTAGAACTAATCGAAAAACCCCAAAATCCGCCTTCTAATTTGGCATTGGTGGGAGTTTATTTATTTTCTCCTGCAATTCATCATGCGATCGCAAATATTCATCCTTCAGCGCGGGGTGAGTTAGAAATTACTGATGCGATTCAATATTTAATCAACATCGATAAAAATGTTGAATCCTTTCGTCTCAATGGTTGGTGGCTTGATACAGGAAAAAAAGACGATTTACTTGCAGCCAACCAAATTATCTTAGATAGTTTTCCTGATTCTAATGTTTTGGGTGAAGTAGATGACAGCAGTAAGATTAGTGGTCGAGTTCATGTTGGTACAGGAACAAAAATTATCAACAGTACGATTAGAGGTCCTGTAACTATTGGTGATAATTGCCACGTTGAAAATTGTTTTATTGGCCCCTACAGTGCGATTGCAAATGAGACAGTTCTGATTGAGGCAGACATCGAGCATAGTGTAATCTTGCAGGGTTCAAAAATTGTCCACATTCATCAACGTATTGTAGATAGTTTGATTGGTGAGCGAGCCCAAATTAAGCCTGCACCTCAAAGACCCAAAGCTTTACGGTTTATGATTGGGGATGATTCTCAGATTGAAGTTATCTAGCCCTGAGCGAAGTCGAAGGGTAAGTTAGTAATTTTGTAGTTAGTATTTATTAAATGTCGCGTAATCTTATTGTTACTGGTGGTGCTGGTTTTATTGGTTCCAATTTTGTACGTCACTGGTGTACTCAATATCCAGAAGACCGAGTTGTCGTCTTAGATGCTCTTACTTATGCAGGGAACAGGGCAAACATCGCTGATCTAGAAGCTACTGCGAACCTGAGATTTGTTCAAGGGAATATTTGCGATCGCCAGTTAATTGATAAGCTTTTAGAAACCGAAAAAATAGATACTGTCGCTCATTTTGCCGCAGAGTCTCATGTTGATCGCTCTATCCTAGAACCTGGAGCATTCATTCAAACTAACGTTGTGGGGACTTTTACGCTTTTAGAGGCTTTTCGTCAGCATTGGATAGTGCAAAAAGAGCCTAGTTATTATCGTTTTCTTCATGTCTCGACAGATGAAGTGTATGGCAGTCTCGAGCCAGAGGATCCTGCATTTAGCGAAACCACTCCTTACAGTCCCAACAGTCCTTACTCTGCTTCTAAGGCGGGAAGTGATCATTTAGCCAGAGCATATTTTCATACCTATGGAATGCCTACGATGATCACCAATTGTTCTAATAATTATGGCTACTATCATTTTCCCGAAAAGCTCATACCCTTAATGTGTATCAATATTTTGTTGGGAAAACCTTTACCAGTTTATGGTGATGGTCAGAATATCCGTGATTGGTTATTTGTTGAAGATCACTGTCGAGCACTAGATATCGTAATCAATCGGGGAGAACCAGGGGAAACCTACAATATAGGCGGAAATAACGAAGTCAAAAACATTGATTTAGTGAAAACGCTTTGTCAGTTAATGGATGAGCTAGCAATAGATATTCCTGTTAGACCATCAGGAGAGTTAATAACTTTTGTCAAAGATCGCTTAGGACATGATCGACGTTATGCGATCGACGCTGGCAAAATCGAGCAGGACTTGGGGTGGACTCCTCAAGTGACAGTTGTAGAAGGTTTACGAAAGACAGTGCAGTGGTATCTAAATAATCAACAATGGTGGCAACCTCTTCTATCGGAAGAGTACCAAGCGTATTATCAACAGGTTTACAATCAGTAGTTAAAAGTTTGACTCTAGTTAAATTTCATCCCAGTAGAAGCGATAAAAAAGAAATTCATTTTTGAAATCATGTCGATCTAATACATGATGAATAATCTTATTTTTAATGAGTAGATTACCTAGATGAATTGCCTGCTCTGTCGAAAGATTATATTGAGATTTGAACCAGGTGACTGCCTCTCGTCCCACGAATACTTTGGGATAAACTCTTAGCCTATAGCGCCGATCCTTGATATCTACTCCGTTAGGAGCATGCATTTCTTTAACTAATTTTTTTAGATTGATGGATTCAGTAGTATT
>CAZSEZ010000090.1:0-14752 GCA_964606015.1 uncultured bacterium
AGCTTGGCTGAAGCGACCCTGTTGAGTGAGAGTTTCAAACTGCTGAAATTGTTGTTTAGCTCTTGCCAAGGCCTGATGTGCTTTAGGGTAAGAGGTGAAAGCTAATTTACTAGTATCCGATTTTGTAAGATTCTGAGTAACTAACTGTTGAACCAGGTTTCTAGTAGAAGATTCGATATCACTTGCTTTGGCATCAGCAGTCAATAAGGTAGTCTCGAAGCGATCTATTAACCCAACCAGTTCCTTCGTCATTGCCTCCCTTTCTGCTAGGGAAAATCCTGTACTATTCTGTCTGTTGGGTAAAATTCGAGATGGAGAAGGCTCTAATTGCCAACCAGGAATAAATGGTCGAGATTGCTCATTTAATTCGCCAGTACGATTAACTGTCTCTGAGCTCAGATTAGCTCTAAGGTTACTATCACTAGCTGGTGATGTCTTAAATTCCCCCCCCGTTTCTGCTAGGGATTGAGACCATGTCAAAGGAAATAGAGAAAGACAGGCTAGTAGGGTTGTGCACTTAAGCTGTCGCAACATGCTTCTTGGCTTTTCGTGTACCTGTTTCTTTTTGTTAGCATCTGTCAAAACTCGAATTCTCCTTAAACCTGAAAATCTAATAAAAACATTAGTGGTGATCTGCTAAAAGATATCAACATCACAGCTTTTCGATTATAGTCCTAAATAATTTTCCCGTCGGCGAACACTTAAGGATTAATTCACAAGAATAGTAGGATTTCTTCACAAGAACAGTTGACTAAGCTCTTCTGGTTAATGTGTGGAGTTCGTATCAAATAAATCTAATTGAGCCAGAATTTTAGTGTTTTCTGGAGTTAAAATTTGGTGTAGCTCTGACACTTGATTTACCAGAGCTAGTAAGCGGGCGAATTCACTTTCTAAATTATCTAGATGCTCTTGCTGCTTGTTATCAGTTAAAGTTGTTCTAAACTCTGAAATTTCTGTATTTAAACGCGAAATAGAAGGTTTCACTCCCTGGAAGAGAAAGCTAAACAAGGAGTCCTGCGCATTATTGTATTCCTGTAGCTGATCGGAGGTTGCTGAAGACTTCTGAGGAACTGTAACTTCTTGTGTGCCGTAGTTTTGGATGCTAACTTCTTGTTTGCGCAAACGACTAGCAATTGCTGCTCTCAGCTCAGCACTGGTTACGGGCTTACGTAAATAATCATCGGCTCCCATTTCCATGCCTAAGCGAAAACTGGAACTATCGGTAGTGGCAGTCAGAAATATAAAAGGAATGCTCGCTGTTTCTCGATCCTGCTGAAGATATGTCAAAACGTCATAGCCATCAAGCTCAGGCATCAAGATATCACAAATAATTAATGCTGGTAGATGCTTCTGCGCCAATTCAATCCCCATTCGGCCATTTTCTGCTCCGATCGCATCAAATCCTTCACTCAAAAGAAATTCAACAATACTATTGAGAGTAGTTTTTTCGTCTTCAATAACTAGAATTTTTCGTTTCATTTATCTAAAAAATTATGAATATCTTTGGTTATTTATACTTAGTTTGGCTTAGCAATTAAGTACAATTAGGCCGAACAACAATCTTATTAAATAAGAGTAAATACATAGGGTAGAAAACTAGCTCCCACTCCTGTATAACACTTCGATCTTATTTCAGCAAAACTACATGTTTGGATGCTGCTAAATATATAAATTGCCCTATTCAATTTACCTACTACCCTTACAAATATAGGCTACCCATTTTCTACTAGATAAAGAACTAATCTAGTCCAGAATTATAGTGGACTACTCAAATGAGACTTTGGATTCTAACCAATTAGTAACTAGGTTGGGTAAATTCTTCTTTACCCAACGTAGTACGACTACTCGGAGAACAGGCTTAGAGACTTTGGCAATTACTTTTAGCAAACGATTCATAGGTCGATTGCGGAATTTTTGGTTAACAATGTTAATTGAACCAACATCGTAAATGCAGTCAATAATTAATTTCAGGGTTATTTCTTCTCTCTCAACTAATTGCTCTAGTAGTAGAAGTACATCCCTCATTCTTGCTTGTTTCTTTTTCTCTTCTTCTGAAACATTACTGACATCTAGGGATTTATCGGAATAAGCCAACATAATTGTTTTTTACTTACGGTCTCTACCACCATTAAGCATAAAATAAAAAACTGTTTTGCGAGAGTTGACTTGAGCCAGAGCGGCAAGTTGCTACTTACAAGTTGTACTTGAGCACTGATTCTCTAGCTATAAATTTAAGAGCTGGCTCTATTGTTCAAAGGAAAGATGGTCAAAATGCTATCTCACCAATGTTAATTTGGCACTTTTCTCACGATTTATCGTCTCAATTTGTTACAGTCAATCAGGAGTAAGGTACATTAATAACTCAAACATACTGTGATGGTTGTTTTACAAAGTACCAACTGCTTTAGTTCGGACTGCGTTAATTGTCGTTAACCTACTTTATAGAGTGTGAGCCAATGCAAAAGATCTTTTCATTAAAACGAGTTTTAAGTGCTATCGGAATAACTAGTTGCTTGTTTGCGGGAATTCCTCTCGTTACCCAGGCTCAAGGTGGTGAAGGTTTGACAATTTTTAGTGGTGTAGACCGCGAAAATATCCTAAGTCATTCTTTTGATTTTGGAGGACAGAGAAATGGACGCGATCGCTACAGACTAAGGATTCCTGGTAAAAAGTTGCTACAAGGTGCCTCAAAGTTTTATATCTTTTATCCCGATTATTATGACGGTAAATTTAAGCAAGAAAGAATGGAAGTTCGGATCAAGGATGGGAAGAAGGTAAGTTCCCTCCCTTTAAGAAGCGTTATTTGGGATAAAGAAAACTATTTGGTTGAAATAGAACTAGAAGAACCTTTAACGGAAAGTCGGCGCGTAGAGATAGTTTTTTCTGGGGTAAGAAACCCAGATATTGGAACTTACTATTTCCGTGCAGAAGTTTTACCTGCTGTAGATATTCCTGTTCGTCAGTATGTAGGTACCTGGATTCTTAGTATTGATCCTTAGTTTTATAGTAAGATTAGAGATTGTGGCTTTTTATATCTAAAACTAACTATATATTGGGAGGTAAATTAAATGACCAAGCGTACCTTGGGCGGAACTAACCGCAAGCAGAAAAGAACTTCTGGCTTTCGTGCTCGTATGCGTAGCCATACTGGTAGAAGAGTAATTCGTTCTCGTCGCAAGAAAGGTCGTCATCGTTTAGCTGTATAGATTTCATCACAGAAGGCTAGTTATTGTGGGATTGCCGAAGGAACATCGTCTTAAAAGCTGGCGAGAATTCCGTCTTGTTTATCAGAAAGGAAGCAAGCACTATAGTTCCCATCTGATTTTGCGGGCATTGTCTGTTTCTACGACAGAGCTGCAATCCCCTGATTCTCATACTTTAGTCGGTATCTCTATCAGTACTAAGGTGAGCAAGAAAGCGGTGATACGTAACTCAATCAAACGAAGGATTAAGGCTGCTGTTAGAGAGCTCTTGCCAGAGATGGGTAATTGTTGGCTGATAGTTGTTGTGGTCAAAACTTCAGCTGTTAAATGCAGCTATGTCGATTTTCTGCGAGAATTAGAGCAGTTATTTAAGCAATCAAACATAATCAATGGGTATTAAAGAAGACGTTTATTATGAAGGTGGTCCCCATGTAGGGGATTTAATCCTAAACATATTGTTAGGTTTTTTCGTGATCACAATCCCTTTGACAGTTGGGGCAATTGTGAGAGCTTTATGGCTACGCTATCGTATTACGGATCGTCGTATATCCATCACTGGAGGTTGGATGGGTCGGGAACGTACCGATATTATCTATAACGAAATCGTCAAAGTAGTCAATGTTCCTCGTGGGATTGGTCTCTGGGGGGATTTAGTAGTGACACTCAAAGATAGAAGCCGTTTAGAGCTGAGAGCTGTGCCGAGATTTAGGGAAATTGCGGACTACATTGCTGAGAAATCAGCTGCTAAAACAGGAAAATCTAAAGAGCAGATCGCTAAATAGGCGAAACTTGCCAAAGTAGAGCAATCTACTAAACTAGACAGAGAAAATTTACTGCGTACAGGCTGGATGGATTAAAGAATGGATTTTGGTATTGGCTTTATCTCAAACAACATCATGTTGCCAATCCTGGACTTTTTTTACGGGATTGTCCCTAGTTATGGGTTGGCAATTATCGCCCTGACAATAGTGATTCGCTTCGCAGTATTTCCTCTCTCTGCGGGGCAAATTCGCAACATGAGAAAGATGCGAATCGTGCAACCTCTGATGAAGGAGCGGCAAGAAGAGATTCGAAGACGTTACAAAGACGATCAGAAGAAGCAGCAAGAGGAAATGGCAAAGCTCATGCAAGAGTTTGGTAATCCCTTGGCTGGGTGTTTGCCTCTGCTTTTACAGATGCCTATTCTATTTGCTCTGTTTGCAACTCTTAGAGGATCGCCATTTACTAATACGCCGTATATCGTAGATCTACAAATTCTTCCCCGTGAGCAGATTGAGCGTATTCAGCCCCAGCCCTACGCTACAAAAGTGCAGAATATATTTATCGATGATGGTGTTCGCGATAAAGTTGAAGCGCTACTGCCTGGTGGCAATAAACTGGCAGTAGGAGAAACTACCAAGATTGAGTTGCAAACTCCTGAAGGTAAACCTTTCTATGACTTGTTGGCAGGGTCTTCTCAGAAAGATTTGTCTCCACAGTGGGAAGTAACTAAAGGAGAGGCAAGAATACAAATAGCCCAGGATGGAACCATTGAAGCCTTGGAGCCTGGAGATGCTACTGTACAAGTTACGCTTCCTGGGATTGCTGCCAACAAAGGATTCTTGTTTATTAAAGCTTTAGGCCAGGTTGGTGTCACCGATGATGAAGGCAATATCAATTTTGATATTCTCTTTATGGTCTTGTTTTTCGGGATTAGCATTTACATTAACCAACAGATGACTGGTGGTGGAAATAGTAATGCTAACAGTGATGACCCTGCTGCTCAGCAGCAGCAAACTATTAGTAAAATCACTCCTGTACTGTTTAGTGGGATGTTTTTGTTCTTCCCTTTGCCTGCTGGTGTCTTAATGTATATCGTTGTGGCAAACCTATTTCAGATGGGTCAAACTTGGTTCTTGATGCGCGAAGATCTCCCTGAAAACATTCAGAAAATTGTTGATGAGCAGGAAAAAGCAGAGAAGTCTCGCAATCGTGAATCTTTGCCTTTTGAACGCAAGCGTTCTAAGAAGAAAGAAAAAACCTCTGGTTAGGAGATAGTTCTAATGGAAGATCGAGTCGAACGAGGTAGACAGTGGTTAGAAGACATTATCTCTCTAATGGGTATGAAAACCTCTGTCTCTTGTGAAGGGTTTGCCAAGATTGTCGAAGACCAGGATTCATGCTGGCTTAATATTGATAGCGAAAGTTTAACAACCAAGCAGGTCGAATTTTTGATTGGGGAAAAGGGTAGAAGCATTGATGCTATGCAGTATCTGGCAAACATCCTACTCAATATTAATCGTGATGTTGAGAGTCAAAGCTCCTATATGATCGAAATTGAAAACTATCGTGTTAATCGCCATCAAGAGTTACGAGAGCTGGTAGATAAAGCAGTGGAATCGGTTCGTTTAACTGGGGAGGAGCAGGAGATTCCTGGCTTGTCTTCAGCAGAAAGAAAACAAGTGCATTCTTTTTTTCAAGATTCTAGCGAGTTAGCAACAGAAAGTCGTGGACAAGAGCCAGATCGCAAGCTGATAGTCAAGTTGCGCTAGTAGTTATGAAATATAGCCTTTAGGGTGAGCTTTTACTCACCCTTTTTTATTTTGTATAGTACAGAGTTAGTTCAACATGGAAGCAATTTACATCCCTCAGTTGCTCAAGGCTCCAGAAAGAAAACGAGAGCTAAAACTAGATGATTCTATTCCTGGTTTGGAGTCTTTAACCCCTGTTAGAGGAACAATAACTATTAGGCATGGAGGAAATTTCCTAGAGATAATTCTCAAAGCGGAAACTATTGTGACTCTAGTTTGTGATCGCTGTCTACAAAACTACAATAGTCGTTTGGCAGTAGATACGTCAGAATTGATTTGGTTAGAGGCAAGTGAACCAGACATGGCGAATCTCCCTCTAGAGCGCGAAGTCTCTTTAGAGGACTTATCTGAATCTTTAAATCCTAACGGCCATTTCGATCCTGAGCAGTGGCTCTATGAACAGTTCTCTTTAGCTTTTCCTCTTCGCAAGCTTTGTGGTGAGAATTGTCAGGGCGCAGCTAAAACTACTACTGATAACGATGATGTGGTTGACAGTCGCTGGGCTTCTTTAGCTTCTTTAAAAGATCAACTATCTCAAGATAAAGAATAGATTCTTAGCAAATTAAGATAAATTTTTGGTAAAGGTATAAAGTATTGTTCCTCAGTGACTTCGATCGCTAGCAAAAAGTCTTTTAATGGCTATAAAGGGAGATATAGATAGCGTGAAGTAAGTCTTGAAGATGAATAGTTTTTCTCGGTTAATCTACACAGGGGTTTTTGTTGGCTTTTTGGGAATTCCCCCCGCGATAGCCCAGACAGTTGCATCTAATAGCCTAGTAGCATTGAACAAACAAACTGAGATTTCAACAATTGTTGATAACTATGAAGACAATTTGTCTTGTACATCTTCAGCAATGCAATTTACCTCTTTGAGCACTCTAGACAATCGGCAAAACTGGCAAGTTGAAGATCGGATCTCCGTTCTATTGCATAAAGGAATTGCTCTTCAAAAACTCAAAAAGTATCGCGAATCTATTATTTGTCTAGATAGGGCTCTATCTCTGCAACCACAATCGGATCGAGCTTGGTATCGCCGAGGTATAGCTCTTAGTCGACTACAAAACTATAGTCAGGCTTTTTTTGCTTATAATCAAGCACTTCAACTGAATCCAGATGATTATACTACTTGGTACAATCAAGCTCTTGCTTTAGAGCAATTAGGTATTTATAACGAAGCAATTTCAGCATATGAGGCAGCTCTCAATCTTAATCCCGAATTATATTTAGCTTGGTATAACCGAGGTAAAATCCTTACTCGTCTGGGTCGCTATGAGAAGGCTGCAACTGCTTACCAAAAAGCAATTGAGATTAAGCCAGATTATAGTTTAGCCTGGTATAGCAAAGCCTATTCACAAGAGAAACAAGGACAATTAGAAGCAGCCCTTTCTACTTATCGGAAACTTTTACAGATTGATAGCCAACAACATCGAGCTTGGTATAATCAAGGCAATCTTCATTTTAGACTCAAGCAGTACAAATCAGCTTTCAATGCTTATCAGAAAGCTATTGCGCTCAAACCCGATTACTATCAAGCTCTCAACAATCAAGGCGCAGTTCTAGAGAAGCTTAATAATAAAAGACAAGCTCTTGCATCTTATACTCAGGCTCTTAAAATCAACTCTAACTATCAAAAAGCACTCAATAATCGCTATAGGCTATTAAGAAATCTACATCCCTGAGGACGCGGTACAATGTGATACTGTAATTCACCTTCAAGCCTTTTTACAGGAGTCTTAATGGCGACTATTAGACTAATGCACGCTAAACTGCATCGCGTAACTGTTACGGAAGCGAATGTTGATTATGTGGGTAGCATTGGTATCGACCGTGACCTGATGACAAAGGTGGGAATTTTACCTTTAGAAGAGGTTGATGTGATTAATCTGGCAAATGGCAAACGTTGGTCTACTTATGCAATTCCCAGCGAGACTGGTAGTGGCCAAATATGTCCTAATGGAGGAGCTGCCTTACTTTGTAAACCAGGGGATCTTTTGATTATCATTGCTTACGAATCTAAAGAACGGGAACAAGTTTTGCAGCAAGGACATCAAGCCAAAGTTCTAATTGCTGATGCGAATAATCGTTGTGGTCAGCTATTATTGCAGGATTTAATCAATGAAGACGATAAAGTTCAGTTAACTAGTACTGGATTGTAATTGAACTTATGGATTGTTCTTCTGTGAGGTTAAGCAATTGGATAATAAATGAAAGTAGCAACTTCTTAAATCAAGAGTGTTATTTATTGTTTTATTTCTAAACAATATGGATCTTGATAAATAGAATTCAAATTCAATGGTTTAGCTTGGCTGTAATTGTATCTAGTAACAGAGAAATATCACTGACTTTAGAAAAGCGATCGCGAATACCTATTTCCCGAAAGGACTGCCATTCTGAGTCTTCAATATTAGAATAAAGCAGAACTATTTTGCTAGCATCAATCACTTCCATTGCAGCTAGCGCATCCGCTACATCGGGAATTTCGATATTAAGATTGTCTCTATCCAAGATAATAAACTTGGGTTCGAGAAAATCAAGCTGACTGATAGCTGTTACAGAGTCAATCAACCAAACTACTCTGTACTGTTCTGCTGTAAGTAGTTGGCATAAAGAAACAGCCAGCTTTTCATCTTGCGTAACTAAGACAATTTTGTGACCTAATTTTTCTCTTGGAAGTGTTGGGACGTTGGTTGTATTTGGAGAATTTATCGGCTGATTTGTTAGGGATGAAACAGGTAAGAAAACTCGAAAAATAGATCCTTTATATAGCTGAGATTCTACCTCAATGCTACCTCCATGAAGCTCAACTAGATGTTTAGTCAAGATCAAGCCAATTCCTGCTCCTTCATGGATTTTTTGTCGGAAGTTTCCTAATGGCTTAAAGCTTTCAAACAATAGAGACTGTTGCTGTTGACTAATACCAATTCCTGTATCTTCTACTTCTAGAAGAATTTGTTTTTTTTCTTGCCAAATACGCAAGAACACTTCTCCTTCCGCAGGAGTAAACTTCAAGGCATTATCTACGAGATTAAGAATAATCTCTGCTATTCGATCGCGATCACCATAAAAAGAATCAAACTCCAAAGGTAATTTATAATCTAGGCTTAAGTTTACATCCAAATTCCGTGCTTGAACTTGGAGAGAATTAACAATCTCATGACAGAGTTCAAACAAAGAGATATTTTGCGCATTTAAGAGATATTTCCCTGATTGTACTTCTGAAAACTCTAAAATTTTATTAATAAGTTTCAAAAGATGTCTACCACTATCTTGGATAGTTTTTAAATACTGTTGTTGCTTATCAAGAGGTAATGGAGTGCGCCCCTCACTAAGAGACCAGTGCAAAAGTGTCCCTGATAAACCAATAACTCTGGTTAGAGGGGTTTTTAATTCATGAGTTATATTCCCTAAGAATTCGTGCTTTGATTGGCTGGCAATTCTTGCAGCAACTAGGGCATCCTCTATCTTATGGGCTTGATCTTCTACCTGTTTTTCTAATTGTTCTTTTTGCTGTTGTAACTTGGCATAGGATTGTGATTTAGCTACTATCGGAGCTAGGTACACAGAAATTTGCTTGAGGAACTGAATTTCTAATTCAGTCCATTCTCGAATGTCTGAGCATTGGTGTGCGATTAATAAACCCCAAAGCTTATGAGTTAGTAATGGAATAACTACTTTTGCTTTGACCTGAAGATTTTCCATCAGCTGTAATAAATCTGGAGCGAGATTACTACGGCTTAGATCGTTAAGAACTAAAGCAAAATCCTCGTTGTACTTCTGCCAGCATTTGATTAAGTTATTTTCTGTTCTACCTAAGGAAAGGGGAATTAGCGAGTTGATTTCTACAGAAGATAAAGACTCATAAGTTACTCGATTAATAATCGTTGTGTTTCCTGCAGATGAAGTTTCAGAACAATTTCCTGAATTAGCAGTTTCTAGCTGATAGATCAACAACCGATCCAGACCCAAAGCATCTCTAACTTTCTCCAAAGATTTTTGAATAATTGTCGCTAGAGGGAGATCTCTATTGATCTGATCCTCTATGTAGGAGAATATTTCTTGCTGTTTGATCAGAGTCAATGATAGCGGTTTCATGGTTACAAGCTCGGTAACATTAGTTATTGCTGTTCACAAAAAAACAATTGTCTAGGAATTGTCTGGGTCTAGTTAAATTCAAAAGTTAGGTTTGTTGTAAGCAAAGTAGTTGTTACATCTAAAGCCAGTAAAGATTAAAGCTTGCTCTTTCTTATTTTCAAATTATGAGCAGGAAGGCTAGTTTCAACAGACTGGGTAGTTTAGGTTAATTATGTAACTTGGGATGTCGAGTTAAGTCAAGAATCGAAAACTATCGCTAGAAAACTTAGGAGTTGCTTAAAACTAGGCATCTACTTACTAAAAAGAATCTATTATAAGTTGTGGATTCGTAATACCATTTATCTCTCATCAAGATAAACTAGTCTTTTCTAAAGTATCTCCTGTTTAGATTTTTTTATGGCAAACTATAATCTTTTCTCAAGATCAATCTAAATTATTATGCACAAGATAGCAGCAACTCCTGGTGGATGGAACCCCGAAGCAGAGGGAGTAATCTTTGTCGAGCAGAATCCTGCTCCAATAGTATTTTTAACAGCTGCGGATACAGAAATTCAGACTTTGGCCACTACTTTAAAAGAATTACCATTAGGTTTTCCTGAGGTACGAGTTGCTAACCTTTTGAACCTACAACAGCAGCTAACTATTGATACTTATGTGGAGGATGTCCTGCTAACAGCAAAAGTAATTATTCTTCGCCTTTTAGGTGGTGCAGCATACTGGTCTTATGGTCTAGAGAGGGTTAAAGAAATAGCCTCTATTAATAACATTATCTTAATTGTCTTACCGGGGGATGATCGTCCTGATCTGGATCTGATTAGTCACTCGACAACTAACTTAGCAGTAGTTAATAATTTGTGGTTTTACTTTATTGAAGGAGGTGTTAATAACTATCTCAATGCTCTGCTATTTATAGGCGATCGCTTTTTAGGAATGAATAATAATCCTAGCTTGCCGAAGGAAATTCCTCGGCTAGGTATTTACTCTTGTTTGGGTGTAGTTAAAGATCAAAAAATAAAGGCTAGCAATACAGTAGCAATTTTATTTTATCGCGCTCACTACTTAGCTGGAAATACTCTACCTATTGATGCTCTGTGTCAATCTTTAAATGAGCAAAAGCTTAAGCCATTACCCATTTATATTTCTTCACTCAAGGATCTCGCTAATCAAGAAGAATTAATCGAGATTATGGAAGAACACTCGGTTAAAGCTATTCTAAATACTACGAGTTTTGCCTTAGCAAAGATTGGAGATGAATCAGCGATTAAACTGTGGCAAGATCTAGATATTCCGATATTGCAAGTTATCTTTAGCAGCAGTACTGAAGAGCAGTGGCAGGATAGCATGATGGGTTTAACTCCCAGAGATGTCGCGATGAATGTAGCTTTGCCAGAAATTGACGGCAGAATAATTACTAGAGCTATTTCTTTTAAGGCAATTCAACAACGTCAAGCACAGTTAGAAACTGATGTTGTAATTTATAGACCTAGATTTGATCGCATAGATTTCGTCTCAAACCTTGCTACTAACTGGGTTAAATTAGCCATCACGCCTAATACTGACAAAAAAGTAGCTCTAATTTTAGCTAATTACCCTAATAAAGATGGCAGATTAGCCAACGGTGTGGGTTTAGATACTCCTGCTAGCTGCATAGAAATTTTAAAGGCTTTAAAACAGGCGGGTTATTACGTTACCGAAATTCCTGAAACTGGTGATGATTTAATTAAACTTTTGACCACTGGGGTTACTAACGATCAAGAACAGCGATCGCTGCGTCAAACATATCAAAGTTTAGCTGGTGAAGAATATCAGACTTATTTCCAGCAACTACCCGAGCAAGTTCAACAAGGAGTTCTTAACCGATGGAACAATCATGAAGATCCCTCGATCAACAATCAGCAATTAGCAATCAACAGCTATCCAATTCCTGGCATTCAGTTAGGCAATATATTCATTGGGATTCAACCATCGAGAGGCTATGACCGCGATCCTTCTCTCAATTATCATGCCCCGGATTTAGAGCCTACTCATGATTATCTTGCTTACTACTATTGGCTCAAAACCAAATTTCAAGCTAATGCAATTGTGCATGTCGGTAAGCACGGTAACTTAGAATGGCTTCCAGGGAAAAGTCTGGCACTTTCGGAAACCTGCTACCCAGAAGTAACTTTAGGGACAATTCCTCATATCTACCCTTTTATCGTTAATGATCCGGGAGAAGGTTCTCAAGCCAAAAGAAGGGCACACGCAGTAATCATTGATCACCTGACGCCACCTCTTACCAGAGCAGAACTTTACGGCGGATTAGATAAGTTAGAAGCCCTCATTGACGAATATTACGAAGCCCAAACTCTCGATCCGAGTAGGCTAAGAACTATTAGTAAGCGTATCGAAAAGTTGGTCGACAGCGAGAATCTCGACGAAGAACTCGGCATCACTACCGACTCTATTACAGAATTCCTGACTATTGCGGATGGTTATCTCTGTGAGCTAAAAGAAGCTCAAATCAGAGATGGTTTACATATTCTGGGCCAATGTCCCCAAGGCAGACAACTCAGAGATCTGATAATCACTATTGCTCGTTTTTCTACTCCAGATAATCCTGGTTTGACAGATGCGATCGCTAAAGATTTAGGCTGGACTTCACAAGACTGGCAAGAAAATTTGACTAATTTTAATTGGGCAAATATCTCTAGTATTTCGCTTAGCGAAGAATTAAAACAGCTTCTGACTACTAAGCAGGTTAATAATCAGGGAGATCTGATAGAAATTCTAGAAATTATGGCAGCAGAATTAGTTGATAACCAACTGGCAAAAATTAATCAATCCAGTGATGAAAGCTATATCGCTAGAAAGATGAGCTGGATTGAAAACCAACTCTTACCCTCTCTGCAACAGACCAGCCAAGAAATCACTAATCTACTGCGTGCTTTAGATGGTAAATATGTTCCTAGTGGAGCCTCTGGTGCACCAACTAGGGGCAGACCGGAAGTACTACCTACGGGCCGAAACTTTTATTCAGTAGATATCCGTGCGATTCCTACCGAAACTGCTTGGGATGTCGGTAGTGCAGCAGCCGAAACTCTGATCGAACGCTACGCCCAAGAAAATGGGGAATATCCTCAGACCCTAGCTATTTCCATCTGGGGCACTTCTACTATGCGGACTGGTGGGGATGACATTGCACAGGTGATGGCACTGATGGGAGTTCGTCCTGTTTGGGATGGTTTGGCTCGTCGTTTAGTAGACTTTGAGATTTTACCAATATCGGTTTTGGGGCGTCCGAGGGTTGATGTCACTGTCAGAGTATCAGGTTTTTTCCGCGATTCTTTTCCAAATATTTTGAATCTATTTAATAAAATTACAGAGGCGATCGCAGCTCTTCCCGAACCACCAGAAACTAATCCTTTAGCAGCAAAAGTTCAAACTGAAACCAACTATTGGCAAGAACAAGGCTTAACTTTAGAACAAGCTAAAACTAGAGCTTCTTATCGAGTATTTGGTTCTAAACCAGGTGCTTATGGTGCAGGATTACAAGGTTTAATCGAAGCCCAAAATTGGCAAACAGAGGCCGACTTAGCTAAAGCTTATATTAACTGGAGTAGCTATGCCTACAATGCCCAAGGCAAAGGGCATTCTGCCCCAGAATCTTTTGGTCAACGTCTCAAGAATATGCAAGTAGTTTTGCAGAACCAGGATAATCGCGAACACGATCTACTCGATTCTGATGACTATTACCAATTTCAGGGTGGCTTAACCGCAGCAGTCAAGACTGTATCTGGCAAAAACCCCGAAGTGTACTTTGGTGACAACTCCCAACCCAAGAATCCCAAAGTTCGTAAACTAACTGAAGAAATTGCCAGGGTCTATCGTTCTCGGGTGATTAACCCCAAATGGATCGCAGGAGTCATGCGTCATGGCTACAAAGGTGCCTTTGAGATGGCTGCTACCGTGGACTATCTTTTTGCCTATGATGCTACTACTAAGTGTGTCAAAGACTATATGTATGAAGGCGTAGCCCAAGCTTATGTTTTAGATAAAGAAGTACAAGATTTTATCCGTGACAAGAACCCCTGGGCGTTGCGAGATATGGCAGAAAGGTTACTCGAAGCCAGTCAGCGAGGGATGTGGAATGAGGTTAATAGTGAAATGTTGGATAGTTTAAAAGCGATCGCTAATGAAGCTGAAGGTGAGATTGAAAACTTGAATTATTAAGCTTCTAAATTTTTTATCTCCCATTTGATTGGATCGCTAATGAAATCAGACTTTTCTAATAAGTGCGATCACTTTTTGAAGTTGCTAAGTCATAACTATTGAGTCGCATCTTTAGCTTTTATTGTAGGTGATCGAATAGATGCGATCAGCCGAAGACTGGCGCTGTGCGATCGCATTTCTGCCTATCTTTAACGAATCAATTTAAGAATGCCTTTTTCAACTGCCTGAAATTTAGTTGTCTTGATTTTTGCTTGAATTTTCAGAATTTTGCTTTGTAGAACTGAAAAAGGCTTATCGACTCTTACTTCACTTTTGAGGGGCAAGCTGCCAATATCTAATTAAATTCTACTTATTGCTCGCAGGGACAAAGTCTCACAATAGGGATACCATCCTAGACTTACTAAGACTTAATATGACTTTCGATCACGGGTAAGGGGACTTGAGTAAAGTATTTTTGCTGAAATCTTTCCTCTGCAACTACACTCAAAAAATGATTAATCTCAATCGAAGCTTCTTTTTTTGGCTCGGCTACATAGGTAAATAAATAATCATTGTCATTCTGTTGATAGCTAAAACCAATTTGGAGTAATGCTTGCAATCCGAAAGACAAAGCGCGATCACCTATGTTTAATTTCTCTTTTAGCTGTTCTCGACTAACAACCTTCTGAGTTCTGG
>CAZSEZ010000091.1:0-14599 GCA_964606015.1 uncultured bacterium
TAGGTGTATCTCGCGATGCAGATAAAGATGAAATCAAGCGTGCATATCGCCGTTTGGCCCGTAAATATCATCCAGATGTAAATAGAGAACCAGGGGCAGAAGAGAAATTTAAGGAAATCAATCGTGCTTACGAAGTACTCTCCGAACCCGAAGTTCGCAGTCGTTATGATCGCTTTGGGGAAGCTGGAGTTAATCCTGGGGCAGCAGGAGCCTCTGGGTATGAGTACGGTGATATGGGCGGGTTTGCTGATATCTTTGAATCCATTTTTAATGGCTTTGGTGGTGGTGGCGTAGGGGGCCCTGGAGCGACTCGTCGGCGGAATGGACCTGTCAGAGGTGATGATCTAAGATTAGACTTAAAGCTAGGATTTCGGGAAGCCGTATTTGGTGGGGAGAAGCAGATTCGCATTCCTCATTTAGAAACCTGTCAGGTTTGTAGTGGTAGTGGAGCAAAACCGGGGACTAAAGCCAGCGTTTGCGGTACCTGTAATGGTTCAGGTCAAGTCAAGCGGGCCACTCGTACTCCTTTTGGTAGTTTTGCCCAGGTATCGGCTTGTCCTACTTGTAATGGCACTGGTCAAGTTATCGAGGAAAAGTGCAACGCTTGCGGTGGTGCTGGACGTAAGCAGGAGACCAAGAAACTCAAAATTACTATTCCTCCAGGCGTGGATAATGGTACTCGCTTGCGTGTCTCCGGTGAAGGTGATGCTGGGGTTAAGGGTGGAACCTCTGGCGATCTTTATGTCTATTTATTTGTTGAGTCAGATCGAGAATTTTCCAGAGATGGTATAAATGTCAGCTCTGAAATTACCATTAGTTATTTACAAGCAATTCTGGGTTGTCGTATACCTGTCAATACTGTTGATGGTGAGGAAGAAGTTACGATTCCTGCGGGGACTCAGCCCAATACAGTAATAACTCTTGAAGGAAAAGGAGTGCCTAAATTAGGTAATTCCGTTAGTCGTGGTAATCATTTGCTGACAGTTAAAGTAAATATACCTAGGAAAATTAACTCCGAAGAGCAAGAATTATTGGAACAGTTAGCAAAAATCAAAGGTGAAAGTACAGGTAAAGGTGGTTTAGAAGGGTTTTTAGGAGGGTTGTTTCAGAAATAGAAATGAGCCAAAAGTTTTCTCAAGCAAAGGACCTACTTGATTTGCGTGGTACGCCTTGCCCTATTAACTTTGTCCGTACCAAGCTGCGTTTAGATCAGATGCCAGCGGATACATTTTTAGAAGTGTGGTTAGATGCGGGGGAACCAATCGAGCAAGTCCCCAATAGCCTGAAAGTGAATGGTTACAAATTAGAGTCCATGGAAGAATGTGAAGGTTACTTTTCCATCCTAGTTACTCGCCCGACATCACCGTGAATTTCTCTTCTAATGTAGAATCCATAGCAGGAAGTATTTGGGGAACTGTTACCGCGGTTCAGGCTAATTTTTACCATGTTAGATTAGCTCGAAATCTTACTGGTATCTCTCCTGACTGTCTTGGTTATTTACTCTGTACTAGGCGTACTAGGTTGAAAAAGATCGGTCAGAAAGTTATGGTTGGCGATCGCGTAATTGTGGAAGAACCAGATTGGCAAGATAACCGAGGGGCTATTTCCCAGGTCTTACAACGTAGTAGCGAGCTTCAGCGTCCTCCTGTGGCTAATGCCGATCTTTTACTCCTGGTATTTGCTTTAGCGGAACCAAATCTCGATCCTTGGCAGCTGAGCCGTTTTTTAATCAAGGCGGAATCCACAGTAGGCATGGAGTTATGTCTATGTTTGAATAAGTGCGATCTGCTTGCAGAATCGGAGCTTCAAGCATGGCAAGTTCGACTTGCTTCCTGGGGTTACGATCCTGTTTTTATTAGTGCGAAACAACAGCAAGGTATTGAGCAACTTCAGCAGAAATTGCACGATAAACTTACGATCGTCGCAGGCCCTAGTGGAGTGGGAAAATCCAGTCTGATTAATTATTTAGTTCCTCAAGCTCAACTGCGGACGGGGGAAGTATCCGGTAAACTGCAACGCGGTCGTCATACTACTAGACATGTCGAATTATTCGAGTTACCAAGCGGTGGTTTACTGGCTGATAGCCCTGGCTTTAATCAACCAGATTTGACCTGTGAACCAGCAGAACTGGCTCAGTATTTCCCTGAGGCCAAAATCAGACTCCAACAGGGTAGCTGCCAATTTAGCGATTGTACTCATCGTCAAGAACCTAATTGTGTCGTTAGGGGGGATTGGGAACGTTACGAGCATTATTTGGAATTTCTTGAAAAAGCGATCGCGTACTCCAAAACTGTACGAGCTACCCCCGATGAGGAAGCTAGTACTAAACTTAAGGTAAAACGTTCCGGCAAGAGTCAATACGAACCAAGATTAGCTACTAAAAAATACCGTCGCCGTTCTCGTCGTTCTAAGCAACAAAATTTGCAGGATATGACTAGAGAACCCAATTTAGAGAATTGGGAAGATGAGGATATTTAGTTTCGATAGGGAAAACATTATTTTTGATTGGACTAAAACAGAAAATAACGTTGTGCCATTGGTAGCTCAGTTGCAGGTTCACAAGTTAGCAATTCGCCATCAGCCCTTACTTCATAGGTTTCAGAATTAACTTCCATTTCGGGAGTTGCCGTATTGAGTTTCATATCTGCTTTGCTGAGATTGCGAGTGTTGCGTACTGCGGCAACGGATGTTTTTAAGCCAAGTTTTTGAGGAATGTCCCTTTCCAGGGCAATTTGAGACATAAAAGTCAGAGAAGTAGTGGCCTTCGCTCCGCCGAAACTGCCAAACATAGGACGCATATATACGGGTTGAGGTGTGGGAATGCTAGCATTTGGATCCCCCATTTGCGCCCAAGCGATCGCACCACCTTTAATGACGATTTCTGGTTTAACTCCAAACATGGCTGGCTTCCACAGACAAATATCTGCTAGTTTGCCTTCTTCAATTGACCCTACATAATCAGCAATACCGTGCATTATGGCTGGGTTGATGGTGTATTTAGCGATGTAGCGTTTGGCTCGGAAATTATCAGCTTTATTCTCCTCACTACTTAAAACCCCTCGTTGCACCTTCATCTTGTGCGCAGTTTGCCAGGTACGGATCACTGTTTCGCCGACTCTGCCCATGGCTTGAGAATCAGACGCGATCGCACTAAAAGCCCCCAAGTCGTGCAAAATATCTTCTGCTGCAATGGTTTCTTGGCGAATTCGAGATTCAGCAAAAGCTACATCTTCAGGGATATTGCGATCTAGATGATGGCAAACCATCAACATATCGAGGTGTTCTTCTAGGGTATTAACCGTAAAAGGACGAGTTGGATTGGTAGAAGAAGGCAAAACATTATTCAAAGCACAAACTTTGATGATGTCGGGTGCGTGTCCCCCTCCTGCACCTTCGGTGTGGTAGGTATGGATAACGCGATCCTTAAAAGCAGCGACAGTATTTTCGACAAATCCTGCTTCGTTGAGGGTATCAGTATGGATTGCCACCTGCACATCGTATTCATCAGCAACACTAAGGCAAGTATCGATCGCTTTAGGAGTTGTACCCCAGTCTTCGTGGAGTTTTAATCCCATTGCTCCTGTTTGAATCTGTTCTACCAGTCCAATTGGTTTAGCACTATTACCTTTACCCAAAAAACCTAAATTCATCGGGAAAGCATCAGCCGCTTGCAGCATAAACCCCAGATTCCATTCCCCAGGGGTACAGGTTGTGGCATTGGTTCCTGTAGCGGGTCCTGTCCCACCACCAATCATGGTTGTAATGCCGGAAGCGATGGCAGTGTCGATTTGTTGGGGGCAAATAAAATGGATATGGCTATCTATGCCCCCGGCAGTGATAATATGCCCTTCCCCTGCAACTATTTCTGTAGCAGCACCGATAATAATATCGACATTATCTTGAATGTAAGGATTACCCGCTTTGCCAATCTTGAATATATTGCCATCTTTGATGCCGATATCTGCTTTAACGACACCCCACCAATCCAGAATTAGAGCATTGGTAATTACTAGATCTACCGCACCATCTTGACGAGAGATTGGCGACTGTCCCATGCCGTCACGGATTACTTTACCCCCGCCAAATTTAACTTCATCGCCGTAAGTAGTGTAATCTCGCTCGACTTCGATAAATAGTTCGGTATCTGCTAATCTAACGCGATCGCCTGTAGTTGCACCGAAGGTATCTGCATAGGCTCTACGCTCCATCTGATAGCTCATATGATTCTGCTCTGGCTGCCGAATGATGATTTTGTTGATTTTCTCGGTTCAAATTTACAGACCAAATTCACGCTGTAAATTCATAACTCGTATTTAGGTTAATCTTTCAAAATCCAATACCAACAACACGACAGAATATATTAATGATTGAGCTAACTCAGTTCATAAAAAGTTAAAGCCGTATTACCGTAAGTCTTTTCGCGGCAAATTTCTAACCCAGGAATAGTAATAGTTTCCCAGCGGCGGGGATTGTGTTCGATCGCGATTTCGCCATCAGATTCAAGTAGATTATATTTTGCGATCGCTTCGAGTACAGGTTGATATAGACTACTAGCGTATGGCGGATCAAAATAGATATAGTCAAACTGTTGATTTAAGCCCTTCAATCTGGTTTTGACATCTCCTTTAATGACGCGAAATTGTTGTTCTGGCTTGGCTACTTGTTGCCAGTTTTGCTTAACTAGCTGATGGGCTTTAGGGTTTTGTTCGATCCCCACCACCATAGTTGCTCCACGGCACAACGCCTCAGCACCCATAGAGCCATTTCCTGCACAAAGGTCCAACCAACTATAGTTAGTAAGATCCTGTTGCCAGATGTTAAATAAAGCTTCTCTGACTCTAGCGGAAGTAGGACGGGTATTTTGCCCAGGAAGGGTTTTAATTAGTCGATTGCCATAAATACGCACAAAAAACTTAAAGACAAAAAAGCGAACATTTCATGAGCAAGTATACAGTAAACAGTTCTTAACTATTGACTGATAAGTTAAAGCCTGGAAATTAGCTTAGTAACGAGATGCAGATAGTTTGGTTTCGTCGCGATCTAAGAATCACTGATAATGAAATTCTTAGTCAAGCAGTTCAAAGTGGAGAAGAGATTGTACCTTGCTTTGTTGTTGACCCTTGGTTCTACGGACAATCACATGTGGCACCAGTCAGAATTCAATTTTTGTTAGAATCTCTATCGGATTTAGATCATAATCTGCGAAGTCTTGGCAGCAAATTATTCTTATTCGAGGGTCAATCTGTTGAGATTATACAGAACCTGACAAAATACCTTCTGGAACTAGGTGAATCTCCAAGGCTTTTGTTTAATCGTGATGCTCAAGTCAACTACGGTATTTCTAGAGATCGTGAAATAATCGAATTTTATGAAGCGCAAAATTTAGAAGTTTATCTGGGCAAAAATCACTTTGTACAGGATCGAGAAGATTACAAACTAATTTGGCAAGATTCCCATTGTTATCAAGAAAGCTTGCCTCATCCTAAACCACAATTTATTGACACCCCACAGTTAAACTTAAGGCTTTCACAATTAACCATCAAGCAGCTTTGGCAAAAATACTGTCCCCAGGCTCAACAATTAGACAGGCATTTTATTGGGGGTGAAGCTGAAGCACAAAAAACTCTAGATAGCTTCTTGCAAGGTAGATACCAAGGTTATCACTGGAAAATTTCTCGTCCCTTTCTTGTGCAAATGGGAGCGACCTCTCGTCTATCCCCTCATCTAAAATTTGGTACGATTTCCTCCCGTACTGTTTATCAAGCCACCAAAAAGCTAAAAGCTACTCTACCCCAAGACTCAAAACAAGTTTTTTCCCTCAAAGCCTTTTTAGATCGCCTACGTTGGCATGACAAGTTTACCCAGAGACATTATTTTCATCCTGAATTAGCTTTTAAAAATAGATATCCTGAATTCGACAGTTGGTACTCAGATCGAGATTTAGCAACAGATAAACAAGCAATTTTCAACGCTTGGTGTCAGGGAACAACGGGCTTTCCTTTGGTAGATGCAGCGATGCGTCAACTAAATAACCAAGGCTGGATGAGTTTTCGCATGAGAGCTATGTGTGTTTCCTTCCTGTGTATCAATGGTGGCGTTTCTTGGCAGCATGGAGCGGATTACTTTATGAGTAGATTGGTAGATGGGGATATCGCAATCAATCATCGACAATGGCAGAATCAAGCAGGAGTCACAAATCCAATGTCTAAGACTTTTCGGATTTATAATCCAACTAAAAATTGGGTAGAAAAAGACCCAAAATCAAAGTTTGTTACCTACTGGATACCAGAGATTAAGCCATTTACCAGAGATCAAATATTGGCTGGAGAGCATTTGGAAGGTAGTGGTTGTAGCTATCCAGCACCAATTTTAGATTGGTGCGAAACCCGCAAGACGAATGGAAAAATCATTTCCGATCTTCGAACTAAGGTGAGAGAACGCTTGAAATCTGAAGAGGGGACAGAACTAGAGATCGCTTTAGGGACTAAGAACACAGTCGAAAAGTATTTCGCTGCCAAAGAGCGAGACTATAAACGGTTAAGACCATCTAAGTAGCCTCATTTTAAAAAGCTCTGATTTTAGTTTTTTGCGGCTAAAGCAACAAAATTAGAAAGTAGCTGCAAACCATTATCAGAAGATTTTTCTGGGTGAAACTGTACTGCCATTAGATTATCTTTAGCGATCGCGGCAGTAACAGTTTGTGACCCATGGGTCACAGTAGCAGCACACACTCTGTCGTCTGTTGGTTCAACATAGTAAGAATGCACAAAATAAAGATAGGGGTCATTGTCTAAGGTTGCCCAAAGGGGGTGTTGAGCTTGCTTTAGCGCTAGTTGATTCCAACCCATATGCGGAATCGTAATTTCTGGCTCGCTTTGAAAGCGTTTTACCTTGCCTCGGATAATACCTAGACCAGGTTCTACACCTTCTTCAGAGGAATCAAGTAACATCTGAAAGCCAACGCAAATGCCCAAAAATGGTTTACCAGAAGCGATCGCATCTTTAACAACAGATTCTAAGCCTCGTTGGCGCATTTGTTGCATTGCTGGATCGAAGGCTCCTACTCCTGGTAAGACGACAGCATCTGCTGTGGTGATGTCCTTTGGAGAATCAGTTATCTGAGTAGTTGCGCCAGCCTTTTCTAATCCTTTGCAGGCAGAGTGCAGATTGCCCATTCCGTAGTCAATGACTGCAATATTTACCACGCTCACCTCTGGTATTATTTACTGATTTTTCAGTTTAGCTTATTTACCCTTGTCAGGAAATTTCCTGATGACTATTTAGAGTTAATCGGAAACAATAGATATGAACCATACAGAAGCCTGCTAGCTAATGTTCAGGGACGTTTTACTCAAAGCAATTAGTAATCTAGCTCGCGCTACAGAAATTGAATCAGTAGCATCATTACTGCTACAAACTATTCACAGTACCTTTCAAGTCCGAAAAAGTATCTTGATTCTAGATCGTCATTGGTTTAATCAGGCTAATTCTGGTAATGGTGATTATTATTTCGTGGCAGTTGCTCAGAGGAACAGCCAGGATAAGATTGAGACTAGTTTTTATCTCGAACCAATTGAGGATGAGGAATATCTGGGTCAGAATGGATCGCTCCTCGAGCTATGCCGCCAGAACATTCAACCGATCATAGTTAAAGATGAGAGAAATGATCGCAAAATTCAGTTTCAAGCTATTTATCAAAACGATCCGAATGATTTAGTACATTACTTTCCTTTGGTAGATCGTGAAGAATTTCTTGGTTTGCTCTATCTAGAGAATTATCAGTTAGACGTCAATATCAAACAAATTAATCAGGAATTTTTCGAGCCTTTATTAACTAATGCTGCAATCGCAATTAGTAATGCACAAAGGCATCAAAATCAAATTGCCAAAATTAGACAGCTAGAAAAGAATCAAAATATTGAAGAAGTTCAGAGAGAATGCACTCTTTTTAAAGCTCAGCTAGAGGCTGCAAATGTCGGTATTCTCGTGATTAATGAGCAAAGAGAAGTCACCTATTTCAACAAATATTTTTGTAGTTTGTGGCGACTCCCTGATTCTCTAATCCAAGAAAAACGTGATGTAAAGCTACTTGATCATGCCCTAGAACAACTTGCTGATCCAGAAGCTTTTATCGCTAGCACTGAGCAACTGTATGCTAAGCCTGACAAAGTCAGTCAAGACGAAGTCTTGTTCAAAGACGGAAGAATTCTCCAACGTTACACGACACCGATTAGCTCTGAGACAGGAGTTGATTATGGTAGGATTTGGTATTTTCATGAAATTACGGATCTCAAACAGAGTATTGCTCAAGAGCGTGCAGCTAAGCAAGATTTGGAAACTCAGATGCAACATCGTTTGCTTCTAACAGAGATTATTGAAAAAATCCGCTCTAGTCTCGATTTTCAGGCAATCTTTGAAACAACAGTCCAGCAGATTGGAGCAGTATTTGCCGTAAGCCGTTGTCAGGTTCATACCCAGATAAATTCTGCTGAGAACCAGATTCCCACATTTACTATTTATCAGGGCAATAAAGGTAGTGTTAAAGCTCACTATTCTCAAGAACAAACTCTGCTTGCTGGATGTTTGCAACATGCTCAAACATTAGAAAGTGATCTTGCTATTGCCATTGATAATGTTGAACAGAATCCCTTGCTTGAGGATGCTAGGTTGGTATGTAGAAAATTGAGACTCAAGTCAGTTCTGGCAGTTCGGACTTCTTATCAAGGTGTCGTTAACGGTTTGATTGTCTTACACCAATGTGATCGCTACAGACACTGGACAGAGCAAGAAATTACTACTATTGAAGCTGTTGCTGCCCAAGTGGGAATTGCGATCGCACAAGCAAATCTACTAGAGCAGGCGAAAGAACAATGTCGTCAGTATGAAAGGCAAAATCAATTACTTAGTCAAGAGATCGTAGCCCGTCATCAGGCAGAAAAGTCCCTTTTCCGTAGTGAACAAGCATATCGAGCTATTTTTGAACAAATCGAAATTGGTATTGTTGAACGTGATTATAATACTGGAAGATTTATTCGTGTTAATAGCAAGTTTTGTGACATTGTCGGTTATACAGAATTCGAGTTAGTAGGTAGCAAAGTTGAAGATATCATCCATCCTGAAGACAGAGAAATAAGTAAAGCTCTGATACTACGCTCGAAGCTAGAGGAGATAGGAAACTTAACTATTGAAAAACGCTATATTCACAAAAAAGGCACTATAGTTTGGGTCAAAGTCACGATTTGTCCACTAACTAAAGAATCAGGCAAAGTTAAAACTTCTCTTGCTGTTATTGAAGATATCACTGCGATTAAGCAAGATCGCCAAAAGCTCAAGCAACAATCTGTTGCTATTGAAGCCGCTATAGACGGAATAGCTCTTGTAGAAGCAGAACATTTTACTTATCTCAATCTTTCTCATGCCAGAATTCTTGGTTACAATTCTCCTCAAGAACTAGTTGGGAAAAGTTGGGAACTTCTTTATCGTCCTCAAGAGATTGAAGTTATTAAAACTAAGGCTTTTCCCGTGCTTCAGAAGCAAGGATATTGGTGGGGGGAAATTCCTGCTAAGAGAAAAGATGGTTCTGTATTTGAGCAAGAATTAACCTTAGTAAAGCTAGAAAAGAATCAACTGGTTTGTGTTTGTCGCGACATAAGCATTCGTAAGCGTCAGGAAAGACAACTTCAAGAAAGTCGACAACGCTATTTAAATTTGGCCTCTGCTGCACCTGTAGGGATTTTTCATACTGACATTAAAGGCAATTTTAGCTACGTCAATAAGCGTTGGTGTCATATTTCAGGTCTAACTCCGGAAAACTCTTTGGGGGAGGGATGGAAAAGTGCGATTCATCCTCTAGACCGTTCGCGAGTCTTAAAGCAATGGCAAGAAACTGTGAACCGTGGGGTTTCTTTTTGTGCGGAATATCGTTTTTGTGAATTTGAAATCCCAGAAATTTGGGTTTTTGCTGAAGCTATTCCTGAATACAGTGCTGAGGGTCAGCTTACAGGCTACATTGGCACAATCACTGATATTAGTCAGCTCAAAGAATCACACAGGTATCTTACTAGACAACTCCAGCGAGAGCAGCTTTTAGGTCGAATTACTCAAGAACTCCGGAGTAATTGGGATACCTCAACTATTTTTCGTACTGCTGCTACCCAGATAGGAAAAATGTTCGCGGTTAGTCGTTGTTTAATTCATGGATATATAAGTGGATCAGAACCGCAGATCCCGATCATGGCAGAATTTTTACTTGATTCTCAAGTGGAATCCTTACAGCTGTCAATTCCTGTATCAGGGAATCTTCATGCAGAGAAAGTTTTGAGCCAAGATTTGGCTGTTGCATCTAATGACGTGGCGCAAGAACCTTTACTTAAAGGTTCCCACCGAATTTGTCTCAAGTATGGGATTAAATCTATGCTGGCAGTCAGGACATCTTATCAGGGTGAACCTAATGGGATAATTGGTATTCACCAATGCGATCGCATTAGAAAATGGTCAATTGATGAAATAGAACTTTTAGAAGCAGTAGCAGGACAAATGGGTATTGCCCTGGCACAAGCGAAACTACTTGAAAAAGAAAAACAACAGAGTCAAGAACTATCTTTAAACAATCTAGCTTTAACTAAGGCCAAACAAGATGCGGAAGTAGCGAATCAGGCAAAAAGTCAATTTTTGGCTCATATGAGTCACGAACTCAGAACCCCACTCAATGCCATTTTAGGTTTTGGTCAGATTATGGCTCAGGACTATTCTTTGAGCCCTGCGCAACAAGAACATCTAACTATTATCAATCGGAGCGGCAAACATCTTTTAACTTTGATTAATAATATTCTCGATCTTTCTAAGATTGAAGCTGGTAAGACAGTTTTGCAAGAAGATTGTCTCGATCTACTAGATTTATTAACTAGCTTGGAGAAAATGTTTGTCCTACAAGCAGAGAAAAAAGGCTTACAGCTCAATCTTGACCTTTGTGGCGATGTTCCTTCTTTTGTTTATACCGATGGTGTTAAATTACGGCAAATTTTAATCAATCTTGTGAGTAACAGCATCAAGTTTACTCATCGAGGGGAAGTGTGCTTACAAGTAAAAACGAGAAACCAGAAATCTCTGGTGTTCAAAGTTGTCGATACGGGTAAAGGTATTGCCAAAGACGAAATAGATCGTATTTTTGAGCCTTTTGAGCAAAGTGATACAGGACTAAAATCAGGTCAAGGAACGGGTCTTGGCTTATCTATTTGTCGGAGTTTGATTAGGCTGTTGGGTGGTAGGTTGGAAGTCGAAAGCGTTGTTGGGAAAGGAACAACTTTTTTATTCGAGATTCCGATTAAAGTTGCTATCGATTCTGATATTAAGCTAGATACCACACCGCGACAGGCTATTACGATTGCTAATAACGATGCCTCCAAGAAAATTTTGGTTGTTGATGATAATTCTGACAACTGTCAGTTACTAAACGATTTGCTTACAGGAGTTGGTTTTAGGGTTGCACAAGCTTGTAATGGTAGGGAAGCATTAGAGTTATTTGATAGTTGGCAACCTGATCTAATCCTAATGGACATCTATATGCCAGAAATGGATGGAATGGCTACCACTCAAGCAATTATGGGAAGCAACCCTAAAGCAAAAATTATTGCAACTACTGCCTGTGTTGTTACAACAGAAAAAACTAAAATGTTGGCATTAGGCTGCAAGGATGTTATCAGTAAGCCCTTTATCATAGAGGAATTGCTAAGTGCGATCGCACTTGAGCTAGATCTCAAGTATGTTTATGCTGACAGCTGGGGAACAAATGATGTCAATCAGCCCAAAAACCAGAGCTTAGATTACCTGGCAGAAATGTCTTTAGTTTGGTTACAAGAACTCAACCATGCAGCTGTTGCAGCTAGCGAAAAAGATATTCTGCAATTGATAGATTCGATTCCCCTCGAATATGAAGAACTGGCAGATAGTTTACAAAAAATGGTAGAAAACTTCGCCTTGGAGGGAATTATAAGTCGTACGGAAGAGTTACTAACCCAAGTAGATTAAAGTCTATTTGAGTAATGAGTCGAAGCATTCGTTAAACATGCAAGCATGAAGAAGCAATTATACGAGCCAAAAGCAGATATTCTCGTTGTAGATGACAAGCCAGAGAATCTACGTCTTTTGTCAACCATGCTTGTAGATAGGGGTTATGAGGTAAGAAAAGCCATTAGTGGTGGGCTTGCTCTTAAAGCTGCTCTTGCAATTGTCCCCGATTTGATTTTGCTAGATATCAATATGCCCGAGATAAGTGGTTATGATGTCTGTACCCAGTTGCGTCATCAAACTGCAACCCAAAACGTTCCTATCATCTTCTTGAGTGCTTTAAACGCCTCAATTGATAAGGTTAAAGCGTTTAACTGTGGTGGAAACGACTATATTGGTAAGCCTTTTCAAACGGAGGAGGTTTATCTCCGTATTGCTAATCAACTAAGAATTAGATCGCTCCAAAAACAATTAGAAGGCCAAAAAGCAGAATTAGAGAGAAAAAACGCGATTCTGCAACAAGAGATTGAAGCCCGTAAACTAGCAGAACAGGAACTAAAGTGTATCAATCAAAATCTTCAGTTTTTGGCTACCTATGATAGTCTGACGCGATTGGCGAATCGCTATGTATTTGACCGTTTTCTCGCTCAAGAATGGCGCAGAATGAGAAAAGAGCAAAAGTCTTTGGGAATAATTATGTGCGATGTCGATCACTTTAAACTCTACAATGACCATTTTGGACATCAATCTGGAGATCGCTGTTTACAGCAAGTGGCTCAGGCCATAGCTCAAGTGATTAGAAAACCTACTGATTTAGCTGCTCGCTATGGTGGAGAAGAATTTGCGTTGATATTACCTGATACTGATGCCAACGAAGTTGTCATGATCGCAGAAAAAATCCGTCAACAAGTAGAAGCGTTAAATATTCCTCATCCCAAATCTTTGGTAAATAATTATGTCACACTGAGTTTTGGTGTGAGCTGTGCTGTTCCTAACCACCAAAGTTCTCCTGAGGATTTGATTCAAATGAGCGATCTTGCTCTTTACGAAGCTAAACAGAAAGGAAGGAACCAGGTAGTTTTACAATCGAGTAGTGTTATAAATCACCATCAAAGCTCGATAACTAGTGAAACCACAATTTAAAACTCCACTTGCTTGGGAGCAGGCACAGCTATTAATGCAACCAGCACTGATTCGCGTCTTAGATAACATTCGTAAACAGTTAGATGCTTCTACTTGGAAAGGTTCTTATCAGGAAATAACTGAACCTATTCCAGGCTATATTTTGACTTTAAGCCAAGGTGATCGCAATCTAGAAGTAGATATTTGGCAACTTTGCTATCAGGTCTGTTTTCAAAACTATGCTCCTTCCCCGCAACATATTTTTAGTGGTTCAGAACAGCGTACAGTAGAGGTTGAAATTGACGAACGTTTATTTGATGAAACGGGAGAATTAGATTGGCAGTTAATTGAAGACAAAGCCCAACAAGCGGTTCAAGAAGTCTTTGAAAATATCAACTAATCAACTTAATCAATCAATTGAGTGCACAAACGAAAGTTTGGCATCAAAAAAGTAATCATAAGGTATATATAGTAATGTTTTATTACCATCGTGCCGATTGGGGCATTTTAGCATTTACTGATAGCGATCGCTTGCGCTACTTACACAATCAAAGTACCAACGATTTTAATTCTTTGACTCCTGGTGAGGGATGTCTCACTGTTTTCGTGACTTCTACTGCCAGAACTATCGACTTGGCATTAGCTTATGTAACTGAAGATCGAGTTTTGGTAATTGTGGCTCCGCAACGTCGTGAGAAGTTATTAAAATGGCTTGATGGCTTTATTTTTCCTTTTGATAAGGTCAAACTTCAAGATGCTACTGATGATTTTTCTTTGATCACGTTGGTTGGTGAAGCTACTGATACTGTCGTTACGCAACTTTTGGGAAGCTATTCTAACGATGGCCAAGAGCACTCTCATCAACTTGGAGAGATCGACTCGATCCCGATCAGAGTGGCCAAGGGAAATGATCTTGCCCTACCAGGCTACAACCTAATTGTCCCTAGAGAACAAGCAGACACTATCTGTCAGGAGTTGGCTAAACAAAATCTACAACAACTAAGTGATCGTGAATGGGAAGACCTCCGTATTACTCAAGGTAGACCAATGCCAGATCATGAATTAACTGAAGATTACAATCCCCTAGAAGCAGGATTGTGGCAAACTATCTCTTTTGATAAAGGTTGCTATATCGGTCAAGAGACTATTGCTAGGCTTAACACTTATAACGGTGTCAAACAGCAACTTTGGGGCGTCAAATTAGATAAAGCAGTGACTCCGGAAACTCCAGTTACTTTGGATGAAAAAAAAATTGGCGTATTCACGAGTTATACAGAAACAGCAAATGGTTTATTCGGCTTGGCTTATGTCAAAACTAAGGCTGGTGGAGCGGGTTTAACTGTAAAAATTGGTGATGCTACAGGAGAGTTAGTTGATGTGCCTTTTGTATCTACCGGTTTGGAGGTAAAAATAAGCGACAATAAAAATGATTTAATCTAAAGTGATTATTAATTATTAAGAAAGTAAGTAC